>JAIPIQ010000012.1 GCA_021734645.1 Fidelibacterota bacterium | reverse complement strand
GGCCGGCCGCGCTGCGGCTCGAACTGTTCACGGTGGTGGGGCTGCTCACGGCCGCGGCCGTCGCCCTGGCGGGTCCCATCGGCTTTGTGGGCCTGATCGTCCCCCATATTTGCCGCCTGGCTGGTGGCCCCGGGCATCCCCGTCTGGTGCGCCGCGCCGGGTTCGCGGGCGCGTGCCTGCTGATCGCGGCCGATACCCTCTGCCGGGAAGGCGGCCGTTCCCTCGGCGTCGGACCCATCCCCGTCGGCGTGGCCACCGCCCTGACCGGCGCGCCTTTCTTCCTGGCCCTGCTGCGTCGCAACCCAACCCGTACGGGCGCGAATCCGTGACCGCCCCCCTCCTCAGCGCCAGTCAGCTCGCCTACGCCTATCCCGGCGCCCAACCGCTTTTCTCCCGCCTCGACCTGGCCCTGGCGCCCGGCCAATTCACCTGCCTGCTGGGACCCAACGGGTGCGGCAAAACCACCCTGCTGCGCTGCCTGCTCGGCCGCCTGCGACCCAGCGCGGGCGATATCCGGCTGCTCGATAAACCCCTGGCGAAATGGTCGCCCCGCGCCCGCGCCCGCCGCCTGGCCTATCTGCCCCAGCGCCCGGAAGTGGCCTTCGGGTTTTCCGTGCGCGAAATCCTGCGCCTGGCCCGCTTCCCCCACCGGGAAAGCGCCGCCGCCACCGAACACCGCGTAAACGCCGTCCTCGAACAGGTCGGCCTGGCCCCCCTGGCCGACCGCCCCCTGCAATCTCTTTCCGGCGGCGAAGCCCAACGGGTCATGCTGGCGCGCGCTCTGACCCAGGATCCCCGCGTGCTCCTGCTCGATGAACCGGCCAACCAACTCGATCCCCGCACCCGCCTGCGCCTCTACGGCCTCATCCGCCAGGCCGCCCACCGCGACAACCTCGCGGTCCTCTGCATCAGCCACGACGTCAATCTGGCCGCGCAATACGCCGACCGCCTGACCTTCCTCGCCGACGGACGCATCCAGGCCGACGGCCCCCCCGGCGAAATCCTCGATCCGCACCTGCTGGGACGCATCTACCGCACCGCCGCCGAACGCATCCCCCACCCCGGCGGCGACCTGATCCGCTTCACCGACCCCGCCGCCGAAACCACCCCGGCCGCCAACCCCGACGAATCCCCATGACCATTGACCCGCTACCGACCGGCCTCTATCTGGTGGGAACCCCCATCGGCAACCTTGGCGACATCACCGCCCGCGCCCTCGATACCCTGCGGCGCGCCCATCTGATTCTCGCCGAAGATACCCGCCGGAGCCGACAGCTCCTGACTCATTTCGAGATTCGCACCCCCCTGCTCAGTTGCCACCGCTTCAACGAGGCCGCGCGCGTCAGCCGGGTGCTGACCGCCCTCGATGCCGGCCAGGCCGTCGCCTATGTCACGGATGCCGGCATGCCCGCCATTGCGGATCCCGGCGCCCGACTCGTGCAGGCCGTGCGCGCCGCCGGACGGCTCGTGACCGCCGCGCCGGGCCCCTCGGCGGCGGATATGGCCCTGGCCCTCAGCGGCTGGGGCGGCGGCGCCTTCCACTTCGAGGGCTTCCTGCCGGTCAAATCCGGCGCCCGCGCCCGCCGCCTCGAGGTGTTGCTGGCCATGCCCCACCCCGTCATCCTCTATGAATCACCCTACCGACTCCTGCGCCTGCTCGAGGAACTCGAAACCCTGGCGCCGGAACGCCCCCTGTTCCTGGCCCGCGAATTGACCAAATTCTTCGAGGAAACGCGCCTGGGCCCCGCCGCTGAACTGCGCGCCGCCTTCGCCCAGCGTACCGTCAAAGGGGAATTGGTTCTGCTGATCGCCCCGCAAACCGAGGCGAAATGAGCGTGTGGGGCAGGGAGCGCCGCCGCGGCGCGGCGCGCGCTAAAAAATGGCGGGAGCGACGGGACTCGAACCCGCAACACCCAGATCGACAGTCTGGTACTCTAACCGATTGAGCTACGCCCCCGCCTGAAAATGGGCTGTATGCCGGTCAGCGTTCAGGCGCACTATACCCGGCGCCAAAGGCCATGCAAGAAAAAAAATGACCGAGCTGAACGCACAGAAAACATCCTGTTCAGCGGTCGGGACGGAGCCCGACCCTCCAGAAATCATTTCAAGACCCGCGCGTTTCAAATGGAGGGACGACCTCCGTGTCGTCCGCTGGTGGTTTTGCAAGAGCCTCAGCTGAAGAACATTCCCACCCACAGTGGGGCGCTCGTGACGCTTCAGCTTCAGCCCATCGTTTTCTGCGCAACCCCATGCCGCGCCCAAAACGAACAACCAACTTATCTCATATTTCGGGGGGGGCTTACCTGTCCCCCATTTTCAGGAGATTGTGCGCATGCTGAACACGCCGCACAGAGGCACGGCCAAAAACCCGACGCTGAAAGCTGGGAAGGTCTGAGTGTGCCCGAAAACGGCCCCTTTCGGCCACTCACACGTCCGAAAGCACCAAAACGTCTGCCGACGCGCCGTTTTTACTTACAGAACCCCTCGTGGCGACCGCCGGAGGCGGGTGACGCGGGGGGGTCTGCAAGGGCCTCATACTTTCATTTGACGGTCGGGCGGCAGGATGTTAAGCAGTCCGTCATGGTGCGGCGCGCGCAACCGCGGAGCGGTCGGGGCGTCGCCGGAAGCGGATAACCATGAAGGATAAACCAAGAACGCAGCCGAAGTATGCCCAGTTGGAAGCCTTGTTACGGCGGCAGATCGCCGGTCTGAAGGTCGGCGCGCCCTTGCCATCGGTGCGGGAGATCATGGCCCGGCACAAGGTTTCGATGGCGACGGCGGTGCGGGCGTTCAGCAATCTGCGCCAGGCCGGCCTGGTGACGGCGCAGCACGGCAGCGGCATGTATGTGGCCGCGCGGCGGGCCGGCCGCCGCCGGGACGGCACGCTGGTGGGCATCGTGCCCCCCTTTATTGACAACGCCTTTTTCGTGCCCCTGCTCAAGGCCCTGGACCTCGAGTTCCACGAACGCCATTTGAATCCCGTGGTGCACGCCTCCTTGAATTCGACGGAACGTATGGAGCGCATCCTCGAACGATTCCGCAAGCTCGGCGTGGCCGCCGTCGCCTATTTCCCCATTACTGGCCAGGATCAGGCCCGGTTTCTCGAAGCTAACCGCCACCAATTGCAAATGCTCGAATCCGCCCGGATTCCGGCGGTGATCATGGACAGCGACCTGCCGTATACCCAGGCGCCCGTGGTCCGCTGCGACGACCTGCGCGGCGGCGCGCAAGCGGCCGAATATCTGGCCGAGCGCGGGCATCGCTCGGTTGCCTTCCTCGAGAGCGCGTTCACCCCATTCGCCGAGATGCGCTGGCAGGGCTTCTCGGCGGTGGCCGACGCGCGCGGACTGCGCGTGCGCCGCATCTCGCAGGCGGGGCTCGGCCACGATCCGGCCGCCGCCCAGGCCGCCGTGACCCGCTTGCAGCGCGCCCGCCCGGCCATCACCGCCGTGTTTGCGGTCTGCGACCTCTGGGCGTTCAACCTGATGCGCGCGCTCAATGCCGCCGGGGTGGCCGTACCCCAGCGCCTGTCGGTCCTGGGATTCGACGATGTGGACTTTGCCCGGATGTGCCAGCCCCCCCTGACTACCTTCGCCCAGCCCCTGGCCGCCCTGGCCCGCGCGGCGGCGGAAGCCCTGCAGCGCCAGTTGCGCCGGCCGCAGCAGCCGGTGGCCTCGACCATCCTGCCCGCGCGCTTGGTCGAACGCAATAGTGTTGCGCTACACTCGCCCGCGCTTTAGGGTGTGGTCCGGCGCAGGCAAATTTGCGCCTGGAAGCCCGGAAAGCGACGGCCTACACGAATTCGACGTTGCCACCGTACGCCAGGAGTTGCCGGTCATGCGTGAGCAACCGCAAAGGCTCATGCAGCGCCTGGGCCACCAGCAGGCGGTCGAACGGATCGGCATGGTGGCCAGGCAGTTTCTCCGTGGCGGCAGCGTGGGCGGCCGTGATCGGCAGCTCGATATAGCCTGCTTCCCGGAACAGGCCGGCCGCTTCGGCCCCCGATACCGGCATGTCGCCGCGCGCCAGCCGGTGCTTGATGGCGATCTCCCAGACCGATGCCGCGCTGAAGAAGACCGCGGCATCCGGGTTGAGGATCAGGATTCGCGCCCGCTCGGAGAGCCGGGGGCTGTCCGTCAGAGCCCACAACGCGATCTGCGTGTCGAGCAGGAGCTTCACTGGACGCCTCCTCCCTCGAACAGCGCGGCAACGGTCGGGTTCGGGCCGTCAATGTCGTCCGGAATATCGAAACGTCCTTTGGCCAGCCCGACCCTCCGCGATGTTTCCACACCCTTAGCGGGGGTCACCAGCACCACCGGCTTGCCGCGGCGGGCGATCACCACGCGGTCTTCTTTACCTGACAGCAGATCCTCCACAATCCGCGACAAATGCGTCTTGGCATCAAATAGACTGACTGTCTGCATAGCATCCTCCATTAAATAACCAAACTAGTCTAACTAGTGTTCTGGAAAAGTCAACCCGATACGAGCACCCGATACGAGCGCCTTCAGCTTCCCTCTGCTTCCTCCCGGCTGCCGGGTCGAACGCAATAGTGTGAACGTAATAGTGTTGCGCTACACTCGCCCGCGGTTTAGGGTGTGGTCCGGCGTGCGCAGCGTGCGAGCGCGTGCCTGGGAGGCCGATGGATGCAGTTGATGGCGGATGCGGTGACGGTGTTGGGCGGGCGGCACGGTTTGTTATGGGATGCGCCGGGGCGGCGGGTGCAGTTGATTCGCAACGGCCCCTTCGACGCTTTGCCGGAAATGGAGCTGTGCGCGGGCGTGCGCATCGGCGATCGGGAGTGGATGTTGCCGCTGACGCCGCGGGGGGAGCGGTTTGCATTTCACGATCAGCGCCTGACGCCTTGTACCATGACGTTGTACGGGTTGTTGCCACGGGAGCTGCTGAAAGTCAAACTGACGGCGATCACGCCTTTTCGGCCGCGCGACGCGGACTTTTCCACAACCCCGGTGCTGGGGCTGCGGCTGGAAGTCGCGCGCTTGGGCGGTCACTATCGTTGGGAATGGCGGGATTTTGGAACCCGCCGAAGAGGTCACGATCTTCCTGGAGCTGCGCGGGGCGGGGCTCAAGGTGCGTCCGGCGGGGCCGGACGCGCTGGCGCTGGCCTTTGACTGCGCGGAACAGGCGGGCGACCGCGCGCCGCTGCCGCCCCGGGCCCACGCCGAGCAATGGGTGGCGTTGACGGGCGCGCGGCGCGGGCGGCGTATCGAGCGCCGGGTGCGGCTCGAAGCGGCGGCGACCGACCGGCGGCTGGACGTGGCCTGGTGCGCCTGGCAGCAACCGGTCCTCGAAGTCCGGGGCGAACCCTGGCCCTTCCGGTACCACCAGCGGCATGGGTCACTCGAGGCGGTCACCGGCTGGGCGCGGCGCGAGGGCGCCGCCATTTTTGAAAATGCGGCCCGAGTGGACGCCCTCGTGGCGCGGAACAATTGCGGGCCGGCGGTCAATCACCTCCTGGCCCAGACCTTACACGCCTGGCTGGCCAACACCTGGTGGGTGCAACGGGGTCGGCGACAGCTCTTCACCGTCTGGGAAGGCAATTGCCACTTTCATTCCACGGTGGATGTCGAGTTCACCCAGGCGCCGTTCTACCTGGCGGTCTGGCCGGAATTGCTGGGGTTGGAGCTGGACGCCTGGCCGCGCTACGCCCGTTCCGGCCGCCGCACGCTGGGCACCGCGGGCCGGGGCACCCGCTATCTCACCCATGACATGGGCCGCGGGATCCAGGTCGGCCAACCACGTTATCCCCACGAGATGGAAGTCGAGGAAACCGCCAACTATATCCTCCTGCTTTTTGCTCACTGGCGGCGCACGGGCGACCCCCGGCGCATTCGGCGGCACGCCGGAACGGCCGAGCAGTTCCTGCGCTTTCTGGCGGCCTGCGACAGCACGGGCGATGGCGTGCCGGACCGGGGCGTCGCCAATACCATTGATGACGCGGCCCCCGCCATCCAGTATGGCCGCAAACAAACCTACCTGGCGGTCAAGACCCTGGCGGCCTTTGCCACCGGGGCCGTGCTCATGCAGGAAACCGGCCGCGCCCCGGCCGCCGCCCTCTGTCGCCGCCAGGCCCGCCGGATTCGCGCCACCCTCCGCGCGCGCGGCTGGCAGCGCGATCATTTCGTCACCCTGCTCGACCCGCGCGCGGACGGCGTGGTCAACCCCTGGACCGGCCGGCCCATCGCCCTCGCAACCCTGCCCGGCTGGGATGCCGCCCACATCTACACGGCCAATACCCTGCCCCTGCTCGATATGGTCGGCTTCTCCATTGGCCTCGATGAACAGCGCGTCGTCCAGGATCTTCAGAACGCCACGGCGCGCTGTCTGCGCGAGTATGGCTGCGCCCATTCCGATCACACGGGGCCGACCCTCGATGGCCAGACCGGCGCCGCCCAGGATGGCCTGGCCGGCGCCGCCCTGCGCCCCGGCTGGATTTCCATGAACATCCTGCGGGATCTGGCCGCCCTGCGGCGCGGCCTGGACCTGCGCGCGCTGTCCGAACGCTATTGGGAATGGCAAACCCTGACCAACACCCAGGAACCGCGCCTGTTCTTCGAAACTTTCAACGGCAACAACCTGGCCTTCTATCCGCGCGGCGTGGCCGTCTGGGGCTGGTTCGAGGCCCTGACCGGCCAGGTCACCGACCGCGTCCGCGGCCTCCACCGCCGCCGCCCGCCCTGGCCCCAGGCCGTCGCCCCGGATCTCTTTCACGCCTTTTGCGCAGCACGCCCCCACAAGCGGCAGGAAGCCCCCGAAAAAAAAGTTCAAAAAAGGGCTTGACGCGGGCCAAGTGTATTGATACGGATGAGATAGTCATGCATGGGGTATGGCTGAACAGAACAGAAGGAGCAGGCAATGAAAGCAGGACGCAGCAATGGAAGAAGGCTTTGGGTGGCGGGGCTCTGTCTGGCCGGGCTGGTTGTGCGGGCGGACGCGAGCCTGATCTGGTCCGCGAACTTCGATTCCTATTCCGCGGGGGACAATGTAACGATCAATACGACGGGGGATGACAACACGTTTCGGCAACTGACGTCCGCCGGTGGTTTTGTGGGCACCCCGCAGGCCGCCGTGATTGCCCAGCCCGCGGGATTCACGACCTCGGAGGCCATGGCGCTGGGGGCCTCGGCGATTACGACCGGCGGCAACGTGCTGCTGCGCCAACACGCGTTGGGTAGCTATGGCCCGGGGTCGATTTTGGTGTTGAGTTTTGATCGGCAGCGTCCTCCGACTTCTCCGGCCATAAATTTGACCCTGGATGTCGTGGACAGTGCCGCTGGCAGAATATCAGGGGCTTCAATGAATCTGGTGGACGATGGCCTTTTGACCACCAATAGGGTGCGGGTCACCGTGGTGATGAATCAGAGCGCAGGCGGAATAGCATTGCCGGGAAGCCTGGGGACGTTGAACGCCAATACGCTGGGCATGTATTTCAGGAAGGCGGACGGCAGCTACGGAGCGACGCTTGCGACGCAAGCTATTAATGCAGATAAAACAGCGGCCGGATTCAGTATCCAACAACCCGCCTATACACTGGCGTCCAGCGCCTATTTCGACAATTTCGGGGCTTGGGATTCGGTTGGCGACACGGTGGGCTCAACGGGCGTGCTCGAATTGGGTTTCGGAGCGGTTATCCCCGAGCCGACCACCCTCGGCCTGCTGGGCGTGGGGTTGGCGCTGGCGATGCTGAGGGCGCGGCGCGGGCGGCGCAGCTAATCGAACAAGGCCGGGTCGGCCCGGTCCGCTTCCCGCATGTATCGGGCGGTCGGCGCGTGCCCCGGTGACTCTCCCGCCAGCGCCCCACCCTTAAGCCCGCGCGGCGACGGGGCCGACCGGGACAGCAACGGCCGGCCGGCTCAATTTCCAGTTTTTGAAAATGCATTGACAGGACTACTGTATGGATACAGTGTCGCCAGGGTGGCGTGAAAACAGTTTGCGACAGGGCGTGCCCAGCGCGCACTGGCGGGTGAGTTCGAAAACGGTAACAAGTCCGGTATGCAAAATATGAACAGGCACAAAGCCCCGGCCGTAAAATTGGCTTTGATGGGACTCAAGGGCATCAATGACTGGCATTACCTGCCCGGCATCCGGAATACTCCGGCCGCCGAATTGGTTGGCGGGGTTGACCTCCAGGCGGAGGCGCGGGCCGGATTCCAGGAAAAAACGGGACTGCCCGCGTTCGAGACGCTGGCGGAAATCGTCAGGACATGTCAGCCGGCGGCGGTGGTCATCGGCACGCCGAACCCGGCGCATCTGCCGAACGTCCGCGAGGCGGTGAAGCTGGGGCTGCACCTGTCGGTCACCAAGCCGCTCTGCAACACGGTCGCCGAGTGTCACGAGGCGCTGCGCCTGGCCGCCGACGCCAAGCTGGTGTTGCAGGTGGGGCATGAATATCGCTTCCGTCCCTCGGTGGCGCGGGCGCTGGAGCTGGCCAAGGCCGGGGCCTTGGGGACAGTGACGATGGTGGTAGCCCACATGGGCAGTTCCGCCGGGCTGCAAAAGTTGACCGCCGCGGGGATGTGGCGTAGTCAGGCGGCGAACGTTCCGGGCGGCTGTCTGAATCTGTTAGGGGTGCACCTGTTTGACGTGGTGAACGCACTGCTCGGGCGGCCGCTGGCCGTCACGGCGCAGTTGCGGCGCCTGGTGTCGCCATCGGAACTGGAGGATACAGCCGCCGTCCTGATCGAGTACGAGCACAACCGTGTTGGGGTGGTAACCTCAAGCTACGCCTCGGCGCCGAGCGACCGCATCCATATTCTGGGAACGGCGGGGAACGCGGTGGCCACCGAGACCACGCTCCATCTGGAACGCGAGCCCAGGCCCTGGGCGCGGGAAAACGTCCCGGTGACCGACCTGTCGGCGACGGGCAGCGCCGAGCGTGTGATCGGACAGTTCTGCGCCGCGATCTGCGGCCAGGGGCTGCTCGAGACCCCCGGGGAGGTCGGACTGGTGGCCGTAGCGTTGAATGAAGCCGCCGTGATCTCCCAGCGGGAAGGCGGGCGGCGGGTGGCCCTGGCGGAATTGAGCGGAGGGCTCCCGTGAAAATCGCCATTCTCGGCATTGGCCACTGGCACAGCCCCATCTACGCCGGCGTGGCACAACAGGCCCCGCACCAGCTCGTCGGCGTGCACGACGACGACGACGCCATGGCCACGATCAAAGCCGGCAAACTCGCCACGCGCGGGTTCACCGATCCGGCCCAATTACTGGATGAGACGCAGCCTGAATTCGCCGTCTGCCTGGGCAACTACCGGCGGATGCCGGAACTGGCCGCACTGCTGATTGACCGCCAGATCCCCTTCCTGATCGAGAAGCCGGCCGGCGTCGGTGCCGCACCCGTCCGCGCGCTGGCCGCGCGCTGCCGGGCGACCCATCTGTTTCACGCCCCGGCGCTGATTCCGTACTGGTTCCCGGCGTTTCAGGAACTGCGGGCGATTTTGGAATCCGGCCAGCTCGGCCGGCCAGCGCGCGTTGAGGCGCAGTACTTCGCCGGGCCGGTGGCACGCTACATAAAGATGGGCAGCCCGTGGATGCTCGACCCGCAACTGACGCCCGGCGGCGCGTTGTTAAACCTCGGGGTGCTGTGCCTCTCGCTGCTGCGCCTGCTCGGGCTGCAACCGGTCTACCACGCCGGTATCGCCAGCCAGGCCGTGAACCAGGGACCGATCGAGGATTTCTCGTCCTTGCTGCTGGACTGCCGTGATGGCGCCTACGCGGTGGTCGAAACCGGTTACTGCCCCGTGGATCCGCAGGAAGGGCTCTACCTGAACCTGATGACCGAGAAGGGCCGCGCCGAATTCCGCAAGGGGCTCCTGCGGGTCGAGTACGCTTCCGGCGAGGTTGTGGAAAATAGGTGGCCGGACAGCGATTTCCGCAAAGAAATGATGCTCGAGCTGCTCGAGCTGGCCCGCGACGGCAAGCCCTCGCCCCTGTCCCTCGACGACATGGCCGAGGTGCTTGAAATCTGCGATGCATTTTACCAGGAAAAAGTTCTATGAGCCACGGTGAAACAAAAACCGCGTCGGGGGCTACCCTGGGACGACCTGGAGAACGTGAAGCAGATCCGCACAACCCGGGAAACGAAAAAGACATAGGGATATGGTCATGAGCAACCGTTTGAGATTCGCTGCGGGAGTCGTCGTTTGGTTTCTGGCCGTCCGGTTCTTGGCCGACGCCGGGGCGGCCGTAGAACTCCAATTGGTTCCGCATGTCGGCGAGTGGGAACAGAGCGGCGCCGCGTGGCAGACCGGCGCCACGGCGCCCGCCTGCGGTTGGTACCTGCGGAGTCCGCGGCAGTACGATCTGCAACACCTGAGTTTTGAGGTGGAGTCACAGAACGCCACCGGGTTTATTTTTGCCTATCTCAAAGACTGGCAGTTTGAGTTCAGCGCGGGCAAGCTGCGCGCCCGGCACACCGCGTTCTGGGGCGCAGGTAAACCGCTCTACCGGCTGTGGACCCACTACTTGTATACGGCGAGCCGGGATATCCGGTTCGAAGCCGGCCAGAAGCATGTGGTCGGGATCGGGCTGGACGGCCAGGCGGTGCGGGTGACCCTGGATGGACAGGAAGTCATGGTGTGGCGGTCGCCCAAGGAGGAGTGGCTGGAGCGGATCCAGAAATCCGGGCGGGTCCGCTTCAGTGACCAGTATGCGCTGCCCGAGCGGCTCGATGCCGCCGCCCTGGCCGGCAAGAACCAGATCATTGTCCTGCACGCCTTCAACACACCGGCGCGGTTCGCGAATGTCCAGGTGATCGGGACGGACACGGGCGAGGCCGAGGGGTTTGTCGAACCGAACGCCCAGCCGAATGCGCCGCATCTGAAGCCCGATACCGAGTTCGCGCGGCTGGCGCCGGACGCGCCCGTGGCGCCGGCCAACGCGCTCGACGCGGAGGAACAGGCCAGGGCCGCCGCGCTGCCGCCGGTGACGTCCTGGCGCTTCGCCGGGGAGCAGAACCCCGATCTCGTCGATCCCGCCAAGTACTTCGGCGAACAGAACCAGCGTCCGCTCCGCAGCGCCGACTACCTGGTCGGGGCGGCCGAACCCGGCAAAATTCCCGCCGCGCTGCAGCGCTACTGGCGTTCGATCCTGTGGGGCGCCGACAAGCTGCCGCAGCAGACCCGGCTCTACTTCAACCTCAAGGACGCGGGCGAGTACACCCTCATGCTGGACAGCGGCTACGGCATGGGCTGGGGGCCGAACGAACTGGAAATCCGGGTGGACGGCACGCCGGTCTCCCGCGAACTGTACCGGGCGATCTGCCAGGGCGGGCACTGCGCGCCCATCCACCACTGGGTGCCGCTGCGGCTCACCGCCGGCCCGCATCGCATCGACCTCGAACTGACGGAAACCCTCGTGAAGCAGCCCCACTACATGATGAAGCACGGCCGCATCCCGATTCATGCCCTCGCGCTCGAGCCGGGAATCCAGGCGCCGGAATTCCGGCGCAGGGTCGGCCAGATCACGGTTGACGGCGAGAAACCCGCAGCGCTGGCCGCACCCGCCAGTGCTGCGGAACAGGCCGGGGGCACGCTGGCCTACCGCCTCGGCGGCCTGGTTCCCGGCGGACGCTATGCCCTGAAACTGACCTTCTACGAGGTGGACGCGCAGCGCCCCGGCGACCGGTTGATGGACCTGTTCATCAACGGCCAACTGGTGGAGCAGGACCTTGACATCGTGAAGGCCCACGGCTGGCTGAACGTGGCCGAGTGCGCCTACCCGGCGCAGGCGGACGAGCAGGGCGAACTGCTGGTCCGTCTGAAGGGCAAGAATTTCAAGGCGTTCGTCAACGCCCTGGCCGTCGTGGACGACGCCGGCCAGACAGTGTGGGCGGAGAACTGCGGCTGGACCGCGTTCCTCGCGCAACGGATCCGGCGAGTGGAGGAGTATGCGCCGCGCACAGCGGACCTGCGCTTCATCGTCGAACCGACCCCGCCGTCTGAGACAGATCTTTTCGACGGGCACAACCTGGTGGTGAACCCGCATTTCAGCTTGGCGGACCAGGACGGCAAACCCGTCGGCTGGTACTCCGCGTTGGAAATGCGGGCAAAATCCACCGCCCCCTACTCGATCGGGGGCAACCAGTCCCCCGAATTGGCGGCGGCGCTCAAGCAGGCGAAAAACCTGCCCAACGCGCTCGGCAGCTTCAATCTCTTGCCCGGGCAAGGCGAGTACGCGCTCGACCCGGCGGTGGGGCACGAGCAACCGGGCGCGCTGCGGATCGGCAAGACGGAAAAGGAATTCGCCCTGGTCTGCAACTGGCCGCCCGTGGATTTCAACAAGACCCAGCAGTTCAGTTTCCATGCGAAGACCGCCGGCCTCAGCGGGGAAGTTTTTGGCGAAATCCTCTGGTACGCCGCCGACATGAACGCCTGGGACTACAAAAACCGGGACCTTTCGGTGGAAGGGACCCCGCTCCGGCTGCCGCGCCTCCAGTTCATCGGCCGCGACCCCAGCCCGGTGCGGCTCACCGGCACGCACGACTGGACCCGGATCGCCGTGACCGCCAAGCCGCCCCACGGCGCCATTTTCGCGCTGCTGGCGGTGCGGGTGGAGCACAACACCGCCGGCACCGTCTGGGTGGACGATGCCTCGTTCGATGGCTACGGCGCCGAACCGCTGGAAATCGAGATGTCGCTGCTCGGTTTCCACCCCGCCTCCGATAAGCAGGCGGTGATCAAAAGCCGCGCGCAGGATCCGGTGAAGTGGGAACTGCGGGACGGGCAGGGCCAGGTGGTCCGCTCCGGAGTCGCCGCCTATCATAACGAGGAGTGGTATTCCCAGCGCCACTACTTCATCGCCGACTTTTCAGAGCTGAAAGAGCCCGGGCGTTACCGCCTGACGGCTGTCCAGAGCGGGGTCACGGTCAGCTCACCGGAATTCCGCGTGGACCGCGCGGTGTACCGGGACCTGGCCCGCATTTCCCTGAACGGTCTGCAGGCCATGCGCATGAACGGCAACCTGCCGGGGTTCCATGGGCCGGAAGCGCTGGAAGACGCGCTGCTGCTGGTGCCGAGCGGCGACAAGCGCTTCAACACGTACGAGAACCTCTATCGCCAGGAACGGATGAACGCCTCCGGCGGCTATTTCGACGCCGGCGACGAGATCAAGCACGCCGAGTTCTGGCCCACCGTCATCCAGGCCACTTGTGGGATGTGGCAGAATCTGAGTAAAACTGGCGACGCCGAGCTGGCGGAGCGGGCGCTGGACGAGTTCCGCTATGCCCTGGACTCCTTCCTGCGCTGCCAATTGCCGGATGGCGCCTTTGTTCTGAACATCAAACCGAACGTGCAGGGGACGGACAACATCCCGTACTACAGCCTCGACCGTTATGCTCAGGACATCTTTCCCGCCGTCCAGGCCGCCGGGGTCTGTGCCATGGCCGCCCGGGCCTTGCAGGAGACCGACCCGGACCTGGCCCGCCGCAGTGCCGCGGCCGCGAAGCGCAACTACGAGCGCAACCGCCTGTGGGAAGTCGCCGGCGGGGCGACCAGCGGGTGTCACCGGATCTACTCCGCGTCCAAGGCGCTCTGGGCCGAACTCAATCTCGCCGCCCTCTACCCCACCGAGGTCGTTTACCAGGAACGCATGACCCGCCACGCGGAAATGGTGGCCCACGGTCTCCGGAACGGCGACTACCGGGGCAGCAGCGAACTGTACAACGCCTACAACATGCCCGCCGCCATCCTGCAGGACCCCATCTGGGTCGCCTGCGATTTTCTGGCGGACCAGCCCGACAGTCCCGTCGCTCCCGCGCTGCGCGAGGGGCTGGCCGCCTTCGTCGGGGAAATCCGGAAACTATCGGCCATTGACGCGTGGGGCCAGGCCCGATCCATGGAACCGCCCGGACCGGGGTGCAACCTGCCGGACCGCATTCCCGGCTACTGGGCGTTGGGCTACTGGCCGATGCTGAGCTACTCGCTGGTCCGGATCGGCGGCGTGCTGGACGACCCGGATCTGCTCCACCTCGCGGAACGTCAGATGCAATGGACCCTGGGCAAGAACTTCGGCGGGGTGTCCGGCATCCATGGCGTCAGCGACCGGACGACCGCCTCGGGCGGCTACATCTGCACACGCGACCTCTTTTTCGAGGATTGGCTGGCCGGCGACCGCACGTCGTACACCTTCGACGGCGCCGTGCCAAAGACCTTCATGCGCGGCTTGGCATTCGGTTACGAGACACGCTCCTGGGAAACCGGCAGCGCACCGCTCGCGATTGTGGCGGGCGACGATTTCCGGCCACCATTTTACGTCATGCCGCCCAGTTTCTGCGCGACGATTCCCCAGGCCGACTACCCCGTTCATCCCGCCATCGCCGAGTATGGCCTCTCACAGATCGCCCTGCACGCAATGCCCAGCGCCTGGCTGCACGCGGCCCTGGAAGGCCGCCAGTCGCGGTCACCGCCCGTGGCTCCAGCTCCGCCTGGCAGCGGTGGGCGCTGAGCGCCACGCGCCCGGCCGCCCCCGGCCAAATTTCTGGCCCGGAAAATATTCAAAAAGGGGTTGACACGGGTACTGTACTGATACAGTATGCGCCCCAGGCTTGGGAGCGTGTCGCGGTCAAACATCAAAAGGAAGGGATCAGGTCATGAGCGCAAAACGGTGGGCGGTGGTTGGGTTGTGGCTGGCGGGCGCGGGGCTGGCGACTGTTCCGGCGCGAGCGTCGCTGATCTGGTCCGCGAACTTCGATTCCTATTCCGCGGGGGACAATGTCACGATCAATACGACGGGGGATGACAACACGTTTCGGCAACTGACGTCCGCCGGTGGTTTTGTGGGCACCCCGCAGGCCGCCGTGATTGCCCAGCCCGCGGGATTCACGACCTCGGAGGCCATGGCGCTGGGGCCTCGGCGCTTACGACCGGCGGCAACGTGCTGCTGCGCCAACACGCGTTGGGTAGCTATGGCCCGGGGTCGATTTTGGTGTTGAGTTTTGATCGGCAGCGTCCTCCGACTTCTCCGGCCATAAATTTGACCTTTGATGTCTTGGACAGTGCCGCTGGCAGAATATCAGGGGCTTCAATGCAACTGGTGGACGATGGCCTTTTGACCACCAATAGGGTGCGAATTACCGTGGTGATGAATCAGAGCGGAGGCGGAATAGCATTGCCCGGAAGCCTGGGGACGTTGAACGCCAATACGCTGGGCATGTATTTCAGGAAGGCGGACGGCAGCTACGGAGCGACGCTTTCGACGCAAGCTATTAATGCAGATAAAACAGCGGCCGGATTCGGCATCCAACAAACCGTCTATACACTGGAGTCCAGCGCCTATTTCGACAATTTCGGGGCTTGGGATTCGGTTGGCGACACGGTGGGCTCAACGGGCGTGCTCGAATTGGGTTTCGGAGCGGTTATCCCTGAGCCGACCACCCTGCTGCTGCTGGGCTTGGGCTCGCTCGGGTTGTGGATCCGGCGCCAGATGCGCGCGCGAGCCTGATCCCGGTTGCACTCATCGGCCGCGACGCTCGGGAGCGTTGGACGCCGCGGGCGGCACAATCTGTTTGGGCATAGGATGAAGACAAGGCCCAATGTAATCATAATTCAATGGGATGAACTGCGCGCGGACACGCTCGGGTACATGGGCCATCCCCTGGTCAAGACGCCGAATCTGGACCGACTGGCGGCCGTATCCTGCAATTTCAGCGACCATAATGCCGTGGCGCCCATGTGCGCGCCCTCCCGGCAGGCCTTCTTCACCGGCAAATACGGGCATTGCACCAACGCTGTCGCCGGCAACCTGCCTTTGGCCCCCGGCCAACGCTACTGGCCGGAATGGATGGCTGAGCACGGCTATCACACCGCCTGTATCGGCAAGCTGCACCATACCCCCACCCAGGATGCCCGCGGCTTCCAATTCGCCCGCACCAACAAGAACATTGACGTCCTGCCGACCGTCCTCGATCTGTGCGGCCTGCCCATCCCCGGCGATCTGCAAGGAAAGAACCTCAACCGCCTGATCGCCGATGAACAGTGCGCCTGGGATGAAACCCTCTATACCGAAATGCACGGTGTCCTGCGCGACGCCAGCAATACCCATCCCCGCCTCTACGAATACCGCAAGGGCACGCGCGAAAAGGAATGGAAAATCTCCTTCCATGCCCACCGGACCGATGCCGATCCCCAATGGACGTTCGAGTGGGAACTCTACAACTACCGCGCGGATCCCGGCGAACAGCACAACCGCGCGGGCGATCCGGCCTGCGCCGCCCAGCTCGACCGGCTGAAGAACGAACTGCTGCTGAACACCTGCCGCTACGAAGGCGCGCTCGACTTCAGCCGCTACGGAGTCGGCGTCGAGGACTGACGCATGGGGGGGGCATCTTCCGGGACTTCCGGGGCTTGACAAGTCAAGTGTATTGATACAGTATGCGCGTATTGTAACGACGGGTTCCGGGCGAATCCGGACGAAAGGAGCTAGCAATAATGAGACTGAACGGGTTGGGTCGGCGGTGGCAAGTGGCGTGGGTCATGGCGCTGGGGGTTGGTGTGGCGGGGTGCGCGTGGGGCGCGGAGACGCTGCCGTTGGCGGAGGCTTTGGTTCCGCTGGCGGGCGAGTGGCGGCACGAGGCGGGTGTCTGGCGGGCGGTCGGTGAGGAACCGCCGGCCGGGTGGTATTTGCGGGGGCTGCGCCAATACCGGCTCGAGCAGTTGGACTTCGAGGTGCTCAAGGAGCAGGCGGGGGGGTTGATTTATTTGTACACGGGTGATTGGCGGATTCTGTTGCGGGATGAGGGTCTCAGCGTCAAGTACGCCGGAACCCTGGGGCCGGGCAAACCGGTCAACCGGCAGTGGCTGTTCTATCAATGGTCGGCCCTGCGGCCGCTGAATTTTCCGGCGGCGACCTGGAGCGCGTTCCGGCTGCGGTTGGACGGCGAGGCGGTGCGGTTGTACCAGGATGGCCGCGAGGTGCTGGCCTGGAGCAGTCCGCGCGCCGAATGGGAACCCCGAATGCGGGCCTCGGGCAAACTGGCCGCTTTCATGGACTGGTATGAGTTTCCCGACCGGTTGCCGGAGGCGGCGGTTTCCGGGCAGGACCAGATTGTGGTTTTTCAGGCGCTGCATACCCGGGCGGCCCTGCGGAACATCCGGCTGAGCGGCGAGGACACGGGCGCGGCGGTCGGTTTTCATCCGGATGCGCCAGGCGAGCCGGACGCTGGTGAATTCGAGGGGGTCGCGGTGCGGCCGGATTGGCGGATCGAGCGGTTGGCCCCCGCGCAACCCGTCGCGGTCACCTGGGAATTGCCGCCCGCGCAACGAAACAAGGCCGCGGCCCTGCCCCCGGTTTCGTCCTGGGCGGTCGAAAGCGACGCGCTCTATGATCCGCCGGACGATTCTCCGCGCGAGGTGGAGGTGCTCATCGGCCAGGATGGCGTCCGGGCGCCGAACGCGCTGTATCATCATGCGCGGACCAAGCGCACGCAGATCGTGCGTTACTATTTCAATCTGGCGAGCGAGGGGCTCTACACCCTGCAGGCCGAATGGGGCATCTGGGGTATGGGCTGGGGGCCGAACGTCCTCAAGATGTCCGTCAACGGCCAACCCGTCTCGCGGGAAGTGTATCGCGCCTTCGCCCAGAACCGCGCCTGCCCGGCCGGGAGCGACTATGTGCCGCTGCGCCTGGCGGCCGGACCGCACCGCGTGGACGTCGAAATGGACCTGGCGCATATCACCCGCACGAATTTCCGGATGAAATATTTACGCCTGCCGTTTCGCGCGGTGCGGCTGGTCCCGGGTCTTGACGAACCCCTGGTCGTCCTGCAAGCCGGCCGCGCGCAGGGACCGGAACAAACGTTGGAGGCGCTGGCGGCGCCCATCTCCGTCGGCGAGGCCTATGGCAAAATCCTGCGATATCGGATTGTGGGACTCGAACCCCAGGCGCCTTATCAAGTCACTCTGGGCTTCCACGAAATGGACATTAATCGGGCTGGCTTGCGGCGCATGGAAATCGCCATCAACGGCCAGGTCGTCGAACCGGAGCTGGATGTTTTTGCGGCGGCCGGCTGGGCCGAGGATCTCCGGCGCACGTACACTGCGACCACCCAAACGTTCCCCGATGGCGAGACCGGCATCGAGGTGCGTCTGCACGGCCTGAACTTCAAAGCCTTCTTGAATCACCTGAGCGTCACCGATGCGCAGGGTCAAACCGTGCTCGCGCAGAATTGCGGCTGGAGCCAGCTACAGCAGAACCGCATCCAGCGGCGCATCGAACACGAAGTCAGCGCGCCGGTTTTCACCAACACGATTCCCGCGGCCACCGAGAGCGGGCCGGAGTCCGTGTTTGATGGGCACAACCTGATCGCCAACCCGCAGTTCGCCCTGGTGGACGACGCGCGCGGGCGGCCGCAATACTGGTTTGACGGCCCGGAACTGGCCGATCTGATCAGCCTGGGCTGGCAGACCAACCAGGTGGCCGACTTCTCGCCCGAGCTGGCCGCGCGCTTGCTGCGGGACCGCGAGCAGCCCAATTTCATGCGTTTCTTCGGGCTGCTGCCGGGCCGGGGTGAATTCGCGCACGACGCGGCGGTCGGCCGCGGCGCGCCGGGCGCCCTGCGCATCGGGAAAGTCACCGAGCCGGAATTCGCCGTGATTGGCAATCAGTTCTTCGTGGATGCCGGCAAGCCCCAGGCCTTCCGGTTCCACGCGCGGGCGGACGGCGCCAGCGGCCGCATCTGGGCCGAGATTCACTGGTTCGCCATGAATATGGATGCCGACATGAAGTTCTACGACGGTAGCACGTCGCTGCACGCGCCCCGCCTCCAGTGGCTGGGCGTCACCAGAGGCGCGGCGCTCGCCGCCGACCAGGCCGCCGGGTGGACCGAGCTGACGGCACGCGCCATGCCGCCCGACGGCGCCCTGTACGCCCTGCCCGCCATTCGGGTCGCGGACAACGCGCAGGGCTCCTTCCTGGTGGACGATGCCGAGTTCAACGGCTACGGCGACCTGCCCCTGGAAATCACGCAGAGTCACCTCGGCTATCATCCGCTCAGCGACAAGCGCCTGATCGTCAGGTCGCAAACCGAGGCTCCCGTGCAATGGACGCTCAAGGACGACCAGGGACAGATGGTACGCTCCGGGAGCGCCGAAGCGGTCGGCCACGAGCCGTTCTCCGGCCGCTACTACTACCGCCTGGACCTCACCGATTTCACGCGCGAAGGCCGTTACCAGCTCGAGGCGCAACAAGCTGGGCGCAGCGTGCAGGGACCGATGTTCCGGATCGAGCGCGGCGTTTATCGCGAACTCTCGCGCAAGATGCTGCATGGACTCTGGTTCAAACGCATGAACGCCGATGTGCCCGGCGGCCACGAACCCGACTGCCTGGAAGACGCCTACACCCCCAATACCCAGCGGCCGGATCGGTTCTGTATGTACGAGAACCTGCGCTTCCCAGGCCGGCTCGATCTGCTCGGCGGCTACTACGACGCCGGCGACATGATCAAACACGTCGAGTTCTGGCCCGCCGTGGCCCTGGCGCTCTGGCAAATGACCGAAACCCTGCCGCCTTTCGAGGATCGCGGCGCGCACGATGCGCTTGATGAATTGGATTGGCTGCTGGCCGCCTGGCACAAGTTTGTGCTGCCCGACGGCACGGTCGTGCTCTCGACCAAACCCCAGGGCTACACCACTGACAACATTCCCTACTACGTCGTGGACCGCACCATGGACCAGAATGGGACGGTCAAGCAGGCCCCGGGACTGCTGGCCCTGGCGGCCTGGAACCTGCGCGAGCGCAATCCCGCGCTGAGCCAGATCTACCTCAAGGCCGCGTTGCGCACCTATGACCGGACGCCCTTCTGGCAAACGCTGGCGCAGATCGCAGCGCCCGAACAGGTCGGTCCCACGGAGACCAGCCTGGCGGCCAAGGCGCTCCTGGCGGAAACCTATCTCTACCGCTTGACGGGCGAGACGGTCTATCGCGAGCGCCGGGACCGGCACGCCGCCCTGCTGGCCGCGGGCCTGCGGCAGCGCGCCTATGCGCCCCTGAGTGAAATGTTCCGCGCCAACGACAACCAGGGCGCCGCCCTGCAGGACTGCGTCTGGGTTCCGGTGCACGTACTGCGCCTCGAGCCCGAACTGCCCGCCCGCGCGGATCTCGAAGCCGGACTGCGCGCCTTCGCCGAACATGTCCGCGAGCTGGCCGAGCCCACGGTCTGGGGCCAGGCCCTGGCCATGAACACCCCCGCGGACCAGCCGCCCCAGCGCTGGCCCGCCAACAGCGAGAACCGCTCCGGCGGCTATTGGCCCACGCTGGCCTTCACCCTCGCCGAAACCGGCATGCTGCTCGAAGACGCCGAGATTGTACGCCTGGCCGAACGCCAGCTCCAGTGGTGCCTGGGGCTGAATATGGCCGATGTCGCCATGGTGCAGGGCGTCGGTACTCGCGTCGTGGCTGGCGGCGATCACATGTTCTGCCACGCGGAATTCTTTGATGCCTGGTTGCGCAGCGACCGGCGCCAGATGGACTTCGACGGCAATGTGCCCACCAAGGCCTTCCGGGATGTGGGCACCGGTGAAATCAATGTCCGCCGCGGTGATAACTGGAGCGCGCCCGTGGAAGGATATCCGGTGGGCTACACCCCGCTGCCGCTGCAGCCGAACTACGGGTTTCATCCCCAGCCCAGCGAGAATTACCTGCCGCAAACCGCGCAATACGCGCTGGCCGCCGCCGGGCTCGAAGCCGCCATGGATTGGCTCGAAGCGCAGAGCGCGAAAGGGGCCGCGAAATGATGGCGCCGCCCATCCAGGCCCCCAGCCCCGCGATAGAACAACCACTTCTTCGTGGCGCGCGCGACGGAGAAAGCACACAACCCATGAAGTTGCCCTGGTTGCGCATCGCGCTCTGTCTCACAGTTCTGGCGGCCGGCGCCTGCGGCCGGCGTCGGACGGCGCCAGCCGAACTGGCCGGGCAATGGGAGGTCGCCGCGGCAGAGGCGGCGCGCCAGGCCGGCGCTGCCGGCCGGGTGTTGCTGCTCGCGGCGGGTGATCCCCGGCAGGCGGACCGCGACCCGGCCCTGAAAGCCATTCGAGCCGTGCTGGCAGGCGCGCGGGTCCGCCTGGCAGGTGTAGTCTGGTTCCCGCCCGAGGATGGGCTGGGTCCGAATGCCGAACTGCGCCTGCCCAACGCCATCTTCGAGCAAGCCCGACGGGACTATCCGGAGGCCAACGTATTTCTCTCGCTGGCCGGTCCCTTGATGACCCGCGGGGCGGCCCGCGAAACCGGCGCGCCGCAGCTCGTCGCCTTGTGTCCGCTCGTCGCTCCAGCGCAGCGCGCCGCCTGGCTTGCCGCCCGCCTGGCCGATACCCTGATCGCCCCACAACCCGACGGCAGCGCCAGCATCGAGCGCGCCGACCCGCCACCGAAACCATGAATCCCGCCACTCTCGAAACACCGCGACGGCGCGTGCCGATCGTTTTCGACCCTGAATATTGCCGGAAACCTGGGGTCGCGCCCCTGGGGCCGATCCGCGTCGGCGCCGACAACGAGGCCGCCCTGGCGGTTGTCCGTGACTACCTCGGCGTCAACTGGCGAAAAATGGCGCGCGCGCCCAAGGGGGTGCTGAAGCAGCCCTACTTGGTGCCCGGCGCTGTCTATGACAACCTCTGGGACTGGGACGCATTCTTTACTGCCTGCGCCATTCCCGATCAAGGTCTGGAATTCGCCGTGGGCTCGATCCGCAATTTTCTGGACAATGTCCGGGAGGACGGACGGCCGCCCAAGATGACCTCGCCCGAGGGCGCCTTGAACTACACGAGCCAGCCGATCCCCCTGCAGGCCCAGTTTCTGTACCTGATGGCGCGCCGGACCCCCGACTTTGCCTGGGCCGAACCGTACTGGCCGATCCTCGAGCGCATCCGCGCCTGGTATGATCGTGAAACAATGGCGCCGGGTCCCTTCTACATCTGGCTCGGATTCCAGGGCAACGGCATTGACAACAATCCATCGGTGTACGGCCGGCCGCCCCGCAGCAGCGCCGGCGTGGACCTGGCCTGCTGGCATTATCGCGAGCTGCGCGCCCTGGCGAAGCTGGCCGCGCGCTTCAATCGCAACGATGGCGACCAGTGGGCCGAGCGAGCGGCGGACCTGGCCCAGAGAATTGCCCGGCATTACTGGGATGCGCTCGATGAGTTCTTCTACAATCTCGATTGTTCTGCCGATCCCGGTCAAACCAGTCTGCAAGGCGTGACGTGGGAAACCTTCCTGAAATTTCGTAACTGGGCTTCGTTCTTTCCGCTGTGGGCCGGAGTGGCCACCTCTGGACAGGCCGCGGCGTTGATACGCCGCGCGCTGGATCCAGCCGAGTTCCTTGCGCCCGGCGGTTTGCGCAGCCACAGCGCCCGCGAGCCCATCTACAACAACACCGCCACCGGCAATCCCTCGAACTGGCAGGGACCGGTCTGGGGGCTCAGCACATTCCTCACCGCCTACGGCCTGGCCAACTACGGATACCGCGCAGAGGCCCTCGACCTCGCCTTTCGTCAGATTCGCGTCCTGGCCGCGGATATCGAACAAAACAGCTGCCTGCACGAGTATTATCACGGCGATACCAGTCAGCCCATTATGAAACCCGGTTTCCTGAGCTGGGATCTCCTGGCGCTGCGCGTCATTGCAGACTTGCGCGCAGGCGCCGATGGGACTACGGGAGATCTGTTGACATGAAACATTCGCGCCTTGTATCTGCCGCCAAAGTGCCTGGAGAGCCGTCATGACCGGTCTGGACCAACTGTTTTGTGAGCAGACGGATGATCGTTCCATCTGGCACGGTTTCCCGAATGGCCGACATGGGCTGGGGCGAATTGCGCCCCGCGCACCCGCGGCGGCCGGGTCGCTGGCGGGCGGCGTTGATACCAGCGCCGAGGGCTTGCGCGACGATTTCGACCGGAGCCGTCCGCCCGCGCTGACCTTGGCCAGCGGCGCGCTGGTGATTTTCGAAGCGTTGCAGGGGTGGCTCGAGGGGGACGGCATTGGGTGCGCTGATTGGCAGCGCGTGCGCTGGGATTGGCATCCGCACTACGTGGCGGGCCAGTGGCGCGCGGGCGAGCTGGAATTGGAGCTGGCGGCCTGCCTGACCGGCGGCGACCATGCCCTGATTCGGTGGGTGGCGCGCAATCGGCGGGCCCGCCCCTTCAAGGGCCGGATGGTCCTGGCTGGCGCGGCGGCGCAGAGCAACATCAGCCTGCACAATCAGCGCTGCGGCCTGACCCATGAACGCTGGCGCAATACCGTCGCGTGCACCGCCCGGGCGGACTGCGTCATTGTCAGTGTGTGCGCCGCGCGGTGTCTGTGGTTCGATCTGGTGCAGGATCGGCTGCTGCCGCCGGACGACTTTGACCGGGCGCAACGCCGCGTGCCAATCGGTGCGCTGTTGCGGTTCGATCCGGGCGCCGGGTGGCAGGTGGAAGCCGCTGCGGAAGCCTGGCGGGCCACGCGCCCGCTGCGCTTACGAGCCGGCGAGGAGCGCGAGTTCCTGGTGCGCTTCAAGGGGTGCGCGCTGGGGGCGCAACCGCCCCAGGCGGCCGATTTTGAGGCGGTTGCGACCCACGATGATCCCGAGCCGGAATGGGCGGAGGCCCTGGCCGCGGGGGAGCAGCGCTGGCGCAGCCTGCTGGCCCGGGTGCCGGCACCGCCCGCCAGCCTGCCGACCGCCTGGCGACGGCACTATTACAAAGCCTGGACCGTGCCCTTCTATAATCTGTTGCCGCCGACCGATCTGGGACATGTGGCGCTGAAGCAGCCGACGGTCATGTGCAACCGCGTCGCCGAAAGCGGCTTCACGGTGCCGGCCAGTTGGGAGGCTGCGCTGGGCGCGCTGCTGGTGGGCCTCAGCGAGCCGAATCTGGGCCTGAGCGTGCTCGAGGGCATTTATGCCACCATGGAAGACGATGGCTTCATTGCCGAAATGATCGGCGGAACGCGGCATACCCAATTGGCCAACGTCGAGCCCATTATCGTCGAGCTGTTGGCGAATCGCGGGGCGGAGCCGGAGGCCCTCCAGCGTCTCTACCCGCGAATGTGGCGCAATCACCTCTATCGCCACTATCACGCCAACTGGCGGCACCTGACGCCGCTTTTCTGTCGGAACCTGATCTACAACTACCATGCGGGGCGCAGCCTCGAACGCCTGGCCGCGCGCCTCGACCGCCCGGCCGCCGAGCGCGACCGCCTGGCCCGAATGGCCGACGATTGCGAACTGGCGGTGGCGGCCGCCTGGGACACGGAAAACGGCTATTACCGCGACGAATACGATGCCGCCGCCCGCGCATTCTCCGCCAAGACGCAGTCCGATACGCTGATCGCCCTGGCTGGGGCGGCGCGCCCCGCGCACCGGGCGCGCCTATTGGCCGAATTGCCTGCCCGCTACCTGGCTGACAACGGCGCGATCCGGGCTTATCCGGTCGGTTTGCCCGGGCGCGCGCCCAATGCCAAACTGGCCCGCACCATCCTCAAGTGCAGCAACTATCTGCTGCTGATGCCCGCCCTGCGCAGCCTAGCGCCCGACCTTTTCCCGCGCATTCACGACGGCACGCTCACCACGTTGGCGGCCGACGGCGATTTCTGGGAGCAGAATGACCTGAACGGTTCCGGCTTCAATAATGGTCCCGGCGGAATATTTGGCGCTTTTGGATTTATCTGGACGGTTCTATCCGCGGAGGGAACCACCGCCGAATGGCTCGGCGAAGCATTGAGCGTCCCCCCCGCTCGACGCGCAAAGGAATGAATCGTGAGGCCAATATGAAAGCAGGGCGTACAGCACATGGGTTCACGCTGGTCGAACTGCTGGTGGTGATCGCCATCCTGGGACTGTTGGTGGCGCTGCTGCTGCCGGCCGTGCGCTCCGTGCGCGAGAAGAGCATGGCGGCGGCCTGCAGCTCGAACCTGCGCCAGATCGGATTGGGCTTGCAGCTCCTGGCACTCGATGAGAACGGCCTGTTGCCCTATGCCTTCGAGCAGCCCGCCGGCGGGAGTTTCGTCACGGGCTCGAACTGGCTGGACGCCAAGCGGCTGGGACGGTATCTGGGGGTGGCCGCCGATCACCCGCGCTACCCGCTCAACTCCGTCTATAATTGTCCCCGCGAGCGGCAGGCCGTCGGTGGGTATGGGGCCAATCGGGGTGTCATGCCGGTCAAACAGCAGGCCGAGGACGCGCGCGTGCGCGCAGACCGGATCCAGAATGCCTCCCTGGCCCTCATGGCGGCGGATGTCTATAACGCCCGGGCAACCTTCTACGATCAATGGCAGCATTGGGCGCCCAGCAGTTGGTCGGGTCCCACCCGTTTCCGGCACGGTCAGCGCGGCATGGTGCTCGATAACCGGCTACTGCAACCCGGCGATGCCATCCAAGCCCTGTTTGCCGACAGCCATGTGCAGCGCTTGACCATTGCACGCATCCCCGCGCTCAACGCGCAGGCGCATACCGCCTTTGATGAACAGGTGGTTCTGCGCCGCGGCGACATGGGCCTTTAATCGGCCGCCGCAGGCGCCTGGCCAGCCCAGCGTCCGGAAATATACTCGGCCAGATAGGCGCCCTGCCGCGCGCGCACGTCCTCGGTGAAATGCACATGGTCGCAGAATATTTCGTCACCCGGCCCGAGACGGGCCGTAAACCCGTGCAGGTCCAGCAACGGTACGCCCGCACCGCGCATCACCTCGTCCGCAATGCGGTTGTATGCCGCCAGATCCCGCTCAAAACGGCAAATGCCCTCTGCAATCCGATTGTGGCGGACTTCATCCAGCGGCGTCGTGCGTATCCAAACCAGAGGGATGCCCATTTCCCGGACCAGCGCCACGATGCGCTCCAGGTTCCGCCGATACTCGGCCGCGGGAATGGCGATCACACCCGTGGCATCCGTCTTGATGTCATGCAAGCCGCAATTCAGCAGGAGCAGATCCGGCCGGAAATCGCCGCGCGCCCGGAAACGTTCCAGTAAGGATAGCACCATGGAAGAATCGCCGCAGTTGGCCCCCCGCGGATGATTCAGATCCGCCAGCGCCTGGCGAAGGCCGGCTTTGGTTTCGACGGTGGCCTGCCCGGCCAGGGCCTGGCGCAGATACGGTCCATATTGCAGGCTGATGCTGTCGCCGATTACGAATACCCGCGGCAATGACGCCTCGGCTGGGTCGCTGATCTGATTCACGTGCTGCATTGGAACTCCCTTGTGTTGCGCCCCGACCGGCGCCCTGCCCGCGATCAGCAAGGTGGCCCAGCCCAGGCAGCTCATCCAGTATTTCACAGTCTGCATGTCAGGCAATCTTCGCAGATTGCCCCAGCCGGGCTCGCACTTCGTGGACGCGGCCGGGCCGGGGCAAGGGCAGAGGTTCGTCCGGCGGTACAGGACAGCCATCCATCCAGAGGGCGGCCACGCCGCCGTTTACGCCGGCGGAATTGTCCATCGTGACATCATAGCACCCGCCGCGGTAGCGGCGCCGGACCCGGAAGCCGGGCCAGTCGGCGGGAAT
>JAIPIQ010000011.1 GCA_021734645.1 Fidelibacterota bacterium | reverse complement strand
ACACGCCCCCCCCGCGCGCCACGCGTCCGCTGGACAGACCGTGCCATGACAATGTATTGCCCCGGCGTGCCGGGCACGCCCTATTTCTTCTTATGACGATTCGCACGCAGCCGTTTCCGGCGCTTGTGCTTCGACATTTTCTTCAATCGCTTTTTCTTTATGCTTCCCATGGGAACTCCCAAACGGCGACCCGTTTCTTGGTTTAATCCTCTATCTATGACTCAAGGGACAACTTTATTCAATGCAATTTCAATCAACCCCTCGGCCCCGCACGCCTTGAGGCGCGGAATCAGCTCCCGCACGGCGGATTCCTCGACCACGGTCTCGATCGAACACCAATCCGAATCGCTCAGGGCGTTGACCGTCGGCGCGTGCAGCGCCGGCAACAGGGCCAGCACCCGCGCCTGGTCCGCGGCCCGCGCATTCAACTTCAGCAACACGCGCGTTTCGGCCAGCAGGGCGCCGGTCAGCAACAACGCCAGATTCTGAATCTTGGCCTGCTTGCCCGCATCCGCCCAGGCCGCGCGGTTGGCGATCAGCTTGGTGGTCGAGGCCATGACCGTCTCGACGATCCGCAAATTGTTGGCGCGCAGGGACGAGCCGGTTTCCGTAATCTCGACGATGGCGTCCACCAGCTCCGGCGCCTTGACCTCGGTGGCGCCCCACGAGAACTCGACCGCGGCGTTGACGCCGTTCTGTTCCAGATACCGCCGGGTCAGACCCACCGCCTCCGTGGCAATCCGCTTGCCCTCCAAATCGCGCACCGACTGAATCGGCGAATCATTCGGCACCGCCAGCACCCACCGCACGGGCTTCAGCCCCTGCTTGGCATAAATCAAATCCGCCACCTCGACCACGTCCGACCCGTTTTCCTCGACCCAATCCTGGCCGGTAATGCCTGCATCCAGCATGCCGTGCTCGACATAGCGGCTGATCTCCTGCGCCCGGATCAACCGCGCCTGGATCTCCGGATCATCCACGCTGGGCACATACGAACGCGAGCCGGTCTTGACCGCCCAACCCGCCTTCTTCAGCAGCGCCACCGTGGCCTCCTGCAAACTGCCCTTCGGCAGCCCCAATACAATTGTACTCATCCTGTCCTCACTCCTGCCCGGTCCTGATACCGGACTGCATCCAAAACGCGGGACTATACCCACCACGCCCCCCCGCCGCAACCCCTATTCCACCCCGTCAGGAAGGGACGCCACTGCCCCGTCCCTATTCGACTACTGCCGTCCCTTCCCGCAGGTCCCGCAGGATGAGTTCCAAGCGCTCCGGCGAAATCTTCTGCTGCTCAATCAAGGGGGCCGCCTGAAAACGAAAAGCCCCCAGGGCATCTTCGACCGATTTCTGATAATCCGCCGCCGATATCTGCCCGCTTTCATAAAGCAGCCGACTGCGCTTCAGATGCTGGGAGGCGAAGGCCCAGGCCGCTTGCAGCCCTTCCGGGATGGAGGTATCGCGCAGCAGGCTGCGGAGGCGTTCCTGTTCCGGGGGGGGGAAGATCGCCAGCGGGTATTCGACAATCTGGTCGGTGCCGTCCCGGACGAAGGCCACGGCTTGTCCTCGCAGATACTTGGGCGTGGCCTTCAGCACCCGCCCCGCGAGATTGGTCCAGCTTCCGCCCGCTGCCGCGCCCTGCGCACCGACCGCGCAGCGCAGAACAATCGCCGCCAGCGCAGCGCCGAGCCGCAGGATTGGGCCCCGCGCCGTCATCGAACGTCCAGCCGAAACGCAGCCTGGTTGGTCGGAAACAGGTACAACGTGACGATTTGATCCTTTTCGCTGCCGTAAAAGGTGCGATTGGGCGGGACATTGGATGACAGGGACAACTCCGCGTCTGTCCATTGGTTGGACACCAGATTGTCCGACCTCGGCAGGGTATAGGTGCGGCCGGGCGCGGCGAGGAAAGCAACGCCCACGCTGTTGCTGCCCGCCGGGAAGATATCATGAATCCTCGGGTAGTCGGAACCGTCCACCGGAATGGTGCCGGCGAGAAATTCCTGGTAATTCGAATAGTCGTCGCCGTCAAAATCGTGCTCCGGCAGGATGTCAGAAAGGTCGGTTCCCCAGCCGGCCGCGATGTAGTAAGGCAAAAGCAGTTGTTTGTATTCGTCGGGCAGGCCGTCGCCCGCCGAGTCGGTTCCGACAATCAGATTACACTGGAGCGCCGTGGCCGTTTCGCCCACGACCGGGTTGCTGGTCCCGTTCATCACCGTGTGCATCGTGCCGTCGTAATAGACCTCGAAGGTCAGCGGGTCGCCGACCACGCCCCGGCCCGGGGTCGGAGCGCTGGCCATGGGAATATGGACACGATAGTTGAGTTCGGGATAGATACCCGAAACCACCTGGCAGCGATCCATCTCGACGCCATTGATTTTGGCGACGACCGCCGCGGCGTCATTGCTGGAAAAAGCCCGCCCGGACCAATTGGCGGCTTTGCCATAGACGGTGAAAGGCGGGAGGGGCGCGGGGACCTGCGCATGCACGGTTGTCATCGCCAGCCATACCAGCAACCCCAGACTGCGTGTGATCGTTTTCATGCTTGCCTCATCGTTCAGTTGCCGGAATTGGAGTAGACTTCGAAGCCGATTTGGATGTCGGTTATGCCGGGCTGGTCGGGCAGGCCGTCGCCGTTGAGATCGGCGCCCTGCATCAAGGCCCGGAGGGCGAAATCGCGGTCGGCATGGAGGGTGCCCGCCGGGATAATCAGCAGCCAACGGGTGTTCCAGACCGAGCGCCCCACCAGGCGGGTGCTCGAGATCATCTGGTCATCGGCAAAGGACGACTGGTCGTGGTAGGCCCGCAAAGAGGGATAGCGCCGAATGCTGGCCAGCGGATCGCCGTTGCCCGTAAACGCATCGTAGAGGGCCATCCAGTCCGGCTCGTCGAGCGCCGAGGCGCCAATCGGGAACGGGAGCGGGACGACCTGATCCACCACGTTGTAGGCCAGTAGATTATCCCCCGCGCTACCGGGCGAGCGCATGATATCGAAGCCCACCGGAATCAAGTAGACGCGGGGCGTGTTGGCGAGCGCGGCCACGCTGTTCGATGTCTGGTTATAGCCCACGAACCGGACGCCCAGCTTGCGGATTTTGGTGGCGAAGTGGGACGAATCGAACGAGTTGTCGTTGCCGGCCAAGGGCCGCCCAAATACATTGCGGGCGAAATCAATGGTCGTCGAGAAGGGAATCACCAGTCCCGGCTCCTGCGGTTTCAGGCCGGTCGAACTTTCGAACGGCAGACAATAGCGGCGGAATTCAGGGTGCGCCAGCAGGTTGTCCACCTGGTAGGTCGAAAGCTTGCTCTGCCAGGCCGACGCGGCGGCCGTGCCGGTCGGCGGAATCCGGAAGCGTTCCGTGCGCAACGAAAGCCAGCCCGTTTCGGTTTGGGGATTGTTGATGCCCAGCCGTCCCTTGAGCACCAGCCAGTTGGCTTTCATTCGCGCCAGAATATCGGCCAATCCCCCATCGCCGTGAAGGCCGCCCAGTTGCGCCTCGCCATCCTCGACGAAGCCCAGCGCCCGCGCGCCGACGATCTCGCGGAAGATGGAGTTCCCGCTGCTGGTTGGGCTCATTCCCAGCGCGGTTTCATAATCGTAGGCCATCGCAGTGAGATAGGTGTACTTCTTTGCCAGATCAAACGCGCTGCCATATCGCGCCAGGGCGTCGCTGCGGAAGGTGCGGAAGGCCATATCCTGATAGCGCCCGACCGCAATGCGGTTGTTCGCCTGCTTGCGCAAGCGTTCGCGCTTGGCCAGCGTGATCTGTCCCTCGGCCAGAATGGTCGCGAAGGCTTCCTGGGCGTTCACCAGCGTCGCGTTGGCGGAGTCCAGCGCCAGGGCAGCCTCGTTGGCTTCCATCATTAGCCGCTGAAGCTCGGCAACGATCTTGTGATCCTCAAACACCAGCTTCCCCAAGTCCTTGGCGATTTCATACGTCTTCCAGAATCTCTCATTCAAGTTCTTGGACCGGGCGTATTGAACTTGCCCGTAGCTCACAGACATTTCTAAGGCGGTCTCTTGTCCAGCATATTCGAGCGCCATGGCTCCTTTGATCGGGGCGCCGATATCGGTGCCGACCGCCAGGCCTGCAATGACCATATCAGGAACAGCAGATTTCGCTGCGGCTTCATAGTTAGCGAGATTCGCCTTCATATAGAGCATTCCGCTCAATCGATTTAAGGCTTCCATCTCCTTGCGCAAATGATGAAGTTCCACGAAGTGTACCACGTCCGCCAACGCTTCCAGCCCGGCGTTGACGTCGATTTGCGATACGGCCCATTTGGCTTCTGATTCAAGATAATCCACGGCCTCCTCTTGTTTGGCCAGGGCCTTGCGGTAATCCAGATAGGCTTGGATGAAAGCGCCATAGGCGGCCTGGAGGCTGCCCTGGGCGCGACGGGTGCCCGTGATGCTGTCCGGTTTTACGACCATGCCGCTGGCGGCCAAATCGAAGTGGAGGGTCAGGGTTTCGTTGGTGTTTTCGGGTAACTGCCGCAGGTCGGCGCTGACCTGGTATACCACGCTGGTGACCGGTTCCAACTCGAAATGCCGGAAGCCGTAGGCCTCCAGATCCATCCACATGTAGTGATAAATATCCGGTCCGGAATAGCCCTGCGGATAGGTGCCGCCCGGGCCGATGTCGCCTTCGTAGGGATAGCCAAAAATGCCGATCAGCGCACCGCTCAGCGCCGCTTCTTCATTGGCCAGGTTCTGCTGGATGTTGGCGGCGTTCTGCGCCTGCTGGCGTTGGAGTTGCGAGACGCCCTGGGCGCGGTCGAGCAGGGTTGCGGCATTGGCCAGCGCCTGCTCGGACCGTTCCAGAATCTGCTCGAAATGGCTTTTCCCGGCTGCCAGTTCGGCCGGATCAATGTCGAACGGGATGGCATTGCCGGAAAGGCCGATCGGGGTCAGGCCGGCATCGGCCATGTCCACACTGCGCTGCACGTCCTGCAGGGCCGCCACGACTTCCGCCAGCGAGCCGACCGAAGCGCGGTTGATGCGCAGGATGCTGTCATCCACGAACTCGATCGTCGCTCCCGAAGCCTCTTGCGCCTGCCAGACGGGGTTCTCCGCCATCCAGATGGCGCCGCTGGCGGCATCCGGTAAATAGCCGCCCTGCTGGGCATCGCCCATGAAACGCTGGTACATCTGCAATCCCTCGGCATTGGCGGAAACGCCATCGCGGGCGGCCTGCAATTCGGCGGCGGTGCGCACCTGGTTCCAGATGCGGAACTCGGCCAGCGAGCCCGAGAACGGTGTCGGCGAATCGTTCGCCGCCAGCGTCATCTCCGGCAGGGTCACTTGCACGGTATGCGCAATGGCCACGCTGGGGAATAATCCCTGCTGCGCGCCGTTCAGATAGAAGGCCAGTTGATCGGCGCTCGCCGAATAGGTGATGGCCACATGGGTCCACTCGCCGGCGGCCGGCAGCGGCGCATGGAGGTCCGCGGCCAACCCCTGAACCACAAAGCGCAACCGGTTGGCGGGTGGATCGAGGCAGATGCGGATGGCCCCGTCGGCGTTCTGGCCCTCAGCGCCAAACCAATCGAAGAGGGTGCAGGTCGTGACGGCCTGCAGGACGGCGGCGTCGGGCTTAATCTGGAACTCGAGCGTGAAATCGGCGCTGAAATCAATGCCGTCCAGAGGCGATTCGGTGCTGGCCTGGGTGTTGGTGGCAAAGACCATGAAATCGTAGCTCCGCGGATCGTCTTCCGGCGGCAGCAGTGAATTGGCGGCGGCCCAGTTGTAGAGCGCGGCCAGGCCGGCGCGCGCGCCCCATTCGCCGTAGCCGAAAGCGCGCTGGGCGTTGCCGTCGAAATAGCCCGCCAACGCCGCGCCGCCGTTTTCGACGTAGGCCTTCTCGCTGGTGCGCTTGACGACGTCCGCGCCCGTGCGCGCCAGCGCGGCGGCCGACTCGGCGAACTTGGCTTCGTCGAAGTAGTCCGCATCCACCACGGCATCGCCCACCATCAGGGGCGAAATCGAGGGCGTGCCCCAACTGAAGTACGGGTTGCGCATGAGGCGGTAATAGCCGTTCAGGGCGCTCAAATAATGGCCCCAGGCGTCGCCGTGGCCCTGCGGGTAAAGCGTCGCGGCTTGCGGGCGATCCATCGTGACGTCGCCGCCCGTGATCTGGTAGTTCATGGCATAGGCCACTTCGCCGGCGGTGACGCCCTTGGTGAAGTTCCAATAGAGACGGTTGTAGGTGGGCGAGAGCGTCAGCGCGGGCGCCAGCTCGTCGGACCGGCCGCGCAGCAGGGCCAGCTCTTCGTCGCGCAGATTGGGCAGCAGGTTGTCGAAGCAGAAGAGCGAGGAACTCAGGGCGCCGTAATCAATGGGGCCCATGGTGAAGCCGTCGGCGTCGTAGAAGTCGCTGCCGAAGCCGATGGTGGGATCCAGCGCGTCGGCATAAGCTTCGTTGCCCAGCAGCATGTAGAGATCGTTCAGGCGCGAGGCGGCCAGCAAGAGCTGCTGGTTGGCGGCGGTGTTGTCGAGGCCCAGGGTCAGGCTCATGGATTCCGCTTTGTTCAGCACGGTTTGGTAAAGCTGGATCAGGCCCACGCTCGTCAGGTTGTCCTGATTGAGCGCCACGTCGCCCTCGTAGGGGCCGCCGGCCTGCTGGAGCATGCTGACGGCGGTTTCCGACGGGTCGTTGTACATGTCCTGCATGCGCTGCGTGAAGGGCGTGACATTGTTCAGCACGCGCTGCACCCAACCCTCCGCCAGCGTGGGGCCGATCCACGCGCTCCAGGTGTTGCTGATTACACCGTAGACGGGCGATCCGGCAATGGCGCGATAGCGCATGACGTAGAAGTTGTTGACCATGTCCGGCAAGGTGTCGCCTTCTATCCCGATCGTGAAGCGGGTCAGCCCCGTCCCGCTGCGACAGAGGCTGTACTGGTTCGTATAATCGCTTGGCGTGGTGCCGTTGGCGTTGGGTTCGGCGCGCTTCCACTGGAACTCGAATTGGGACGCATTGCCGGCGAAGGATTCGGTATAGAGGATATCGAGCTGTTCGCTGAGCAGGTTGTGGGGATCTTCCAGCGGCAGGATGGAGCCTGCGTATAGATTGGTGGAGAGTTGGATAATGTGCATTTGGATGGGGTCGCCGGCATTCACGCCGCAGTCCGGATTGCGCGCGTCGTTCTCGATTACGGTCGCATAGCCGCCCGCGCCGGGGCCCAGATGGGTCAGGGCATAGTTCACGGCGGCAATGGAATCGTAGGGAGCGTTGGCGGGGGTGGCGGTGGCGGTGGTCTCCACCCGCTTGGTGGCCAGTTTGTTGATCGCGTTGGCCCAGTCGGCGGTGTGAGCGTGGGCCAGGCCCCGAAGCGCCTGGCGCTCTGCGTCGCTGAGGACATTGAGCTGAATGTAGTTGATGCCGCCGGCGGGGGCCACCCGGCGGCCGATCAACTTGAGGCAGGCATCTTTCGGCGCGGTGGGGTCAAAATAGAAGCGGTCGCTGACGTTGGGCGGCACGCCGTTGAAGTAGGTCATGCCGTTCTTGAGTTGGATGTCGCCCCGCGGCCCGATGTCAAAACCGAAGTATTCCGCAAAGGAACCCTCGAACTCCCGCCCGGCGGTTTGCGCCACGATGGGATCATACAGGGCCACGGAGTCAGTCGCGGGCGCGTGGATCAGCATCATGCTTTTGGCGTTCCAGACTTCCGGCAATCCCCGCGTCGCCGTGGTCAGCGTTTGGCCGATGTCAAGGACCGGAGCGTTGGTAGGCCACTGGACCGTCCACGTCCAGGCGATGGGATCGCCGTTGATCAGTTCCGCGGCCGGATTTGTCAACCGGCAGAGCCACGGCACCGGCGTCTGCACCGCCGGCTGATCCGTCAACGGCAGCGAGGGGAAGAAGAAACCGTCCTGCACGGGATAAAAGTTGTGCATGACCAGCTCGTCGGAACCGCCATCCATACCCGCGCGCTTGGCCCAGATCTGGCACTTGCGATCGCGGTAGCCCGGCCCACTGGTGTTGTTCGCGACGCCCGCATACAGCCAATACGTACGGGTGTTCCACGGATCGGGCAGGAGGTCGAGCGGATGCGGGCCGGCCACGAGCGTGCCCGCGGTCATGGTGGCGGCGAAAGCGGGATAGACACTATTGGTGGTCACGACCTCGAAAAGCTGCAGGTTGGGGCGCCCATTGCGGGCGGGGTCGTTGTACTGCACCAGCACATAGGGTTCCGAACTGTTGATTCCCTGGTTGAGATCACAGCGGAGCGCGTAGGTCACATAGCCGCCCGAACCGGCGCGGATGAAGGCATGTTCTTCGTTGGGGTTATAGCCCGGCTGGTTCTGGTCGTTCTGCACATAGACCAGCGGCGTTTCGGCGCTGATCAATACGCCCGGATCAAGCTGCGGCGCCCCCGGCAGCGCAAAAGACGAAAAGGTGACGAACGCCGACAAACCGCGCACCCGGTCATAAACGTAGCGCGCCGCGGTCGTTACGCCGACATCGTGGTCGAAGGTATAGCCCAGCCGCAGGTCCGGCTCACTGCCCGACGCCGAATTGAACATGGCCTGGCGCACCTCGTTGCTCGAACAAGCCACCCCCCAGATCAAAAAGTCGTCTATCTGCCCGTCGAAGCTCGAGGCGATCCCGTCCGCGACGCCGTGCGCCAGATAGTTGTTGGTCGTCGCGCCGGTCCAGGTGGGCACCAACGTTCCGGCATCCTGGTGAATGGCGGCGCCGTTCAAGTACACGGTCGGGACCCGGTTGGATACCACCAGCGCCAGATGATTCCACTGGGCCTGACTGACCACATGATTCGTGGCCCACGCAGGCGAAATCGTGAGATCGTTCACGCCGTCCGCCGCGCTGATCCGATAGTGGATCGAGCCGCCATCGTGAATAGACAGGGAAACCCGGTTGCCGGCATTGCCGTCGTTGAAGTCGAACACCCGGCCAAACGCGGGATTCAAGCTGTGCGGCTTGATCCAGCAAGCGACGGTATAGTTCGCGCCCGCGAACCAGTCGCCGGCCGGCACCCGCATCCGGGAAGCGAGCGACTGGGAGAAATCGAGGGCCGCGCCCCGCTTGCTCAGGCTGAGGTTGGCGCTGCCCAGTTGACTGGCCAGCGCGATCTGCGGCACGGCATATTCTTCCCGCGGCCAATGGAAACGGTAGCGCTGCACCCAGGCCGGGAACCAGAGCGGATCCGGCATGGCTTCCTGCAGCACCGCATGCGACCACCACACCTCCAGCGGCTTGCCGTTGGTCGGGGTCTGGTTGACGGCGAACAGGTAGGTTTCGTTCGTATTCGATCCGGTGGACGGATCGTTGGTCGAGGTCAACTGATCCGGGCGAACGTAGAGTTGGGGATGATAGTTGTCACCGGAAACCGGCTCGTAGACATAAGCGTGGTACGCGCTGAACCCGTCCAGATCGGACAAGCCCACGGCGCCCGAGGCCGAGCGGATGCAGTTCACCATCATGGCGGCGTATCCGTTGGTGCTTGCGTCTGTGACCACGCGACCGAGGTCGTTGTTGATCGGATAATAGGCCACCAACTGAGCGGCGGACGAGGCGTTGTGCAGGAAGCCGCCGAGCCCTTGCTGGATTTCATTGGTGCCCAGCGCCCGGTTCCAGACGCGCAGGTCGTCCATCTTGCCGGTGAAGAAGTTGTTGCTGACACCGCCAGTGTGCGCTGCGCTGCGGCCAAATTGCAACAAGCCCACGCGGTTGGTGGTCCGCTCGAAGGACCCGACGCTGGTGGCCACGCCGTCCACGCAAAGCATGGCGTTGGAAAGCGCCCCGTCATAGATCAGCGCGACGTGGCGCCAGGCGAAACTCCGCAGCCCAACCGGGCCTGCGGTGATCACGGCGGCCTCCGCGCCCGTGGGCGCTTCGAAGATCGCCCGTAAGGCGCCGTTCGTGGACAGTTCCACGCGGAAATCGGTCCGGTGGCTGGCATTCGTGGAAACGGCCTGCTTGAAGAACAGCGTTTGGGACTGACCGGACTGCGCCGGTCTTGCAAACTGGAAATAGCCTTCGATGGTGAATGATCCGTCCAGCTCGTTCGTGATGCCCGTGTCCAAATAGGACGACAAGCCATCGAACGCCAGGGAAACGGCCGTGGGCAGGGGCGTCACCTCGACGCCGACCGGCCAGTCGCCGGGGGTCAGATCGAACTGCGGCTCATCGCGCTGAATGGACTGCACCGGCAGAAACCAGACGTTGTCGTCACCGTTGGCGTCGGTCCCTTTCAACTGCAGCAGGCAAAAGCCATTCGTTTTGGTGGAGAAAATATTTTGGGCATCCAGCCGCGCGTGGCCTTCGGGCTCCTGGAAGCCCATCAGCGTCGGCGTGTAGGCCTCGGGAATCGGAATCGTCAGGCCAAAGTTGACCGTGCCGTCGGTATTCGTTTCGCTGCCCCGGACATAGGGCTCGGCATTAACCGGCCAATCGCACTCGTAGTTCAACACTTCAAACGGCCAACTGGTCCCCATCAGGTCCTTTTGGCGCCAGTACACCTCGATCTTCCAGGGCTCGCCCACGGTCTTGCGAATCGCGTAGAGGTTGCCGTTCTTGGGGCTGTAGCTGTGCTGGCCCTTGTGCTGATACAGATAAGGGCCCACGTCGTCACCGCTGTTCAGTCCAGCCGTCACCGAGGCGTTCAGACCGATCACGTCATACCCATCGCCCGTCGGTTTGAGCACACTGCCGATGTCAGCCGATACGGTCTTGAGATCCGGCGCGCACACCTCGATCACGATCGTGCCGAGCAACTGGTCAAAATTGCCGGTGCTGTAGTAGGCCATGACCACCTGGCCCTTGATGCCGCCGATGGCCTTCAGCCAATGCGTGGCCGAGTCCAGGAAAAGCCCCTTGACCACGTTGGTGCTCACCGAATCCATCCCGCCCGCAGTGTTGGTCACCGCGCCGTACACCGTGGTCAAAATCTCGGAATTGCCAAAGAACTGCACGAACTTGCCCGTCAGATCCACCGGCGGCGCGTTGTAGGGCTCGTCCGTCCAATAGATGCGATAGGGTTTCGCGCGCGATGAGCCGCCCACCTGATAGCTGTTCGTTTCGCTGCTGCCATCGGCCAACACCCACACGACGTTGATCAACCCCCCTTCCGAGAAAAAAATGCCGGGCGTCGAGGCGTCGAAAAACACAGCGTTGTTCGCATAGGCCGGAGAGTTGGTCAATAGCGCGAAAGTGGCGTCCCAATTCACATTGGTGGGGGCGACCAACTGATCACCCAGATAGTATTTGGGCTTGATGTGCTCCACGGAAGAGCCCAGCACCGATTCGACCAGGCGAAAATCGCGAGTGCTCGGCGAAGTGTCCGCGGAATTCGGATAGCCATTGGTTGTCTTCCCCGAGCCGCCCGCCGACCAGATCACCGATTTCGCATTGGTGGCCGCCCAGTCCGAGGGCGCGGACGTGTTGTAGATGGGGAAGGCGGGCGGCGCGGTCACCCGGTATGCGTCCTGAGGATCCGCCCAAGCGGCGCCCGCCACCAGGTGCAGCGCCACCGCCGAACCGACCGTCCAATACTGCATGGTTTTCATGGCAACACTTGCTCCAGCGACAGCGAATCCAGCGGGGCTTCTCGACCGACGATGCGACGTTTCACGATCATGCGCCGGGCTCTAATGCACGCGCATGATGTAGAAGACCGCGTAGTAGGGCGGAAGCGTGTGGACCGGATTGCCCGAGCCGGTGTTCAAGGTCGTCAAGTTGCGATAGGGAATATGATCGTTGTCCTTGTCGTGGTTGCCGCTTCCGGTCACATGCTTACTGAGGGAGTCCACGCCATCGAGGTAATCAGAGATGGAGCTCTCCGCGAAATATCCGTCCTTATAGGCGTGGCCGTGCGGCGGCAGTTGGTCCGTTGACAAGGTCACGGTGGTCACCCCGCCCGTATCACTCAGGGCGTACTGGTTGCCCGCGCCCACGATGAAGCGATCGCGCAGATCCGGCGTGCCGTTCTGGCCGTTGCACAGGGCCCAGCCCTCCGGAATGTTGTTCGTGGTGCCCGACCACATGAGAATGGCGCCAAGCGGAACGGTCCCGTGCCCTACGAAGTTTGTGGCCTGCAGCGTTCCGTGCACGGCCAACGTTTCATCCACGACCGTCAACCTGGCAATCCCCGTGCCCGGGTTTCCAACCTCAATCGCATCAAACGCCTGGAGCGTCCCGCGTACTTCCGCCCCCCCCAGAACATCCAGCGTTCCGGTCACTGTGAAATCGGCCGACGCCTGATTGACATCGCCCGCCCGCAGGGCATAGGGCACCGAGAGCAACTGTTGGCGGGGGGCGATTTCCGTGGAGCCCTCAACCGTCAGCCCCAGGTAGAGCGTCTCGTTGGCGGAAGTCGTCGCGGCCAAGCTCGAATCGGGGATGATTTCCGAGCCTGTCCCGTCGGCCAACTCCACGTTGAACAGGCCGTTGGTATCCAGCGAGACCGCATATTCGCGCCCCCACAGCGCGGCGCCCCCGGTCGCCACGGGATAGAGCTTGAACATCACGTTGTAGGTGCCCGCCTCCAAATACTCCCCGGAGCCGCCGCGCAGCACCCCCTGGTAATTGAACGACTCCGGCACACCCTGCGCGCCCGCCGACAGGACCAGCGCCAAACACACCCCAACCCAGTAGATCGCCTTCATGCTGCCACTCCTTCTCCTTGTTGACTGATTCCGAACACGATTCATTCCGTCGCCAGACTTCCCACCTGACTGACACGCCGCAGCTCAAAACGCCCCTGCATGACGATCGGTCCTTCCCGGCGAAGTCCCTCGACCAAAAATTCCGCGGCGCCCGCCACCTGCTCGGACGGATTCCAGAGGGCCGACCCGCTGCCCGGTTCGTCCGTGGGAGTCCAGGTCAGGCTGACCGTGTTGCTGATGGAAAACAGTTCCGGTTTGGTCACCCCGATATAGTTGTCCGGGTCGTCACCGAAAGGTAGTGGCGTTTCAAAGTCCCAGGCCAGGCCGTCGTGGTCGGGATGATAGGGATGGCGAAACGGGTTCACGGGATCGTCCGCGGCAATGACGTAAGTGAACCGCAGGCGGTCTCCAAACTGGCCATAGGCCGCGTCCCATGCGATATCATTTTTTGTGCCGAAGGCCACCGAGCTGATCCGCGTGCTCTTCGTCCCCGCCGGGACATCCTTTTCATCCACATAGAGCGCGGGACGCCAATTGCCCTCGGCATCCTCCGTGCCGGCCGCCAGTACCCGCTGCAACAACCGGCAGTTTCCCGACGTATCGACATGCAGGATCAGCCGGATCTCCATGACCTCGCCGGCTTTACCGCCGGACACCACCGTGTCGCGACCCACGACCTGGGAAACCCGATCCAGGCTGGCCTTGCCCACCCAGAGTCCCGCCGGCCACAGGGCGCGAGTCGGGTCCGGCAGGCTGTACTGCGCTTCCAACGCAATTTCCACTCGCCCCCCCGCCGTATCCGAACAGATCAGCACCCCGCCATAGGTTTGGCCTTCCACCATGGCCGTACGGTCTAGAGCCAGCGGAATCGTCCATTCCTCGGCGGCCTGCAACGTCTTTTGCACTTCAGTGGTCAAGGGCAGCCAGCCCGCCAGATTGTCGAAATGCAGCAGTGCGGGAAAGACCGGGGCCGGGCCCGAGGGGGCGGGCGCTGAATTCGTCACCGCCAGCGTCACCGTCAACGCCGCCGCGCTCTCATTGACCATCCGCAGGGTTTGGCGGGAGTTTTCCGGCGGGAAAACAATCCCGCCCGACCCGGCGGGGAATACCCGCACGGGGCCGGTGAACGACGAACGCTTATCGCACGAAATGAAGTAGGCCTGGCCCGGCTCCATGAGGGTCGTGCCCAAGGTTTCCGTAAATCCGCCCAGGGTGAAAGGATCGGGCGCGACGCTGTTGGTCCCACCCACCCGGGAGGCATTCAGCTTGGACATGTCAAAGCCTGCGCCGGCCAAATAGGTTCCAAAGGTGGCCCCCGCCGCATGGCGGAAGCCGAGGAGATTACACGTGTTTGTGCCCGGCAACCATTCCAGGCGCGGCACGACGGGACGCCCTGTCAACGTTCTCTGGAACGGCTGTGTCGCAAAAACCAGATAGGCATGTCCCCCCAGCACGAAATTCAGCGCGTTGGCGCCCGGCGGCAAACCCGGAATCCAAGTCAGGAACTCCGCGGCCAGATCCAACGCTTCGTCGGGATGAAAGACGAAGCGCGCCGCGGCACGTTCCATGTTGTAGAGGCTGACGTGGGCGACCGGCCAATCCGCGAATACCGTATCGCACCGGGCATCTGCCGGCTCCACTTCCAGATAGATGGCATTCCACCCCTTGTCGAACTGCAGCGCCTGGGTGCTCCATTGCCCCCACACCGTGCTCGTCCCCGCTAAGAAGATTGCAATGATCCCCACCACCCAAGACGGCATCTTCATACAGATTGTCCATTTCCGCTCAAGTTTACACAACATTGCCTTGACGGTTCTTCAGACTTCCGAAAAAATTGCCATCAGCCTGATTAACAATCGCCTCGCAGCTGGCGCGTGTCCACCCGCTCAAACCGATGGCATAGTGACCTCATTGGGGGGAATAATGACCCATCGGCCAGAGGCCGTCAAACATATAATATAAGCGGGAACTTGTTTGGGTCAGGAACCAGCGAACAGCTCCCGGATCTTGCGGTCGAGGATTTCGGCGATGATGTCCAGCCCCGGCTGGGTGAGATGGATCCCGTCCCGCAGGAAGACGGCATCGTATGCTGGCGCGGCCATGATCTGATGCAGGTCCACCCAGTCTACCTCGAGATCCCGCGCCACGCGCCGGGTCAATTCGGCATACTGATCATGCACTTCATCGTAATTGATCTGCCGACTGACCTCGGGATGCCGGATCTTGGTTGGATAAACCGTGCGGCGGGGCGCGGTCAGGAGGATGGGCCGGGCGCCCACGGCCCGGATTTCCGTCACCAGGTCAGTAAGCACCTGCACATATTCCGCGGGCGGCACCCGGAAGCCGGCCTGGGCGCGGGACTTGATGCTGACCCGCCGCCCGAGGCTCAATTGGGTGGCCAGCATGAAGAGCCGCTTGGTCTTCAATTTGTTGTAGAGGCGCCCCCAGAAGGGCGACACCTTGCGGGCCATGCGGGTCCGATCCGTTGCGTGCTCGATCCAGTGATCATTCCAGCCGAAGAAGACGGTCACCACATCCGGTTCCAGGAAGCGGGTTTCGAGCTGGAAAAGGCGCAGGCCCTGCATGGCGGAGTAGCCATACACGGCCATATTGAAGGCTTCCCAGGCATTGGTGGTGGGCGGGTCGGCTTGCAGGCGCTCGTGCAACAGTTCGGCATAGCCCGGTTCCCCCTGGGCCGTGACGGAATCGCCCAGGCAGATGATCCGCCGGGCGCCGGGGGCTTTGACGGGGTCTACTTCGCGGTCGCGATACCCGAGGCTGTTGATCCGGCGGCCGGCGTACATCTCGCCTTTGCGGAATCTCCAGCGCAACTCGGGATCTGCATACCCGGTGGAACGCTCCGTCTCGCCCTCCGCGTTGTCCAGCGCAAAGACCACCGGGGCCATGTCCGCCTGATAGCCCTTGAGCGCCAACCCGCCCTCCAGCCCCCCCACCAGGGCGTAGGTCACCGCCAGGGCCAGCAACGCCTTGCGGATGACCGGCTGCTCCAACAAGCCGGTGACCCGCGGTGCGCGCCGCCGCGCCAGGGCCTTCCAACCCACCCGGGCCGCCAGCAACAGGGCCACGACCAGCACGGGCCGCGCCCCCCAACTCGAGGAAAACCGCAGCGGCCCCAACGTAAACCGCAGTGGATTCAGCAGCCAGATCAAGGGCCAGAGCAACAGCCCCCCCAGAAAGGCCGCATCCAGCACACACAACACGCCGGACCATACGGCGCGCCGGGCCGTCTTAACTGCCCGGATGATCAATCGGCACCCCCGCCCGGCACAGCGGGCAGTCCGTCGGCGCCCAGGTAACGGGCGTCATTTCCAGCAAGCTGACCAACGGAACCTCCGGTTGAAACGCGCCCCCGCTGCGATTGACCAGCACCGCCACGGCCGCCACCACCCCGCCCCGGCCGGTTACGATATCCATGGTCTCCTGCACCCGGCCGCCGCGCGTGATGACGTCCTCGCCCACCACATAGGCCGCCCCCGGCTCGATGGCAAACCCGCGCCGCAACACCAGGCGCCCCTCCTGCTTCTCCGCGAAAATCGCCTTGGTCCCGAAATACCGCCCCAGCTCATGCCCCACCGGTATGCCGCCCAAAGCCGGCGCAATGACGCCCGCCGGCGGCCCCTCGAGTGCCGCCGCAACCCGCGCACCCAACGCCCGGCACAAAACCTCCGCCTGGCGCGGATATTGCAACACCAGCGCGCACTGAAAATACTGGTTGCTGTGCAGTCCCGAACGCAACTCGAAATGCCCGTCGAGCAACGCCCGCGTCTCCTCGAATATCCGCCGGGGATTGATGTCTGTCTCCATGCCGCCTGCTCCTTCCGCTTTCGCGCACCATAGAAGCCATCCCGCCCCCCGGTCAAGCCCGACCTGTGCCCGGGCGCAGGACCGGGTGCAGGACACGAGAGTTACCAGCGCTAATCCTAATCGCACTCGTCTCATCGCATATCCCGGCGGCGCCGCCTCCGGTCTTCGCTGCGGCATGCCGGCTGGGTCTGCGAGCCGCAGAGTGCGTTCAAGAATGGTGACTGAGGCGGGTGAATAGTTCGTGCCATGCTAGGCCAAGCGCAGCGGGACCAGATCGTTGTGCTGTTGTTGGCGATGCAAAATCGGGGTCGGGGTCGGAATCGGAATCGAGGCTCTTGCAAAACCCCTCGTGGCATGGGCATCTTGCCCATGGGAGCACGGGCAGGATGCCCGTGCCACTTCGCAATGCCCGCGGTGGCGCTTCCGGGTTTGCGTGGGGATTATTCTATTCATTTCTTCCATGAGCGATCAGGGGCGTGTCGAATTCCGCCGCAAGGCGGTGAAGCGGGTCGCGTAAGCGTATCCGAGCAAGGGGGGCGATCAAGTGTTCGATCCAAAGTGTGGCGACGAAGTGGGCTCCCGTGCCCCCCGGCTCGATGAAGTTTACGGCAAAGGTCACGATGGAGTTGTTCCGTCGGAGTTTACGAGGCAGTTTACGAAACAGTTCGTGCGCTGCCCACTCTTAATCGCAACGCTTAACCTTCCACACTTAATCGCCACCCTTGCTCGGATACGCTTACGCGATTTCCTTCCATCGAAACCCAACCGTTGGCGCCCTCCAGAACAAACATCCCGCCCCTTCCAAGAGATTGGAGTGCAGGAGTGCGTGTACGAGTAGGGATGCCTCCGCGCATCCAGCGCGCGCTCAGCTCTCCAATCCCCGCTGAGCCGTCGGCGGGATCTGCGGTTCAGGGCGGACAACGAGGCTACGCCGTTCACGAGGACCCGACGCTGTACACGGCGGGGAACGATCTCGATCCCGACGCCGACACCGATGGGAGCGGAGAACAAACAGATCGCCAACCAATGCCTGGAGCGTACGCGGACAAGCCGCGCCGCGCAGGCTGACGTTGGCCTACGCTCCGCTCCGCGGGGGATCGGAGAGGGAGAGTGTGGGATTAGGATTGGGGGGGGGCGCATAGCGGTGGATTTCAAGATATACAGCCAAGGAGGCCAAGAACCCCTGCGATCACTGCATGATCTCATGCCGGTAACTTTCCCGACCTGTGCCCGGGCGCAGCACCCGAAAGTCCCGAAAGTGACCTGCGGCCCCATTTGAAAAATGCGAATGGGCCGAGTATACTGCAAACCAATGAACCGGAATCCGGAAACCCGAACATAGGAAGCGAGCGCACATGAAAACCAGTCCCCCTCCCGTCGCGCCCGATACAGGCGCCGCGCTCAAATGGTGGAACCTGGGCTCAACCCTGGCCTGCCAGGAAGGCGGCCTCATCCGTTGGCAGCATCATCATCGCCGCGACGGCACCCTGCCGGCCTTTCACCCCCTGAGCCTGGCAGACGGGGTGGAAATGACGTGGATGGCCCCGCCGGACCACCCCTGGCACCGGGGGTTGTGGTTTGCCTGGAAGTATATCAACGGCCTGAATTTCTGGAATGAGGATCGGGCCACGGGCGTTTTCGATGGCCGGGTGCAGATCCAATCGCATCAGGCGACCCCCGCGGACGACCACAGCGCAAACCTGGCCTTAACGCTGCGGTACATGGACGGGCGCGACGTGGCGCTCATGACCGAGGACCGGCGCCTGTTCATGTCCCCGCTTGATGCCCGGGAAGACTATTTCATCAACTGGACCAGTTCGTTCACCGCCGCCACGCCGGTCGAGCTGGAACGCGAGATTCCGCCCCACCTGCCCAACGGCACGCGCTACGGCGGTTACGCCGGATTGGCGTACCGGCCAACCCCGCAGGCCACGGACTGGGTCTTGACTGACTCCGAAGGCCGGCGGGACCTGGCGATTCACGGCCAGCGGGCGCGCTGGCTCGATATCAGTTTTCGCAATCGGCTGACGAATCGCACCAGCGGGATCACCCTGCTGGATCATCCGGGGAACCCCGGCTCCCCCACCCCGTGGTATGTCCTGTTGGAGACGGAAAAGAATGTCATCAAGGGCGGCGCCGCCCTGTTGTACGAACAAGGGCTGCGGCTGAACGCCGGCGACGGCCTGGTGCTGCGGTACCGTATCCTGGTGCATCACGGGGCGGCGGACGTAGACCGGATAGAACCGCATTGGCGGGCCCTCGCCGCATTATAGACAACCCACAGGAGCAAGCGCATGGAAAACACGATCGCGCAAGTTGGACTGGGGCGGATTGCGGCGACGCACCGCAAGGGGTACCGCCAGCAAGGCCTCACAATCATTGCGGGTATTGATCCCTCACCGGAGGCCCGCACGCGCTTTCAGCAGGATGTGCCGGACGCCGCGGTGTTCGCTTCCCTCGAGGAACTCCTGCGTTCCCCCCTCCGGCCCACCGTGCTGGATGTGGCCACGCCCCATCACCGCGCCGCCCGGCTGCCCATCGTCGAGGCCGCCGCCCAGGCCGGCCTCCCCCTGCTCCTCCAGAAACCCGTCGGGTTATGTTATGCCGATGCGCTGGAAACCGCCAACATCCTGGCGGACAGCCAAACCCCCGCCATGGTCAATCAAAACATGGCGTTCACACCCGGCGCCCAATGGCTGTACAATGAACTGCTCACAAAAAAAACCATTGGCGCTCCCTTCTTCGCCCAAATGGAATTGCGCACGGATTTCGCCTGTGATCCCGCCAACTGGTTCGGCAAAGATCCGCGCTGGTGGACCGTAGACCACACCGTCCATCATCTTTCCGTGCTGCACATGATCTTCGGCCCGCCCGCTTCCGTGGATGCCCTCACCGGGCGCGATCCGTCCCAGACCGGGGTATCCCATGACGGGTTCGGGCACCTGTTGATGCGCTATGCCTCGGGCGTCCAGGTGATGGTGTTGTCCACCGGCTGTTACTATGGCACGCGCCCGGTCGGCTACCGGGACAAGTGCCTCTACATCCAGGGAACACAAGGCATTATAGACTGGGCGCCCGAAGGCGAGGTGGCCATTTCCCGGCGCGGACCGGAATGGTCGGCCCCAAGCCAACAAAAGACGATCACCGTCGAAGGCCGCTGGTTCTACGATGCGTTCGGTCAGACCATGCAGCATCTGCTCGCTGCGCTCGCCGCGGGGCAACCCCCCAAGTCCGCCATTGAAGACAACCTCTACGTAATGGCCGTCATCGAAGCCGCCTACCGTTCAGCCGCTGACCGCCGACCCGTGACCCTGCCGGAAATCATGGGCGAGCGTTTCGATCCCGAGTACGGCCCCGGCTTTTTCCACGGTTTCCAGCCCCCCCCCATCACCCCGCAGTCCTGATTCCGGTTGACCAACCGGTAAAGGCCGACTACCATGCGTGGCGCGATGAAGAACCCATTTATTGAATTGCATGCGGAGTTCAAAAATGCTGGCGCCGCGGTTGTACTGAGTTCGGGACAGGCTTGCGTGCTATTCGGGATAGCAGCATTTTCCAAGGATGGTGATTGGATTATCCGGGAGGAAGCAGAGACCTGCACGGCAGTCCTCGCGGTTCTGGCCCGGCATGGCGCCCAGTATCGCTTGGGGGTTCCTTTGCATCCCAAGTGGCTTGCGCTGGGGCTCACGAGTCATTTCGAGTACATGACCGAAACGAGCTTCCGGATGCGGACGGATTTCTGTTCGCGTCCGCCTCGAATCGCTGATATCGAGCACCTTTGGCAATGCGCGTGCCAGATGGACGGCATCGACGTCGTGGACGTGAAATCGTTGATCCAGATCAAGCAAACGCGCAGGATGCGTGATTATGCGGTAATCGGCGCCCTGGCCGAAGTGGCCGGTAGACAGGCGGCCGCGGCGGATCTGGCGCTCGACTATCTTCAGGAATATGAAACCCTGTCGCGCGCGGTTCGGCAATGGCCGGCGAAGGCCGCGGCCAGCCAGCGCGCGGCCGTGCGATTGCTGGTGCAGGGCGGGACCCGCGCGGAAGTCGTTGCGGCGTTGGCCATCGAGCAAGATAAACTGATGCAAGCGGACCAGCGCCGGATTGAGCGGTTGGAATCGTTGGCGGGAAACTATGTCCGGGCTTTCACGCGTCTGCGTGGCGTCTGGCGCGCAACCCGTTTGCCGTTGCTCGAACAGCACCGGCAATTGATTGGCTTGGCCAATGAGTACTTGGGGCCGTTGCCATGACCGACAAGGAAATCATGGACTTGAGTTGGCGCTTGCTGCACCCCTACGAGATTCGCCCGGATTGCCCGTATCTCAGCGAAGACCAACGGGAATTGAGCAAACTGGATCTGGCAGGTCGCGCCGCCTGGATGGCCGAATGGCTGGAATTGGCCTGCGCTGCACGGCGGCGGCAGGCCCCGTGACTGAATAGAGCAGGTAATAATTCATCTTGTCGTTCCCTCTCTTTCGGTCCACAACGTAAGGCCATGATGACCGCTTGTAAATCGCGTGCGCGCCTGAACTGGGCCCTGGGCGCGGCGCTGGTGCTGCTCGGGCCGCGGCCGAGCCAGGCCTGGAGCCTGCTAACGCATCGGGCCATCAACCGCATGGCGGCCTTCAGCGTGCCCCGCGAAATGTATCCTTGGTACGGCTATGCGGGGCTGCTCGGCGAGCTGGCCAGCGGTCCGGACTTCTGGAAGAGCGCGGATCCGTTGGAAGGCCCCCGCCATTATATCAACCTGGAAACGTACGGGCGGACGGACCATTTGCCGCTGGAACCGGTGGACGGGGGCGTCGGCCAGATCCACTGGGTCATCCTGCAGCTCCAGCACCGGCTCGAGCAGGCCTTCCGGTCCGGCGATCCCGAATTGACGGTTCGGCTGGCGGCCGCCCAGGGACATTACGTCAGCGACGCCCATATGCCGCTTCATACCACGGTCAATTTCAACGGCTGGCAGACCGGGAACGACGGCATTCATGGGCTGTGGGAAGACGAAATGGCGCTGCGCGCCGGGCGCGAGGGATTTCCGGTCCGGCAAGCGGCCGCGGCAGTGGAGGACGTCTGGCAGGTCATCGAGCAGGAAATCGTAACGGCGTACGGGCGGGCGCCGGCCATCATGCGGGCGGATGACAAGGCGCGCCGGATGCATGAACGCGAAACGGACGCCTACTATGCCACCCTGTGGCAGGAAACCGCCCCCCTCTTCCGCGAACAAGTGAACGCCGCCACCCGGACCCTGGCCAGTCTGTGGTACACCGCCTGGGTCAAGGCCGGTCGGCCCGCCATCGCGCCGCCGCCCGCCTTCGTCTCGACCGACTCGATTCATCTGGCGGCGCCCGACTTGCCGCCGGACCAGACTCAGCCCCTGCCCCGGCCCAACTGGGTGCTGCCCGCCCTCCTGCTCCTCGCCGGCCTGCTGCTGCTGGTGCTGGGAATCAAACGCCCCCGGCACCCCGCCAGCAAAAAACCCCGGCTACTCTAAACAACCTCCGGCTGTTCCCCCGCAAACGTCAGATGGAGCCGCCCGGTGGCCAGATCCGGCGCGCGCGCAGCGACGGCGACCTGTCCGCCACCGCCGGTTCCAGTCACGTACAGACGCCCGATACCACTCGCCATCGGCACCCGGCCATCCGCGCGACAGGAACGCAGACGGACCGGGCCGGAAACTTCGGGCGTAACCCAGGTCGCAGCATCGGCAACCAATCGGTCCTGGGCATCCAACACGCGGATATCCACCGGCAGGGTCGCCCGGATCGGCCACGGATTCGACCGCTGCTCGACGCGCAATGCCAGCCGGACCGGGGCGCTCCAGGGCGTCAGGCAGATCTGGGTGTCGCCCCGCGGGTGATGGGCAATGAAGGTCACGGGCTGCCCGGTGAAAGACAGGGCAACCTCGCGCCGGGGGGCCGTCCCGTTCCATGCGGCCAGCCGACCGCCGGCGGCGTCCCAGGCGGAGACGGATGGGGCATTGGTATAGATTTCCACCTGGCGGCTGGACGCCGGGTGATCCAGGCTCCAGTCGGCATAGACCGCCAGAAAGGGTTCAGACAAATAGCGGGCCTGCAGCAGGGCGGCGGCGCGCTTGGGATGCCGCCAGGCATCCACCATGCCGCATTGCCGCAGGGTGCGCCGTTTGCGCTCGGTAGCATAATCGCTGAAGCACCAGAGCAGATGACCGGCCACCTCCGGGTGGGCGGCCAGCGCGGCCCACTCCTCCTCGATCAGCGCCACCTGAGCCTGCTCTTCCGCGACGCACCCGCGGGCCGCCGGCGGATAATTGGCCAGCTCGCTGACCAGTACATTCTCGAGACGGCTGGCGGCGCACCCCGCCGCACACGCCTCAAGTTCGTAATTCAACGCCCAGACATCCGGCAAACCAATCGTCTTTTGACGGCGCGCCCGGTATAGGTGATTCTCCGCATAGGTCACCGGGCGCCCGGGATCGAGGGCGTGCGCCAGGTCGCGCAACGCCACGTACACGCGGCGCGAACGACTTTCGTTGCCCATGCCCCAAAGGATCAGCGACGGCCGGTGACGGTCGCGCTCGATCATCGCCCGCCATTGGCGCAGGGCGGCGCGCTGCCACCGGCCGGGGCGCACGCTCTTCCAGGAGGCCAGCTCGGCATACACCAACAGACCCAGCTCGTCGCAGGCATCCCAGAAAGCCGGATGCTGGGGATAGTGGGACAGGCGCACACAATTGCAGCCGAGCGCCTTGATCTGAACGGCATCGGCGCGCTGCAGCTCCGGCGGCAACGCCGAACCAAACCCCGGCAGACTTTCATGCCGGTTGACCCCGTGCAATGCCACCCGCCGACCATTCAGAAAAAAACCGGCCCGGGGCCGCCACTCCGCCGCGCGCAGCCCGATCCGCCGCGCCACGCGGTCTTGCAACCGCCCCTCCTCATCGCGCAAATCAAGCCGCAACCGATACAGGTAGGGCGACTCGATATCCCACCGTCGGGGTTCAGACAGCTCGCAAACGAGCGTCGCCGCGGCTTGCTGTCCGCCGGCCAGCCCGGCCAACGGCGCGCACGCCGCCGCGACCGGCTGCCCGGCGGCGTCAAGCAGCGTCAGCTCGACCCGCCCCGCACGCGGGCCGGCGCCGCCATTCGCGGCGGTCACCGCCACGGAAATTGTCACCCGCGCGCCCAGGGGATCGCCATATCCAACCCGCAGGGTGTCCTCCCGCAGCCGGTAGTGCGGCCGGTGGACAAAAGTCGCGCCGCCCGCCAGCCCCCCGTACAGCAGGAAGTCCGGATCGCTGATGCCGGGCAATACGTTGCGACCGCAGCGATTGCTCAGGCGCAGGGCCAGCCAGGCGCCGGGCGCCACCCCGGGGGGCAACGGAATCGAAGCGCCGAGATACTGGCCATCCAATCGCGCCCGCCGAACCCCCGCCAACCACACATCGCCCACCCCGTAGAAACCGCCCAGCTCCAGATGCCAGGCGCCCTCCGCCTGCCCGCCGGGCAGCTCGGGCAGCTCGGGCAGCACCCGCCGGTAAGCCCCCCAACCCCGGTAATAGGCAACGCCCGGTTGGAACGTGTCGGCCTCATTCCAGCAATGCGGCAACTGCACCGGCTGCCCGCGCTCGCCCGCGCCCCGCAGCCAGGCGCGGGAAACCCGGCCACGCGCAAACTGCCAGCCGGCTTCCGCCGGAACCTGACGCCGGGGCTCGGCCGCGCTCATGATAATCCCTCCCAGGCAGGCGGCCAGGGGGTCAAAGGCGCCAACTGGGCGCGAATGACGGCATCGGCCTTGCCCATGGGATAGTCCACCAGGCGCTTCCGGGGTACCCAGGCGAATCCCGCGCAATCCAGCATGCGCGGCCGGCCCCGGACGCGGCGGGCCCAATGGGCATGCAGGCGCATGGTGAAATGGGTAAAGGCGTGGTCCACATGGCAAAAAACCGGGCCGGCTTCAATTTCAATCCCGAGTTCCTCAAGCAGCTCGCGCCGGATGCAGGCGGCCATCGTTTCGCCCGGCTCCTGTTTCCCGCCGGGGAATTCCCACATGCCGCCCAGCAGATCCTGCTCGGCGCGCTGGGCGATCAGCAGGCGCCCGCGGCTGTCCACCACCAGGGCCGCGCCCACCTCCATATGCGGGACAACGGGCCGACGGCGGCGACGGGGAAAGTCCGCGGTGGCCTGCCGGGCGTAGGCGCCGCAGGCGGCGCGCAACGGGCAGACCGGACAGCGCGGGTTTCGGGGCGTGCAAACCGTGGCGCCGAGTTCCATCAGCGCTTCATTATGCCGCCCCGGCTCGCGGCGCGGCAGCAGATCCTGGGCCAGATCCTGATACCGGCGCCGGTCAGCCGCGGTCTCCGGCAGCGCCGTCAGGCAAAACAAACGGGCCAGCACGCGCACAACATTGCCGTCCACCACGGCCGCGGGCAAACCGAACGCCAGACTGCCAATGGCCGCGGCCGTGTAGGGCCCGATACCGGGCAGGGCGCGCAGCCCGGCCAGCGTCGCCGGGATCTCCCCCGCATGACGGGCCACGATCAACCGCGCGGCCGCATGCAGTTGCCGGGCCCGCGCATAATAGCCCAAGCCTTCCCAGGCGCGCAGCACCTCCTGCCGCGGCGCCCCCGCCAACTCCTGGACCGTGGGAAACCGCTCGAGGAAGCGCTCGTAATACCCCGCCGCCTGGGCGCTGCGCGTCTGTTGCAACAGAATTTCCGCCAACCAGATTCGATAGGGCGTCCGCTCCCGCCGCCAGGGCAAATCGCGTTGCCGGACCGCAAACCAAGGCGCCAAACGCCGCGCCATCGCCCGGCGCACAGCCGCCCGACACGCCGCATCCGGCCAGCCACCGGTCCTATTCATGGGGCGGAAACAATGAAACCCCGACGCCTATTCCTCAGAAATGATCCGGATAAACAATTCCTCGTTGCGCGAGAGCGCGTCCCGTTCCGGATTGTCCTTGATAAACCGCAGAGAAAAGCCGTCGGCCGGCATCTTGCTGCTATAGATATGGCCATGGATCACCGTCGCTTTTCCCGGCGCGGCGAAAACCAGCCTCTTGCCGGTGAACATGGGCCCCCGGATTTCCACTTCCCGGTTCCCGCCCGGCAAGCCCCGCGTGGCCGCCGAATACGCGTAGGTCGAACGCTTTCCCTTCACATTTGTGAACAACACATCGCAATTTGCCAGGTGCGCTTGCAGCTTGGCCAGGGTCAGCCCCTCCGGAAAACGCGGCCCCACAAAACGCATTTTTTCAATTTCCCAACGCACATAGCTCGGCATACTGATATAGATTTCGCGCCGGTTGGAGGGCCATTCGATATCCTTCGGGTCCACCAGTTGATACCCCAACTGAATCTGCTGAGGCTCGAAGGTGGCCGCCAACACGCCCGTCACGCCGTCGGCAAAATTCTGTTTGTAGAGCACGGAGTTGGCGGTGAGCTGGGGCGGGGCAGACATGCCCTTGGCCGGGCGCCCCCGATTGCGGCTGCGCTTGTTGGCGTCCAAAAAGTTATAGACAATATAATTCCGCAGAAGCATGGGACTCGAGCGATAGGCGCCCTCATCCTTGATATAGATCAGGATGAACCCTTTGTCGGTAGCCAGGGCGGTATAGTCGGGGAAATCGAAGGTTTGGAGCACGGTCCCATGCTCCTTGTCATATTGCTGCGGGCCGGGAAACAGAAACGGATCCTGTGCCTGCTCGGCGGCAGTCTTCTTGGCCGTCGGCGCGGGCGCGGGTGGCGGCGGCGGCAACTTCCCGGCAATCAACTTCTGGTCCTCGGCGCTCAAATCCTCCGGGCGGATACTCATCTCCGGCCCGGCCAGCGGCCGCAAAACAACCAACCCGGCTTCCACGCGCACAAACTCGGCCTCAACCGTCGTGCCGGCCTGACTCGTCCACATTCGCAAACCGGATAACTCCGCCGCCTCCTCCCCCTGCCCCAGCACGCCGCCGGACCAAACCAGGCCCAGCAGCACCCCAAACAACAAAGGCATCCCACAACCCATCGCTCCGCTACCCGAATCCTTAGCGAACTAGGGAAAACGCCTCCAAAGGGTTAAAGTAGGCCGGTTTCACTCTAACCCAAAAGGAACCGGCACGCATTTTCGT
>JAIPIQ010000010.1 GCA_021734645.1 Fidelibacterota bacterium | reverse complement strand
CCGCCGGGCGCCCGCCGCCGCCCGGCTCACCGTCCGCCGCACCCGCCGGCCCCGCCTCAAAATGCGCGAAACCCTCCTGCTGACCAGCGAGCTGAGCGACCTGCTGGCCTCCGGGATGACCCTGGGCGTGGCGCTCAACAGCCTGGCCCGCCGCCAGAGCGCGCCAGCCCACAGCCGGATCGTCGGGGAATTGCGCGATGACATCACCCAGGGCGCCAGCCTGTCCGAGGCCCTGCGCAAATGGCCCGAGACCTTCTCGGCGCTCTATATCAACATGGTGCGCGCCGGGGAAGTCAGCGGCACCCTGCCCGAAGTGCTGATCCGCTTGCGCGAGCATTACGAACGGGTGCAGGATGCCCGCGAAAAAGTGCTGCTGGCCCTCATTTATCCGGGCATTGTCCTGACCATGGGCCTGGGCACCATGATCTTCGCCATGATTTTCGTGGTGCCGCGCTTCACCGCCATTTTCGAGGAGCTGGGCAGCACAATGCCCCTGCCCACCCAGATGCTCATCGGCGCCAGCCGGCTGCTGGTCGAGCGCGGCTGGCTCATGGCCCTGGTCATCGCCGCGGGCGTGATCCTGCTGCGCCAGGCCCTGCGGCGGCCGGCCGGGCGCCTGTTCTGGCACAAGGCCCAGCTCCGCCTGCCCATCGTCCGCCAGATCGTCAGCGCCAACGCCTATGCCCAGTTCGGCCGCACCCTCGGCGCCCTGCTGGCCAACGGCGTACCCGTCCTCCAGGCCCTCAGCATCCTCGAGGACACCCTCGGCAACCAGGTGCTCGCCGCGGCTGTGCGCGACGCCCGCGAACGCGTGACCGACGGCGCCTCCATCTCCGGCCCCCTGGCCCAGGGCGGCGTGTTTCCACCTCTCCTGACGGATATGCTGGCCGTCGGCGAGCAGTCCGGCGACATGAGCAGCGCCCTGCGGCAGATCGCCCGGCGCTACGACGGCGAGGTCGAGCGCAGCGTCAAGATCATGACCACGGTCCTCGAACCGCTCCTGATTGTGGTCATGGCCGCCCTGGTGGGCTTTGTGGCCATCAGCATGCTGCTGGCGGTCTTTGACCTCACCAGCGGCCTCAACGTCTGATGCGCGCGCCAGCCTCCCCGGCCGGCTACCGGGAAGTCCTGCGCGTGGCCTGGCCCCTGATGATCAATACCGGCTCGTTCACGGTCATGCTGTTCGCCGACCGGATCTTCCTTTCCTGGTACAGCAGCGAGGCCATCCGCGCGGCTCTGCCGGCGGGCATCCTGTGCTTTTCCCTCACCAGCGGGTTCATGGCCATTGCGGCCTTCACCAACGTCTTCGTGGCCCAGTACTTCGGCGCGGGCGACCGCGCGGGCTGCAGCCGGGCGACCGCCCAGGGCATCTGGTTCTCGCTCCTGTGCTGGCCGCTGCTGCTGGCGCTGATCCCCGCGGGCAAATGGTTCCTGCGGCTGGCGGCGCATCCGCCCGAGGTGCTAGTCCTCGAGGAGCAATACCTCACCATCATCCTCTGGGGCGGGATCACAACCCTGCTGGGCGCGGCCGTGGGCGGCTTCTTCACGGGCCTGGGACGCACCCGCGTCACCATGGCCACGAACGTGCTCGGCAATGCCTGCAACCTGGTGCTCGATTACGGCCTGATCTTCGGCAAATGGGGCCTGCCGGAAATGGGGATTCGCGGCGCGGCCATCGGCACGGTCGTGGCGCACGCCATCAGCCCGGCGCTGCTCCTGGCCCTCTATTTCGGCCGCCGCTGCCGGGACTCCTACGCCACCCACCGGCACTGGCGCCTGGACCGCGCGCTCTTTGCCCGCCTGCTGCGCTTCGGATTCCCCTCGGGCGTCCATATCGCCCTGGATGTCAGCGCCTTCACGGTCTTCGTCATGCTCACCGGCGCCTATCCGCCGGCCCAGCATGCCGCCAGCAATATCGCCATCTCGATCAACTCCCTGGCCTTCATGCCCCTGATCGGCCTCGGGATCGCCGCCTCGACCCTCGTCGGCCAGTACCAGGGCCGCCGCCGCGCCGACCTCGCCCGCCGGTCCGCCCGCAACGCCTTCCGCCTCGGCTTCTTCTACATGTGCGCCTGCGCCGCCCTGTTTCTGCTCCTGCCCGAAACCCTCTTCGCCGCCTTCACCGCCCGCTCCGACATGGCCCTCGAAGAAATCCTGCCCGTGGGCCGCCGCCTGCTCTGGGTCATGGCCGCCTGGGGCCAGGCCGATAACGCCAGCCTCGTCCTCGGCAGCGCCCTCAAGGGCGCCGGCGATACCCGCTTCGTCATGATCTGCTCGCTCCTCGCCGCCTGGGGCCTCCTCGTTCCCGGACAACTCCTGCTCGTCCGCGTCTGGCAGGCCCCCCTGCTGCTCTCCTGGATCTGGACCGCCCTGTTCATCGCCCTCCTCGGCAGCGCCTTCTGGCTGCGCTATCGCGGCCGCAACTGGCTCATGATTGACCTCCTCGGGCGTGGAACCCCCCTGCCCCCCGGCGACCCCCTGCCTAATCCCACTCTCTTGATCGCGGATCCTCCGCGGAGCGGAGGCTAAAAACCCCCACACTCCGACACCCAGATACCACCCTAGGCGTTAGGGACACAGAAGTTGTGTCTGCTGATGTCCTTCTGGTGACTCCATGACTCGCTGACTTCGTGACGCCGGGTGGCGGGCGCGCCAGATGCCGGCGCCGTCCCTGCAATTTCGGCTCCGCCGGGATTGGCGATACAAAGAGTGCGATTAGGATTCGGGAGTGGATAATCTCCCCCATCCTAATCCCACTCTCTTGATCACGGATCCCCCGCGGAGCGGAGGACAATCAACCGCGCAACGCTTAACCAACTACCCTTCACCGGTCCGCCGGACCGACAAGGTGCGCGACAAGGTGCGCGACGAAGCTGGCGACGAAGTAGAGGAACAATCTCCGATACGCCCACACCCCGACACCCCGATACCGCCCGGCGTCAGGGAGTCACCAGAGGCTCTTGTCCGCCCCTCGTGGCATGGGCATCCTGCCCATGCAGCACGGGCTGGAAGCCCGTGCCACTATCGCGAGCCCCGGCGTTTTGCAGGAGCCTCACAATCAAGAGGCATCTTTGCGTTCTTTGCGTTCTCTGCGGTTACCTTTCCCCCGTTACCCATCCGGGTTCATCCGTGGTTTCTTCCTTCCTTTCGTGTCTTTCGTGTGTTTCGTTGTTGCTTCCTGGCTTTCGACAAAGCTTGCGACGAAGCTGGCGACGAAGTAGAGGAACAATCTCCGATACCCCCACACCCCGACACCCCGATACCACCCGGCGTCATGAAGTCACCAGAGGCTCTTGCCATCCCCTCGTGGCATGGGCATCCTGCCCATGCAGCACGGGCTGGAAGCCCGTGCCACTTCCGCAGACCCGGGTTTTGCAAGCGCCTCCCTCTAAAAAAAGGAGTTGACAGGGCCTGGGGGGTGTCATTTACTGCCATTATGAAAATTGGTTCGGCATGGATGAATATTGGTCATGGCTAACTCGCAGTTAGTGCAATCGTTATTGCGGGGGCTGGATATCATCGAGCAGGTGGCGCGCGCGCCGTCGGGGTTGGCGCTGGATGACATATCCAACCGGACGGGATTGCGGAAGAGTACGGCGCACAATTTGATTCGGACGTTATGTTCGCGGGGGTATTTGCAGCGGGATCATTCGCGGTGTTACCGGATGGGCGGGGCGTTGCCGGAGTTATGGCGGCAGCGGTATCGTCAGGGGGTGTTCCGGCGGGCGGAGCGGGTGGTGCGGCGGCTGCATGAGGGGTATCCGGGGGCGACGATCAATTTCTGTGAATTGGTGGGGCAGGAGATTGGGTGTCGCCTGCGGATGTCGGCGGATTGTCCGGGGGCCATGCGGCGTCCGCAGGGGCATACGCTGAGCGCGTTTGGTTCGGCCACGGGATTGTGTCTGCAGGCGTTCAACGCCAGTTTCCGGCATGCCCTGGAAGCGCCGGGCATTTTTGAGGAAAGCGGGCAGCGCGCGTGGTCCACGCGGGCGGCATTCGATGCGGCGGTGGGCGAGACAGCGCGGCGGGGGGTGGCGGCGATTCAGGTGGGGGATCGCTGGCGGCTGGCGGCGCCGGTCAGCGATTTGTTTGCTTTAGGGCTGCAAGTGCAGATGGATCCCGAGCAGAGTGGCGTCGTCATTGCGGCCTTGCGGGCTGGGGCGGCGGAAATCGAGGCCGACGGGGAGGCTTTGGCGGCCGGCAACCATGTAAAGCAGGAGGAGATCGCGGATGAAACATGATACCTTGGAGATTGCGGCGCGGGTCGCGCGGCGGGCGCTGGCGGAGATCCCGTTGACCAATTATACGGGCATCTTGCTACTCGAGGGGATGGCGCGCAATGCGGTCGCGTCGGGCCAGGCCGCCGAGCTCGAGGCCGTGCGCCGGTTGCTGGCGCCCTTCGTGGCGGGCGAGAAATCCTTCAAGTGCAATTTCCCGAACTATCTTTGTGGCGGCAATGGGACGGCCTATTTGCTCCAGGCGGGGCATTTGCCCGAGGCGGCCGGGCCGGTGCTGCGCTATGCCGAAGAAATCATGCAGACCGCCCCGCGGGATTCGAACGGCATCTTGTGCCACCCGAACGCGCCGACCGCGCACCGGATCTGGATTGACGTCGCCTTTGCGGTGGGCCCGTTCCTGCTGTATGCGGGGCTGGCGCTCGACGAAGAACGCTACATCGAAGAGGCCTATCAGCAGACCGCCAAGATGGTGGCGGTCTTCCGCGATCCGGCGAACGGCCTGCTGCACCAGAGCCTGAACTTCCGGCGGCCGGGGCTGCTGTCGCAGGACCACTGGAGCCGGGGCAACGGCTGGGGGCTGCTGGCCTTGACGGAGCTGGTCCAGGGATTGCCGGCTGATCATCCGCGCCGGGCGGAGAGTGAGCGCCTGTTCACGGATCTGGTGACGGCCTGCCTGCCCTATCAGGACGCCCAGGGGATGTGGCACCAGGAAATCACCGACCCCGAAGCATATGTCGAGACCAGCGGCACGGGATTGATTCTTTACGCCCTGGGCGTCGGCCTCGAACGAGGCTTGATTGACGCGGCCCAGCAGACGGCCTTCGAGCGCGGCCTGCGCGGCTACCTGCGCTACATCGCCCTCGATGGCTCCGTGCATCATACCTGCCCGGGCTGTCTCTGTCCGGGCGAGGGCACGATTGCCGATTATCTGGCCAAGGGCCACCGGCTCAATGATGGCCATGCCTTCGGCCCGGTGGTGCTGGCGTTCGGTCAAGCCGCGCGGATCGGCATTACGGAAATTTCGGCCTGAGCATGGCCATTACAGGCGCTGGAACGGAAACGGCGCGGCATTACAGCCGCTGGAACGGAAAATGTGCGGCATTACAGCCGCTGGAACGAGAACGGAAACCTGAAACCTGGAGAAGAACATGATGACGACGATTGATGGAAAAGTTTGTTTTGTAACGGGCGGCGCCAATGGGATTGGCAAGGCCACGGCCCTGAAGCTGCTGGCCATGGGCGGCAAGGTGTTTGTGCTGGATCTGTCACCCGAGCGGATTGCGGTCCTGGAGCAGGAATGCGCGGGCCAGGAGTTGGCCTGTGCGGTGGGCAGTGTCGCCCGCGAGGCGGAGGTGGCGGCGGCCTTTGCGACCTGCCGCGCGATTTTCGGCCCGGTGGATATCCTGGTCAACAATGCGGGCATTGGCATTCCGACCCCGAACCTGGCCGAGACGGATCTGGCGGTCTTCGAGCAGATGGTGGACGTCAACTTCAAGGGCGTTTTCCTGGCCAGCCGCGAGGCGCTCAAGGACATGCAGGCCCGCAAGCGCGGCCACATCCTGACGGTGGTCTCCATGGCCGGTCAGCGCACAAACCCCGGCGCGCCGGCCTACTGCGCCACAAAATTCGCCGCCCGCGGGCTCTCGAGCGGCATCGCCGACCAGGCCATCAAGTCCGGCATCAAGATCACGGACATCAATCCCGGCCCGGTGGACAGCGATTACTGGGGCGACCGCGACGTGCCGCGCGAAAAATTCCTCAAGCCGGCCGATGTGGCCGAGGTGATCGGCTTCGTCGTCGGCTGCCCGGATTACATGATGGTGCGCGAGATCAACTTCGACAACCTCAACTTCCTGGTGAAATGAACATGAGCGCTGCAATGGAGTATCCCGTTTCCGTCGCGGAGATGCGGGCGCGCTACGGCCGGCTCTTCACGGCGGCGGTCAACGACGTGCTGCGCTTCGAGTACAAGCTGCACACCTCGCTGCCCAGCGACTATCTGGCCCTGCAACCCGAGCTGAAAATGGTGGGCCGGGCCTTCACCATCAAGGGCGGACCCGACCTCACCACCGACGGCGAATTCGAGATGCGCGCGCAGATGCTCGAAGATCTGCCCGAAGACTCGGTGGTGGTGTGGGATTGCACCGGCGATGTCGTCACCGCCCAGTGGGGCGAAGTCATGACCATGGCGGCCCTGCGCAAGGGGTGCCGGGGCGCGCTGGTCAACGGCATCCGCGATGTGGACCGCATTTTGCCCCAGGGCTTCCCGCTGTTTCACAAGTATCGCACCAGTACCGGGATGCTCGGGCGCTTCCGCATGTATTACTACCAGAAACCGGTGCGCATCGGCGAAATCACGATCCAGCCCGGCGACTGGATCTTCGGCGATCAGGACGGCGTGGTGGCGATTCCCCAGGCCCACGCCTACGATGTGCTGGTGGCCGCCGAGAAAGTGCTCGGCAAGGAAGACGAAATCAAGCAGTGGGTCGAGGACGGCATCGAGCCGACCGAAGTTGTCAAGCGCGGCGGGTATTTTTGAGATCCGGCAATCAAGCCGACATAGAAAAGGAAAAGAGCCATGTTAATCAGCAAGTATGACGGTCCGACAACCATGAGTGTAGCCGAGGCGCCCGAGCGGGCGCGGGGGCCGGGCGAAGTCCGCATCCGGGTGGCGTATTGCGGCCTCTGCGGCACGGACATGCATATTTTTCACGGCAAGATGGACAAGCGGGTGGCGCAGTCGCAGACCATCGGCCACGAGATGTCGGGGATCGTCGCGGCGGTGGGCGCGGGGGTGACGCGGGTGGCGCCCGGCGCGCAGGTGACGGTCCGGCCGCTGGCGTATTGCGGCACGTGTGGGACCTGCCGGGCCGGCCACGTACATATCTGCGAGAACCTGAAGTTCATGGGGATTGATACGCCGGGCGCACTGCAGGAGTACTGGACCGTGCCCGAGGGATGCCTGCATGTGCTGCCGGAAGGATTGGCCCTCGAACAGGCGGCCCTGATCGAGCCCCTGGCGGTGGCCTGCCACGATGTGCGCCGGGGTGAAGTCAAGGCCGGCGAGCAGGTGGTCGTCATCGGCGGCGGACCGATCGGCCTGTTGATCGCCCTGGTAGCCCGCGCGGCGGGCGCCGACGTGCGCCTTTCGGAAATCAGCCCCGGCCGGATTGCCCTGGCCGAGGAACTGGGCTTGCGCACCATCAATCCCAAGGAGCAGGATCTGGTGGCCGAGGTCAAGGCCTGGACGGGCGGTCCGGGCGCGGATGTGGTGTTCGAGGTCACCGCTACGGCCGCCGGGGCCGCGGTCATGACCGAACTCGCGCGCCCGCGCGGGCGGCTGGTGGTGGTGGGCATCTTCAGCGCCCCGGTGGCGGTGGACCTGTTCAAGTTCTTCTGGCGCGAGCTCGATCTGCGCGGCGCGCGGGTGTATGCCGCCGAGGATTTTGAAGAGGCCATCCGGCTGGCGGCCGCGGGCGCGCTGCCCCTCGAACGCCTGATCAGCGCGACCTTCCCGCTGAAGGACATCGCCCAAGCCTTTCAGTTCGCCGACGAACACAAGGACGCCATGAAAACCCTTGTGCAGTGCAATCAACAATAGAAAAAGGAATCAGCCAAATGCATGTGAACAAACTATTCGACTTGACGGGCAAGACGGCCCTGGTCACCGGCTGTAAGCGGGGCATTGGCCAGGCCATGGCCATCGGCCTGGCGGAGGCGGGCGCCGACATCATCGGCGTCAGCGCCAGCCTGGAAACATCCGGCAGCGCGGTCGCGCAAGCCGTCGAGGCCCAGGGCCGCGCATTCCACGCGTATACCTGCGACTTCAGTGACCGCCGGGCGCTGTATGCTTTCATTGAGCAGGTCAAGGCCGACCATCCCCGGATTGACATCCTGGTCAATAACGCGGGAACGATCCTGCGCAAGCCGGCGGCCGAGCATCCCGATGAGTATTGGGACAAGATCATCGAGGTCAACCTGAGCGCCCAGTTCGTCCTCAGCCGGGAACTCGGCAAGGAGATGGTCGCGCGCCAGTCGGGAAAGATCATCTTCACCGCCAGCCTGTTGACCTTCCAGGGCGGCATCACGGTGCCCGGTTATGCGGCCAGCAAGGGCGGGATCGGGCAACTGGTGATGGCCCTGGCCAACGAATGGGCGCCCCACGGCGTCAATGTCAACGCCATCGCGCCGGGATACATCGCCACCGACAACACCGAAGCCCTGCGCCACGATGCCGACCGGAGCAAGGCCATCCTGGCGCGCATCCCGGCCGGGCGCTGGGGCGAACCCGACGACTTCAAGGGCGTGACCGTCTTCCTGGCCTCGGCCGCGTCGAACTACGTCCACGGTTCCATTTACCTCGTGGACGGCGGCTGGATGGGCCGCTGAAACCATGACTTCGACCCGGACTCCGATTTCACCTGAAAGCGACGCGCTCGAGCCGGCGCGCATCGCGGCGTTGTATCCGCGGGTGGCGGCGCCGGGAACGGGCCGGGCCGCGTATCAACTGACGGCGGGTCCGGCGACGTGTTACCCGCTGTACTACTTCATCCCCTCGATCACGCGCGACGGCCGCCATTTGGTGTATCATCGCAATGGCGGCGGCGAGGTGCAGTTGTATCGCTTAAACCTGGCGACCGGAGCGCACGCGGCCCTGACTGCGGCCGACGATCCGGAGCCGGGCTGGCGGCCCTGGGACACGGATCCCGGCCGGGGCGTGCTGGATCACCGCAGCGCGCTCAACGTCGCGCGCAATGAAGTGATCTACGTTGCCCGTGGCGAGGCCCGGGCGGTGGATGTCGAAACGCTGGCGGATCGCGCGCTGTTTCGTTTGCCCCCCGGCCGCAAGGCCACGGGCCAGAACTGCGTTTCACCGGATGGGCGCTACTTCTTCTACATCCATCACGACGCGGAACTCGAAGCGCGCATCTATGCCGCCAAACCATACGCCCGCCACTTGTCCAAAGGCACCGAACTCGCGCGCTATGATCTGGACACCGGGGAAACCCACCTGGTCGCGCGCCTGAACAGTCCGTTCCATCATGTCCATCCCTATGGCGACCGGCATTTGATCTTTTCCAGTCCGGCCCTGGAAATGGCGCCGCTGCTGACCGATTACGAAGGCGGCTGGTTCACGCAATTGCGGACGCAAGACGGCGAGGGGCGGACGACCTGTCACTATGCCGGGACGCAACGCGGGGTCCATTATGAGTTGACCGGCAACGAACCCAAGAAGGTGGGCGTGCTTTGTCCGCGCACGCATCGCCGACGCGAGTTTTCCTGCCCGGCCTTGAACCATCTGCATGTGGGGTTCGACGCCACGGGTCGGCGGTTGCTTCTGGACGGCGAGGAGGCGGCAGGCGAGCGCTCCTTGTACAGTTTGGCCGAACTGCCGCGGGCGGGCGAACCGGAATGGCAGCGTCTGTGCGGGCCGTGGACAACCTACGGCGCCGGCCAGAAGGCCCATAGCCACCCGCGAATCACGCCCTGTGGCCGCTGGGTCCAAATGGTGGCGGGCGATCCGGCCACCCGTACCAATCACGTTTTCCTGCTCGATATCCGCGACGTGGCGCCCGCCCGCGGGTTGCCCGATTTCGCAATCAAACCCAGCACCATCGAAGGAATCGAGAGAATCGAATCAATCGATTCTTTCGATTCTTTCGAGCACAACCCAGGAGCCAGACCATGACCCCGAACCTGCTGTTTCTTTATACCGACGAGCAGCGCTTTGACACGCTGGAGGCCTACGGCAACGACCGGATTGCCATGCCCAACCTCAACCGGCTGGCCGAGCAGGCCTGCGTGGTTGACCAAGCCTACGTCACCCAGCCCGTCTGCACCCCTTCGCGTTCGAGCCTGTTGACCGGCTTGTATCCGCACACCAACGGCTGCACGACCAACAACGCGCCCCTTGATCTGGAGATTCCCTGCCTGCCGGAAATGCTGCCCGCGGGCCGGTATACCACCGCGCATTTCGGCAAGTGGCACCTGGGTGATGAGCTGTTCGCGCAGCACGGCTTCCAGCACTGGCTCAGCATCGAGGACCAGTACAACCAGTACTTCCGGCCGGGCCGCGACAAGCAGGCGATCTCCGACTACAGCCAGTGGGCGATGGCGCGGGGCCATCAGCCTCACAACGGGCGCACCTTCGCCCGCGGCGAGGCCGCCCGTCTGCCGGAGGCTTCGAGCAAGCCCGCCTTCCTCGCCGAACAGGCCGCCCGCTTCATCCGCGAAAACCAGACCAATCCCTTCTGCCTGTATGTCAACTTTCTCGAACCCCACATGCCGTTTTTCGGACCGCGGGACGACCAGTATCCGCCCGGTGACATGCCCCTGCCCGCCAACTTCGCTCATCCGCCCACCGAGCACAACCACCTGCGCCCGCGCCTGCTGCAAGCGGCCTACGCCACCGGCAAGGCCTTTGGCTGCCCGACGACCGATGCGGACGCCGTGCGCCAGTTGACCGCCCGCTACTGGGGGCTCTGCAGCCAGGTGGACACCCATTGCGGCACGATCCTGCAAGCGTTGGAAGAGAGCGGGCTCTGGGATAACACGATCATCGTCTTTACGTCCGACCATGGCGACATGATGGGCGCGCACCAGTTGATCGCCAAGACGGTCATGTATGAAGAGGCCGTGCGGGTGCCCCTGCTGGTCAAGCTGCCGGGCCAGAAGCAGATGCGGCGCCTCGAGGGGCCGGTCAGTCAGATTGACCTGGTGCCCACGCTGCTCGAGCTCATGGGCGCCACGCCGCCGGCAACCCTCGAAGGCCGCAGCCGGGCGGCGGTTTTGGCGGCGGACGGAAACCGGATCGAAGAGGACGTCCTGATCGAATGGAATGGCTGGAACAACGGGCTGCAGGGCGATGACGCGCAGAAGTTGGAGACGCCCGATTACCTGTTGGCCATTGCGTCTCCCGAGCAGATCGTCGCGGCCATGGCCGATCCCCTGCGGACGATCATCTCCGGGAACGGCCGTTGGAAGCTCAATGTGTCGCCGAACCTTGGCCGGCACGAGTTGTATGACCTGACCGCCGATCCGGCCGAGTGCCAGAATGTATACGGGCGGGCGGATACCCAACCGGTGGTTGCCGGCCTGCTGGGGCGGTTGCGCGCATGGCAACAGCGGACCGGTGACCCGGTCGCCATTCCGGAACTGTAAACGCCCGGCAAACGGAAAGGATACGCGCATGAAAATCGAGCATTTTGCGTTTCAAGTTGCCGGCCCAGTGGCTTTCGCCAAATCGAATGAATCGAATCATTCGATTCCCTCGATTCGATCGAAAGATGGGAGACTGCAATGAGCGAAAACCTGTTTGGCGGCACGGGCGGCTACTTCTGGTTGGATTCCTGGGTGTTGGCCAATATCGTCCAGTTGGGCACACAACGTTTCTGCCGGTTGTTTCTCAACCGCACCAACGATCCGTGCGGCCGCCAGTATGACCAGATGACCCAGGCGGCTCGCTCCGGTTGCGCCAACAATGCGGAGGGCTCGGCCCGGCGCGCGACGTCGCGCGAAACCGAGATGAAATTGACCGATGTGGCGCGTTCGAGCCTGGCCGAGCTGGCGGGGGACTATATCAACTGGCTGCTGCAAAAGAAACGGCTTCCCTGGCGTAAGGATGCGCCCGAAGCGCGGGCCGTCTATGCCGTGCGCCTCGACAAGCCGGATTATGGCGAGGATGTGGTGTACGACGCCTGCGCCCAGATCCTCGCGCAGCAGGCCAAGTTCGCCGGGTGGCTGGAGTCCCAGGATGACGAGATCATGGCCAATGTGCTGCTGATCCTGATCGCGCGGGTGATCAACATGCTGAACCACCAGATGGAATCACAGGGCAGAACCTTCGAACAGGAAGGCGGCTTTCGCGAGAAACTGACGCAGGTCCGGGTCGCGGCGCGCGCGCTGCAGGAAGACGCCCCCCCCTGCCCCCCTTGCGGTCGGCCCACGACCCGGCGCACAGCCCGCCAGGGGAAAAACGCCGGCCGGGATTTCTGGGGCTGCACCGGGTACCCCGAGTGCAAGGGCGTGTTGGCCATCGAGTCGGTGGCGAGTGATGCGAATGATTCGAATGATTCGATTCGATCGAATCCTTCGAGTTCCCCACCAGCGGAGCCGGCATGAACCCATCCGAGCCGAGACCGTTGCCCGGGGTCGGGCCGTGCGGACAGGTATTTTGCGATCACCGCGAGCGGCCCTGCGTGCATCTGGCGGTCCAGGATCTGGCGGGAGATATCGCCAAGGTGCTGGGCGCGCGGCCGGTGATCAAGCCGTATCTGCCGCGCAACGAGGACGGTTTCATCCTGGTCGGCTCGATGGGCAATCCCGCCTTCCGGGCGCGGGTTACGGCGTATGGCATTGACCTGTCCACGCTGGCCGGCCAGTGGGAGGGCTACCGCCTGCAAACCTTCGGGGCCAATCATCAGAACCTGTTGTTGTGCGGCAGCGACGAGCGTGGCGCCATGTGGGCGGTCTATGAGTTCGCCGAAAAACACCTGGGCGTGGATCCCCTGGGCTTCTGGACCGACCACGAAACCGAGCGGCTGGCGGCGTTGGCGCTCGGGCCGCTTTTTACGGAAGACGCGCCGCGGACGTTCAAATACCGCGGCTGGTTCATCAACGACGAAGATCTGCTGACCGAATGGCAGCACGGCGGCGGCCGACGCTATATTGATTACCGCTTCTACCGGCAGGTCGTGCACCCGGATGTTTTCGCGCGGGTGTTGGAAACCGCCGTGCGGCTCAAGCAGAACCTGATCATCCCGGCCTCCTTCACGGATATCGAGAACCCGGCGGAAGAGCATCTCGTGCGCCTGGCGGTCGCGCGGGGCCTGTTCGTCACCCAGCATCACATCGAAGCGCTGGGCGTCAGCCATTTCGCGCTCGAAAATTACTGGCAGGCGCGCGGCAAGGAGCCGCCGTCCTTTGTGGCCGACCGGGAACGCATGATCGAAACCTGGACGCACTATGCCCGTAAGTGGGCGCAATTCGGCGCGCAGGTCATCTGGCAGCTCGGTTTGCGGGGCCGGGGCGACCGGCCGGTCTGGCAGATTGATCCGCATATTCCCGCGACGCCGGAGGGGCGCGGCGCCGTGATTTCCGAGGCGATGGCCTGTCAGCGCCGCATTGTGGCGGAGGTGACGGGCCGGGACGATTTTGTCGCCACCACGACCTTGTGGGCGGAGGGCACGGAACTGCATCAGGCCGGACACCTGCGCTTTCCGGCCGGTACCATCGTGGTCTTTGCCGACAATCTCCGGGGAACCGATGGGAAGCACCAATTTATTGCCCATCAATGGGCGAAGGATTTTCATGCGGTCGCGCGGCGGCCGGAGCTGCGGTACGGCATCTATTACCATGTGGCCGTTTGGGGCGCGGGGCCGCACCTGGCGCAGGGGGTGCCGCCGGAGAAAATCGAGAGCTGCATTCGGCAGGCGGCAGCCCGGGGCGATACGAGTTATGTCATCACCAACGTGGCCAACCTGCGCGAGGTGGTCCTGGGCATCCGCACCGTGGCAGCGCTGACGCACGATGTCGCGACGTTCGAGCTCGAGCGTTTCCTCGCCACCTGGCGCGGCATGCAGTTCGGCGCCCTGGCCGATGAGGTGCGCGAGCTCTATGCCGAGTGGCAGGGCGCGTTCGCCGGTGTGCCGGCGTCCCCTGCCGCGCATCCGGCCCTGCTGCACGACGGCGTCCTGGCCGCGCACGGCACAGGCGTGCTCAAGCACTGGTTCCTCGAACTGGGCTGGCCCCTCGAGGACCGCTTGCTCCGTAAGGGGGCGGGAAATCCGGGGGAAAAATTCACGCCCGCGCCGCGGGAGACGCTGGAAGAATACGTTCTGGATCTGCATGCGCTGTTGGCGCCCAGCCTGGCCCGTTGGCGGCGCGTCGAGGAGCGCATCCACGCGCTGGCGCCGCGCGTGCCGCCGGAACGCCGCGCCTTCTACGACCATCATTTTCGCATCCAGGCCCTGCACCTGCGCGCCCTCACCCAATGGGTCCTGGCGCTGGGCCAGGCCTATCTGGCCGCACGGGATCCGGGCGCCCGCCGGGACGAGACGTTTCGGGCGCTGGATGAAGCGGCGGCGGCGCTGGGTGATCTGCTGGCGGCGCGCGCAGCCACCGCCACCGGCAAATGGCAGCACTGGTACCGGGGCGACCGGAAGATGGATCTGCCGACCCTTTGGCAAAGCACGGTTCGGCTGCGGGAGGAATACACATGATCACGTCCGTGAAAGACCGCTGGTGCCTGCACAGTTATTACACCCTCTGTCCGTATGCGCCGGACGGCTCCGGCCGTCTGCTGCTGGCCGGCGCGGATCTGGCCACGAACCAAGGCGAAGTGCTGATCTTGGCCCCGGATGGCGAGGAGCTGGACCGCTTCGGCAAGCACCCGGTGACGCCCAGCTTCTGGCATACCGCCTGCTGGCAGAGCTGGTCGCCCGACAGCCGTTTTGTGTACTATCAGGCCGGCACCCTGCAAGCGCCCATCACGGTGCGGCGCGAGCTGGCAACGGGCGCGGAAATCCGCCTGGCCGGCGATCTGGAAGGCATTCCGCCCTCCGGCGAGCCGGGCATCTCCTGCAGCCACGGGCTGCTGTATGCCGCCGGGTACGGTGATAACAAGTGGAAGCCCGATGAAGCGCCGGTGCCGTTTCTGGAACGCCGCCGCCATGGCATGTCGGAAGTTCGCTTCGATCCGCCGGCCGAAAAGCTGATTCTATCCACCCAGGACATTCTTGATCGTCATCCGGAGCGGGACCGCCTGCTGGCCGCGGAAAAGGATCTGCAGGGGCGCCTGGGCGCGCAAGAAGGGTTGACGCTGATGACCTACTGTGTGCGGTGGAATCGCCAGGGCACGCGCTTCCTTTTCTACTTCGGCAATCACTGCGTGGTCCGGGCGCGGGGCGAACCGAGGGTGGCCTATATTTTCACTGCCGACCGTGACCTTACTGACATCCGCCTGGCGCTGGATATCAGCTTCGACCGGCGCGGCGTCCACTGGGGCTGGCAGCCCGACGGCGAAATGCTGATCGGCTACGGGCCGCGCCCGGATGGCCAACCCGGAACCTGCCTGGCGGAAGTGCGCTGGGACGGAACCGACTACCGGATGCTGAGCGAACACGACAGCGGTGGCCACCCGTCCGCCAGTCCCCGCGATCACGATCTGCTGGTCTCGGATCATGACGGTCCCGCGCACGACAACGTGGTGTTCATTTCCCGGCGTTCCGGGGAAATTCTCGAACGGGTGCCCTTGCCCAAGTTCATCGGCGACCGCGAGCCACGCGGCCGCAATCCCCTGCGCGTCTGTCATCACCCGGTCTTCAATCTTACCGGCGACCGGCTGCTCTGCAACTCCTTGCCCAACCAATTCGCAACCCCCGTGGAGATTCAACTATGAGCCTGGTCTGGAACTGGATCAATCGCGGCGGGAACCAGGCGGACGGCTCCCGCGCCTGGCGCTTTACCAGTTGGTGCGGCCGACGCATGGCCCTCCGGCATGGCGACCGCATCGTGCTGCCCGCCTCCACCCGCGTGCATCCCAACGCCCTGGTGCATCCCCGCAAGGGGCTGATCCGCTTTGGCGAAAAGTGCCAAGTGGTGACCGGGGCCATCATTCAAGGGAATGTCAGCTTCGGGGACGATTGCTCGGTCCAATCGGGCACGGTGATTGTCGGCTACGGCACCCCGGAAAATCCCGTCGGTCAAGTGCGCATTGGCAACCATGTCCGCATCGCGCCGTTCGTGCAGATCATCGCCGGCAATCATGATATCTCCGATCCGGAAGCCCCGATCGGCAAGGTGATCGGGGAGCCCATCACGATCGAGGACAACGTCTGGGTCGGGGGACGGGTCGTCATTACCGCCGGGGTGACGGTCGGCCGCAACGCCGTGCTGGCCGCCGGGGCCGTGGTCACCAAGGACGTTCCGCCGTACGCCATCGTGGGCGGCGTGCCGGCCAAGGTGATTCGCGACCGGCGGGCAAACCTGGAGAAAACACTATGAAAGGAGAAACCATGAGCCTGTTCCTGACCGAGAACGAGAGAAAAGGTTTTCATGAATACCGCAAGCGCGAGGCCCTCGGGCAGGAGGTTTTCTGGGCGTTGCTGAACCGCGTCGAGGCGCGGGCGCAGGAGCCGGGTCTGCACGGCTGTGGGACCGAGTCGCGCTGGTGGTACTGCGTCGGGGAATTCGTGACGGATGCGGCGATGGTCCAGGCCATCAAGCCCGGCGAGGGGGTGGGGAGCTGGCTGCGGGATGTCACGCTCTCATTGGTCCGGCGCTCGGCGGATAACTGGGCGGGGCCCGCCTTCCGCACCCACGGCGGCCAGGAGCCCCTGGGGCATCTCGAGACCGCGCACCTGACCTGGTCCGTGGCCGTGGCGCTCGATCTGGCGCCCGACGTGTTTACCGCGGCCGAGCGGGACGAAATCGCGGGCGTGCTCGGCGCGCGCGCCCTGCCCATGTGTCAACGCTGGCTCGAAAAGAACAACCACTTGGCCAACTGGCGGTGCGTGCTGAATGCCGGCGCCGCCGTGGCGGCGGCCGTGCTGAACGACGCCGAGTCCCTGGCCCGGGCCGCCGACGACTACCGGCTCTGCCTGAATGTCTTCCAGCCGGATGGCAGCTATGGCGAGTCCTTGCAGTATTCAAACTATGCGGCCTATACCCTGATGCTCGCGCGCGAAGCGCTGGTCCGGCGGCAACCAGAATGGGCCGGGCAATTGCCCCTGGCGCCCTATGCCCTGCTGCCGCGGTGGCAGGCCGCCAGCCTGTTCTATCGCAAACCGCTGTCCGGCTGGGGCGCGGCCCCCCGGCCCCGTTCCGCCAATTTCAACGACAGCGCCGCGATCTTCCGGCCCTCGGGCGATTTACTGCTGCACATCGCCGCCCGGGCGCGTGAAGAATATCCCACCGAGGCCGGGCTGGCGCGCTGGCTGTTCGACGCGCTCTATGCGCCCGATCTCGTCCAGGCGCCCCACGACGGGGCGACCTTCGGCTTCGTCAATGACTTCGGCTTTCTGACCGTGCCCCTCCTGCCCGCGGCCGCCGCCGCGCTCAGTCCCGCCGCCGCCAAGCTGCCCGAAGTCCTGCCGTTCAGCAACGGCGATGTGCTGGCCCGCGACGCCTGGGATGGCCGGACCGTGCTGGCGGTGCATGGTGGCGGCGACCCGCTCTGCGGTCCCGGCCACCTGCACTTTGATCTCAACAGTTTCATCCTGGTGCACAACCGCGAGCGGTTGCTGGTGGATCCCGGTCACAGTTGCTACCGTAACCTGATCCATGCGTTGGAAGGCTCAACCCGCACCCACAATACCTGCACGTTTGAAATCGAAGGGGGCGATGCCCTGGGCTTGCAGGAAGACCAGCACCGCCGGCGCCTGCTCGAGCAAACGCGTACCGCGCGCCGCCGTTTCGATCCGGCCACTCGCACGCCCGAACCGCCGGTGGATCGGGGCGCCCGCCGTCTGCTGGCCGCCCGCCTCGGCCCCGTCACCGTCATCGGCTCGGAAGCCGCCGCGCTCTACGGCGCGCCCCTCGAGGAATTCTCGCGCTTCTGGATTCTATGCGGCGCCCAGGCCCTGTTCATCGTGGACCACATTGTCAGCGCGGAACCGGTGCGCACGGTCTGGAACTGGCTGCTCAACAACCGCGACGGCGGGCTCGAGCTGAAGCTGGTGCCGCCGGATCGCCTGGTGGCGCGCCGCGGCACTGTGGGCCTCAAATTGTTTCACCTCGGGGGCGGCAATTTGCAGGGGCCCCACCATGCCTTCGTGCATGATGCATACAGCCCGGAGCCGGATCAAGTCGGCGAGGGCCATTCCGGCAGCGGCAAGTTGATTGGGTGGCGCGAGGCCCAACCCGCCCTCGAACGCACGGTGGTCCATGCCGTCGCCCTCGATACCTACGGCCTGGTGGCCGGCTGGCACCTGCGCGATGCCGCCGGCGCCCCCGTGCTCGAGAGCCCGGATAAGAAGACCCGCTGGCGGTTGCATTGCGATGCCGCCGCGCGCCGGATCACGATACAGGAAGAGGGCGCCGGCCAAACCTGGACCGTCAGCGCCACCGCCGGTTCATGGGGGCTGAAGCGGGAAGAATAGCCCCGGGGAAAACTCAGGTTGCCATTGACCGTGGCACGCCCCATGAGCATGGATGCGGGACAGGATCGTGACCGGCATGAGATCCTGCGCTGTAGCTTCAGAGCGTCAGTTGGGCTGGGCGGTCCCGCCGGGCGTCTCGCCCGTCAGCCCATCCATCAGACGGCCCAGGAGCGTGCGGCCCAGGATGCGGGCGTCCTCCGCCAGGGAGCGGTACCGCTCGTAGTACAGGGCTTCCGTCAGATCCAAAGCTTCCGGCGCGTCCGGGGCGCGGCGGGTATGATACCCGATGGCCGCCGGAAAATAGGCCTGGAGCTGCTGTTGCCGCGCCGGATCCCATTCCGGATGCAGGGGCTTGTGGCCGCAGAGCCAGAGCCGGCCGCGGAGCACCTCGATGAGCAGCGGAAACAGGTCCAGACTGAAGGCGTGGAACAGCCGCTCCCACACCGACGGCCGCGCCGCCCCGGACCATAACGGCAGGCGCGCGACCCGCTGCCGCCGCACCCGTCGCGCCGCCTGCCGGTAGGCGCCGCCGCCCCGCCGCAGGCGAATCACCGCATACAGCACCACAAAGGGCACCGCCTGCACCAGGACCAGCGGCAACGCCGTCAACCACCCGGCCACCGCCCGACCCAGATCACCCAGGGTGCGCCGGACGCCAAGCTGCGTCACCAGCCAGGGATCTTCGATCTCAAGCGTCATGCCGTCTTCCGGCTCGATCAAGCGCGACCCGCTGACGATCTTGCCCTTGATTTCCAGATTGCGCCCCACGTAGCCGCCATCCTGAACGATGCAATCCGCCAGCTCCGTCTGGCGGTCCACGATCACCCGGTTGCCGATAACGACCCGCGGCCCGATCACCGTCAGGGGATGAATCCGGCACTCGTTGCCGATCGAAAGTGGCGGGTGCAGTTCGGCCGACGGGGCGATTTGCACGTTGTACCCGATGTACGCCCCCTCGCGGTTCAGGTAGCCCGGCGGCACGTACCGCTCAATTTCACCGCCTACCAACCGCATGTTCAACTGGTAATAGGCCTGGATGTCGGCCAGGTACAGCGGGTCCAGCGCCAGGTCGGCCCAGGCCGAGGACGCCTCGTCCGCCCCGTCGTTCACAAAGGCCGCGATCCGGACGGGCGCCCGGCTCAAGAAGCACACGGTCTCGTCCCGCAGACGGAACGTCCAGGCCTGCTCCGCCGGCAGCACCGTCCCCACGGACCGTTCGAGCCGCTGGGGAAAAACCGGACCGCGCACATACAACAAACCATCCGCCCAAAGCGCGGGCGACCGGCGCAGGTAGGCCCGCGTGGGCGCGCCCGGCCGGACAAAGCCATAGCGCACGGCCAACCCCCACCGCGCGCCCTCGCCCACATAGGCCTCGATCTCCGCCGCGCCATCCCCCAGCACCAAGTGGGCCTCATCCACCCCCAGGGCCACCGCCCATTCCAACCAGTACTCCAGAAACGGCTTCCCGGCCACCGACGCCAGGCTCCCAGGCCGTTCCCCCAGGGCCGCGCCCCACCCCGGCCACGCGTCCGTGTGAAAGACGGCCTTCATGCCTCGGCAGTCAACGCCTCGTCCACCGTATCGAAGATCTCGAAGATCTTATACGTCCGCGTGATCTCAAACACCATCCGCGCCCGCCGCTGCAACCCCGCCAACCGAATGTCCCCCTCCCGCTCGCTGACGTACTTCAGCAGCGAAATCAGCACCCCCAGCCCCGCGCTGTCAATGAAGTCCATTGCCGTCAAATCCAGCACGACCCGGCGCACCCCCGGATTATCCTGCAACCAATTATGCATTTGATCTCGAAACGTATCCACGTTGGCCGCGCTCAAGGCGCCGCCCAGAATGACGACCCCACCGTTCTGCCTGATCTCGAATCGCACGTTCATCTCCGCCTCCTGTCCGGTTAATACGCGCCGCGGCCCAACAAGACCGCCGGCACCGTTTTCAGTATAATGATCAGATCCTGCAGCACACTTTGACTGTGAATGTATTGCATGTCGAGCCGGACCTGCTCCTTGAAGGGAATCTCCGAACGCCCCTGAATCTGCCACAGGCAGGTCAAACCGGGCTTGACGTGCAGGCGCTTGCGCTCGGCCAGGCTGTACAAGGCCACTTCGCGGGGCAGGGGCGGGCGCGGACCGACCAACGCCAGATCGCCGCTCAAAACGTTCAGCAACTGCGGCAGCTCATCAATGCTGAACCGGCGGATGAAGCGCCCGACCCGCGTGATCCGCGGGTCGCGCTTCATCTTGAAGATCACCCCGTCGCCCGACTCGTTCTGCTGGGCCAGCTCCGCCTTGATCCGGTCCGCGTTGCGCACCATGCTGCGGAATTTGTAGAATTTAAACAACCGCCCGAATTGTCCGACCCGCTCCTGGGCATAGAATACCGGCCAGCCGTCTTCGATCACGATCGCCAGGCCAACCAATACAAACAGGGGCGCCAGCAGCACCAGGCCAGCCAGCGCGCCCAGGATATCCAGCAGGCGCTTACACCAGAAGAGACTGCTCAGGCTGTATTCCCAGACGGCCAGTTTCAGGGCCTGGCGACGCTGCACCCCCCGCGCGCTGGCCTGCGAAACCGGCAAATCCAGCGTCCGCAACAGCTCCCGGCGGGCCTGATATACCGCGTCATTCATTGGCCCGCTCTCCCGACCGGTGCGCCGGTTGCCCCGCGCTGAAGTCCCGGTTAATAACAAATTGAAACACATTCTTATGGCCGGCGCGCACCATGTCAATGTGAACGGCGATGGCCTGGATCATACGCAGGCCCCGCCCGCGGCTGGAATCCAGCGGCTGGCGTTCGGAGTACTCCAACCGCTCCTGATAGTCCCATTCCGGCCCCGCGTCCTGAAAGATCAACCAGGCATGCCGCGCCGTCAAACGCAGCGCAAGTTCCAGGCGCGAATCCGGCGGCGCGTGGGCATGCTCCACCACGTTGACGCCATGTTCCATGGCCAGCAGCCGCGCCGCGCCCGCGGCCTCCTCCGGCCAGCCCGCCTGCAACAGGCACTGCTCGACATCAAGCGCCAATGCGTCCACCGCCTCGAGGTTCAGGCCGATGGCCCGTTCGAGGCGCTGACTCGCCCGGTCCAGGCATCGGACCACCACCAGCGTGCAATCATCCTCGCGCAAGGCATACCCCCGCGCCTCGAGCCGCGCCCGCGTGTAATCGGCCGGATCAATAATATCCGGGTCGCGGGCCGCCTCCGCCAGCACCGCGGAGAGATCGGCCTCCGCGCAGATGGCGGCGCTGTCCGTGCGCCGCGCCTCCAACAGGCCGTCCGTCAGGATGAACAGCGAACCGCCCGGGGGCAGCACCGCTGTGATTTCGTCGGCCGCCCGGTACCGGTCCTGAATCCGGTCCGCCAGCAGGCCAATGGGCAAGCCCCCCCGGTCGGGAAACGGCGCTTGCCGATTGCCACTGCTGTCATAGACCAGCGGCATGGGGTGGCCGCAATTGTAGGCCACACAGGAACGCGCCGCCGGATCCAAAAGGGCAATGAACAGGGTAGCGTAAATCTCCGGATTGGTCACATAGTGGTGAAAGCGGCGCTGAATTTCGGTGCACATGACAGCCGGACCGCGCGCGAACAATTCGCGGGCGACCTCATTGACCAGGGCCTTGAGCAAGGTGGAGATCAAAGCGGGCCCCACGCCATGGCCGGAGACATCGCCCACATAAATACAGACCCGGCCATCCGGCAGCGCGATGGTTTCGAACACGTCGCCGCCAACGCTCTGACTGGATTGATAGGCGCTGCGCACTTCAAAGGAGGGCTGGAAAAACGGCCGCGTGCTGAGTAGTTTGCGTTGCAGGGCGCCGGCCAGTTCCATTTCGCGCGCCAGGCGCGCCTGCCACTGCCGCAGGGCGTCATTCTGCTGTTTGATCTGCAACGCATGCCGCACGCGCGCCAACAGCTCACGCGTATGAAACGGCTTGCGAATGTAATCGAAGGCCCCCAACGAAAAGGCGCGCTCCACATCCTCCACCGTGGACCGCGCCGTCACCATGATGACCGCCGTCGCCGCCGTCGCCGCGCCCCGCGTCAGGCTCTGGCATACCTCATACCCTGAAATACCCGGCATATTGACGTCCACCAGCGCCAGATCCGGCGGCTCCCGGCCGGCCTGCTCGAGCGCCTCGGCGCCGTTGGCCGCCTCCACCACCCGCGCCCCGTTGGCCGTCAGTAACTTCCGCAGAAAGACGCGATTGGGCCGTTCGTCATCCACGATCAGGATGTGCCCGTTCAACCCGGCGCCAACCGCCACCGGCGCCGCGGCCAGCGCCGTGCGCCCCGCCGTCCAACTGACCAACCAACCGCTCAACCGGTCCGCCAATTCGCCGCACCGCGCCAGGTTGCCCTGCTTCGCCTGGCGGCTCAGTTCATCGCCCACCACCGAAATCTCGGGGACCCCCACCGCCCCCCCCATCCCCGTCAAGGAATGAGCCTGCTCGCGAATCGCCGTGAATGATCCGGCGGCCACGGCCGCGGACAGCGCCCGGGCCGCCAGGCGCAGTTGCTCGCCAAACAGATCCAGAATCTGATCGTCCACCCCCTCGAGCGAGGTGCGGTAGCCCTCGGCGCGCGCGTCCAGCTCGGGAATCAGATCCGCAAACCAAGTGACACTTGGATTCGGCTCGCGGCTCATGTCCGCAGGCTGCACACTCGGATTCTTCATGGCCGGCATAATGCCTGCCCCGCCGCACCGAATCAACGCCAAATCGCAATCAGGCGCCCTTGAATTCGGCCACCAGGGCGGACACGGTCGCCTTGGCATCGCCGAACAGCATACGGGTATTCTCTTTGAAGAACAGGGGGTTGTCCACGCCGGCGAAGCCCGGATTCAAGCTGCGCTTGAGGACGATGCAGGTGCGGGCGTGATCAACGTTGATGATGGGCATGCCGTAAAGCGGGCTTTGTTGATCTTCGCGGGCGGCCGGGTTGACCACGTCGTTGGCGCCGATAACGATGGCGATATCCACGGTGGCCATGACCGGGTTGACATCCTGGGGCTCGACGAGCTGCTCATAGGGCACGTTGGCTTCCGCCAGCAGGACGTTCATATGGCCGGGCATGCGGCCCGCCACCGGATGGATGCAGTATTGGACTTCGGCGCCATTGGCCTCGAGCAGTTGGCCGAGTTCGCGCACGGCATGCTGCGCCTGGGCCACGGCCATGCCATAGCCCGGCACGAAGACCACTGAATTGGCGGCTTCGAGGAGCAGGTAGGCATCTTCGGCGGAAATGGGCCTGGCCTCGCCCTGGTAGGCCGCGCCCCCGCCCGCGCTGGCCGCGGAGCCGAACCCGCTGAAGAGCACATTGGCCAGCGAGCGATTCATGGCCTTGCACATGATGTTGGTCAGAATCAGGCCGCTGGCGCCCACCAGGGCCCCCGCCACGACCAGCACGGTATTGTTGATCACGAATCCGGCGGCGCAGGCCGCCAGGCCCGAGTAGCTGTTCAGCAGGGAAATCACAACGGGCATGTCCGCGCCGCCGATGGGAATCACGGACAGCACGCCCAGGACCAGCGCCAGCAGGATCAGCACCATCAGCAGGCTGTAGCCCAGGGCGCCGGCCGGGAAGAGCACATAAAGCACGGCCACAGCCAGCACCGCCAGCAGCAGCGCCCCGTTGGCCAGATGTTGATTCTTGAATAGAATCGGCTTGCCGGTGATCTTCTCCGCCAGCTTGCCATAGGCCACCATGCTGCCCGTGAAGGTCACCCCGCCGATCAACACAGCCAGGCAAACGGCCACCCACGTCGCCGTGAGCGCCGACACCGACTGTGCGGCCTGGCGATGATATTCGGCCCACCCCACCAACAGACTGGCCAGCCCGCCGAACCCGTTGAACAAGCCGACCATCTCGGGCATGGCCGTCATCTTCACCAACCGCGCGGCCGCCCCCCCCACCACCGAACCCAGTACGGCGCCCACCAGAATCCATTCGTAGGCCATGCCTTGCTCGAGCAGGGTCACGACGATGGCCAGCAGCATGCCCAAAGACGACACCGCGTTGCCGCGCCGCGCCGTCGTCGCCCGGCCCAGCATCTTGAGCCCGACGATGAACAGAATCGCCGCCGCGATATATGCCAGATTGGTCAAAGTCGGATTCATGAGTTCTTCCCCCGGGCTTTGAACATGGCCAGCATGCGATCGGTAACCAGATAGCCGCCCACTACATTGATCATGGCCAAGGCCACCGCCAGCACCCCGAGGACCGTCAGCACCACGCCGTCCGCCTTACCCGCCACCAGCAGGGCGCCCACTATCGTAATCCCCGAAATGGCATTCGAGCCGGACATGAGCGGCGTATGCAACTGGGATGGCACTTTCGAGATCAACTCGAACCCCAGAAAAATGGCCAACACAAACACGAAAAACAACAGGCCTAGAGTTTCCATATTGCTTCAACCCTCCGCGCCGGCCAGACCGGCTTGCACGCTCTCGCGCACGGCGTCCTGCACAATTTCACCATCCCGGGTCAGCAGCCCCGCCCGCCAGATTTCATCTTCGGCCAGGTCGCGCCACGCCTTGGCCGGCGCATCCCACAGATGCGTGAGCAGATTCACCAGATTGCTGCTGTACATCTGACTGGCATGCAGCGGCACCCGCCCCGGCAGATTCCGCCAGCCCAACACCCGCACCCCGTGAATAACCGTTTCCTGATCCGGCACGACGCCCTCGACATTACCGCCGGTCTCCACCGCCAGGTCCACCACCACGCTCCCGGGCTTCATCCCCGCCAGCATCGCATCCGTGACGATCAGCGGCGCCTTGCGGCCGAACAGGGCCGCCGTGGTAATCACCACATCCGCCTGCGCGCAATGCCGAGCCATGGCCTGGCGCTGGATCTCAAGCTGTTCGGGCGTCAGCGCCTTGGCATAGCCGTCCTTGGTCTGGCCCGTCTCGCCCAAATCCACCTTGACGAACCGCGCCCCGAGGGACTGGACCTGCTCCTCGACCACTGGCCGCGTGTCGAAGGCCTCGACCCGCGCGCCCAGCCGCCTGGCCGTGGCAATGGCCTGCAAGCCCGCCACACCCGCGCCAATCACAAACACCCGCGCCGGCGCCAGGGTCCCGGCCGGGGTCATCATCATCGGCAACACCTGATCCAGCCGGTTGGCCGCCAGCATGACGGCCACGTAGCCGGCCAGACTGGCCTGGCTGCTCAACGCGTCCATTTTCTGCGCCAGGGTCGTGCGCGGAATCATCTCCATGCAGAACGCCGCAATCTGGCGCGCCGCGGCCGCCGCAATCAGCCGGGGCTGAAAAAATGGATCCAGGTAGCTGATCAGCAGGCAACCGGGCTTCAGATTTTCCAGCCAGGCCGGCCCCGGCGGCCGCACCTTCAACACCACGTCGGCCGCCGCCAAAGCGCCCGCCGCCGCGGCCAGCCGCGCCCCCGCCGCAGTATACTCCTCGTCCGCCACATTGACGGCCGCCCCCAGGCCCGGCTCGCAGATGACTTCGAAACCCAGCGCGCTCAATTGCTTGACCCCGCCCGGCAGCAAGGCCACGCGCCGCTCGTCGGCGCCCGGCTCCCGGCCTACGTATATTTGCATCCTGGCTCCTTGATTAGGCGTTCGTCTTCAACCCCCGCACTATATACCAAGCACCCCGGACTGTCAAAGCGCCACCCCCAAAAATGCCACGGCCGTTGGCCTGCGCTTGCATATCCGATTGACAAATGGAGTCCGGATGGCAAGAGTATGCCCTGATTCTATAAGGCCGGTCATAACCTGGAAAGGAACCCCATGGAAATCACGCACAGCAAGCAGGCAGCATACACTTTGGTGCAACTCAGCGGCCGGCTTGATGCCGGCAGCGCCCCGGAAGCTGACAGTCGGCTGCGGGGGCTCGTTGATGGCGACGCCTGCCATATGGTGCTGGACTTGTCCGGCATCGAGTATCTGAGCAGCGCGGGCATCCGGGTGTTGCTCTCCACCGCCAAGCGCCTGCAGCAAGCGCAGGGTCAACTGGTATTGGCCGCGCCCCAGGCCCCGGTGCGCAAGATCATTGAAATGGCCGGCCTGGAGAAATTCCTGCCCTTGTACGACACGACCACCGCCGCCGCCGCGCACTTCGCTCCGCCCCCGGCCCCGACCCCGGCCCAGAGCCCGCCAACCCCCGTCAGCCTGGCGGAGGAAATCTACCTGCTGGCCCTGGACGAGGAGAAGGGCGCCATCAAGCGCCTGCCTCCCGCCGCCCTGCGCTACGCCCTGGCTTCCGCGCTGCTGACCGATCTGGCGCTCCATGACCGGATTGATACCGACCTGGACACCCTCAAGGTGCTTGACCCCTCTCCCAGCGGGGACCCCTTATTGGACGACACCATCAAGCGCCTGGCCGCGGAAGCCGCGCCCCAAACCACCGCCTTCTGGCTCGATCAACTGTCGCAGAGCGCCCACGCCATCGAGGAACGCGTTCTGGAACGCCTGATCGCCAAGGGCATTCTCAAGCTGGAGCAACGCCAGGTCATGTGGGTTTTTGAAACCCGGCGCTACCCGCTGCAAGACGACCGTGAGCTCAAGGAAGTGCGCACGCGCCTGCGCGAACTGATCATGGGCGATGAGATTCCCGATCCGCGCGATGCGGTGCTGATCAGCCTGGCCGATGCCTGCGGGTTGATCAAAGATCTGCTGCCGCCCCATGATCTGGCGGCGGCACGCGAACGGATTGCGGCGCTGGCGCGCCTGGATTTGATCGGCCGCGAGACGGGCAGGGCCCTGCGCGAAATCGAATGCGCCATACTGGCCGCGGGCATCGTGTACTGACCGTCCAATTCCGATACCGACGCCGAATGAATTGATCAGGGCAAACGCACCGGGCCGCCCAGAGAAAAGCGTCCATCGCAAGGCCGCCAGGTGCCGGTTAGCCCCGTTTCCCTTTTTCGGTCGCCCGATTTTATCTTGCCGGGGCGCCCGGGCTATGCTAAGTAGGTGAACCATGGAAGCAAAGGCCCAACCCGTGGATTCGAAGACGGCAACCACCCAGGTTCTCATGCTGGGCGTGCAGAAGGAAATCATCCTGGCCTGCATTGAGGTGGTGTGCGGCCAGGCGCTAACCGGAACCAAGGCCCACACGCGTATTGAGGACTGGGACGTGGAACTCAGCCCGCTGGTGGGGGATCCGCGCCTGAATCCGGGGTGGTTGGAGGCGATCCGGGATGCACACGCCGCCGTCATTCTGGTCCGGCATCTGGACTTGGCCTCCCTCGATAAGATCAAAGCCATTTATCGCCGCTTGCCCCAGGAAACCATCCGCCCCCTGAGCATTGGACTGTTCCGGGAGGAAGGCGAACTGGATTTCAAGATGAGCTGTCCGGCCTGCGGGCAGAAATTGTGGGTCCGCGATTCAGATGTGGGCAAGCAGGGCCGCTGCCCGAAGTGTAAATGGGCGTTCGCCCTGCCCTCCCAAGCAGCGCATGTAAAAACCCATTTGACCCTGCCGGAAACAGTTCCGGTGATCAGTGTCCTCAAGAGCAGCCCC
>JAIPIQ010000009.1 GCA_021734645.1 Fidelibacterota bacterium | reverse complement strand
GCCATCCTGCCGCCCCCGAACCGCGATGCCATCCCCGTAGCCGCCGGCGCCGCGCCCCTCGAACAACCCTGCCAACCCGCCGATGTCGCCGCCGCCCTTCGCTTCCTCCTGGCCCAACCCGTCTATACCGGCCAGATTCTATATGTTGATGCCGGACAACACCTGCTGGCTGATACCCCATGAACGCCCCCGGAGAATCCCCCATGGATTGCATCTATCTGCGCGACCTGACGCTGCGTTGCCTGATCGGCATCAACCCGGATGAACGCATCCACGAACAGGATGTGATCATCAACCTGGCCCTGCGCGGCGATTTCAGCGCCGCCGGCCAAAGCGATGACATCGCCGAGGCCCTCGACTACAAATCGGTGAAGTTGGCGGTGCTCGAACACGTCCGCGCCAGCCGCTGCGGGCTCCTCGAACGCCTGGCCACCGAAATCGCCACCCTCTGCCTGCGCATCGCGCCCCGCCTCAAGGAAGTCACCGTCACCGTTGATAAACCCGGCGCCCTGCGCTATACCCGCAGCGTGGCTGTGGAAATCACCCGCCGCCGCTGAAAATAAATTGACCCCCTACCCCTCTGCGGCATACTGCCCGCATGCCACCCGTCATGCAAGAGACCACCACCGCCACTGAATCGGCCGCCCTGAGCCGGCGCAACATGCGTTTCGCCATCCGATCCGCCTGCTGGGGCGCCACCCCGCAGGTGATGGTCCGGGACAGCAGCATCATCATCATTTTTGCGGCGCTGATCGGCGCCAGTGAAACCGTTTCGGTTTTGACCACGGGCCTGGGTGATCTGGCGCTGTGCCTGTTGATGCTGCCCTTCGCGGCGCTGTCGGACCGGATCGGCGTCAAGCGCCAGGTCATGGGCGCGCATTTGATCACGGTGGGTGCTTTTCTACTGATCGCGGCCGCGGCCTGGATGGGCGCCGCGGCCGGCGCGGTGCTCGTGATCGCCCTGATCATCTTCGCCATTTCGCTCAGCGCCTATGCCGCCGCCTGGTTTCCCATGCTCGAGGAAATCGTCCCGCCCCACGAGCGCGGCCTCTTCTTTGGCCGCCTCCGGGTCAGTTGGCAATTGGTCTCGGCCGTGTTTATCCTCCTGTCGGGCTGGTTTGTGGGCCGGTTTGCCACTGTGGGCCGCCTGCAAGCCGTCATCGTCGTGGCGGCGCTGGCCAGTCTGGGCCGCGTCTGGTATGTCGCCCGCATCCGGACGGGTCCGATCAGCCGCCAGCCATTGAAGCTGCAAACGGCGCTGCTGGAGGCGGTGCGCAACCGGGCGCTGACCGGTTTTGCCATCTACCTGTTCTTTCTCTATCTGGCGGCCAACGCCACCCCGCCCATCATTTTCGTGTTCGCCCGCAACCACCTGCATTTGGCCGACAATTTGATCATCGGCTTTTCCGTCATCGCCATGGGGGGGCTCATTCTGGGATTCCAGCTTGGCGGGCGCCTGGTGCATGGGTATGGCGCCAAAGGGGTCCTGCTCTGCGTGCACGTGGGTTTCGCCCTGCTCAATTTCCTGCTCTTGACCATCCATGGTGCGGGCTGGCCGGCGGTCGTGGGCCTGGGGCTCATTCTGGGGGCATATGGCGGGCTGTACGCCTGCGCCTCGATCGCGGTGACCAGCGAGCTGCTGACCTTGGCGTCGCCCCACAACAAGGCGGTCTCGATTGCCTTTGGCTACAGCCTGTACGCGGCCGGCATGGGGGTCTCGCGCCTGGTGGCCTCGGTGATTCTGGGCAGCGGCATGCTGGCCACCTCCTGGCAACTGGGCAACCTGCTCTTCAGCCGCTATCACACGTTGTTCCTGGGTTTCGGCTGCGGGGTGATCGCGGCGATGCTGCTGCTGGTGCTGGTGCCGGGCATGGTGCGCACCGTCGAACGCCTGCCGGCGGCGTAACGGGCGGGCGGCGCCGCGCGTGAGTGGCGGACAGCGGGGTGATGGCCAAGCGCCTCAATCGTTGTTATTCAGCGGCAGCCGACGCCAGACTTCCAAACGCCAGGTGGCAATCTTGTTCACGGCGCCAAACGCCGGGCGGTTTGCCGTAGGTGGCGCGGAACACGCGACTAAGGTGGAACTCATTGCAGAAGCCCGTCTGTTCCGCGACCCAACGCAGGGGCGCATCATCGGTGACCAGCAGGCGGCAGACTTCGGACAAGCGCATCTGCTTCAGGTGTTCCATGGGCGTACGGCCCATCAGGCGTCGGAAAAAGACGTGGAATTGAGGAACGGAAAGATGCGCGCGACGGGCCAGGTCGGCCACACTGAGCGAATCGGCGAGACGCTCCCTCATCAGAGCCAGGGCCGGACCCAGACGTTCCCGGCGACGCACCAGTTCCACTGCTTCTTTCCGAAAGGGCGCCAGGCGACAGAGCAGCCCCAGGGCGCGGAAGGCCAACTCCTGACGGCGGGCGGCCGCCACCAGGCTTTGGGCCGGATTGGCGTTCAGCCTTTGCAGTTCCTCGATAATCTCACCGAAGGGCTGGCAGGCGCGCGCGGATACCCGCCGGGGCAGATCAAGCAAATTCGAAATGTCCAGCGACTGAAACAGCGTGATGCGCAGGTGAATCCAGCGTGCACGCATCCGGTTGCCGTGGCGCGCATCGCCATGATGCGCGATGTGCAGCGGCAGGTTGGGACCAGTCAGAAACGCCTCGCCGCAGGCCAGCGTCAGCAGTGGTTCCTGGCCGATCCCAATCCCGTAGCGTCCCTGCACGGCCTGCGCCAAAATGGTATACGGACACGTTTTGCGATGGGAGCGGTTCTCCACCACGCGGTCAAACGCGCCGGTCTCGAACCATTCAACCCGTAAGGCGTCCGGCGGCAGCCTGTCCAGGTTCACTGTTCCCGCGCCTCAATAGGAATATATATGAATATCATAGTTATACCCATTCAATTTCGATGACATGGTAGTAAGATGTATTATGGATTTCGGAACCATACGAGGAAATAATCATGCAGGCGGCAGCAATGAAAGCAGCCACGCGTCATCCGCGCCAGGCCCGCTGGGCGCACCAGGGTTTTGGCGTGGCCACACCCTTCGCGGGAACGGTGCGGCTGAGCCGGGCCACGCGGGATTTGGCCACGCGGTATCTTTCCGGCGAGATCGGGCGCGCGGTCCAGCCGACCGCCTTCGCCGTTGATCCAGCCTGGCTGGCCACGGCGCCGACGCCCAACCGCCACTACGCGGAGGCCGTTCGCCTGATCGCCGCGCAAGCGCCCCTGCGCATTCTGCCAGGCGAACGGCTGGTCGGCGCCGCCACGTTGCGCGAGGCGGCGCAGCATTTGACGCCCGCCACGCCGTTCCGCTCCATCAGCCACACCACGCTGGGCTTCGAGAAGCCCTTGCGCATCGGTTACGCGGGCCTGCGCGCCCAGATCGCCGCCCGCCTGGCGCGCGGCGGCCTGGACGTGGCGGGCGTAGACCTGCTCGAGTCCATGACCATCTGCCTCGATGCGGCCACGCACTGGCACGCCCGCCATGTGGCCGCCCTGGAACGGCTGGTGGCTGAGGCCCGGGGCGACGAACGGCGGAACTACGAGCAAGTGCTGACCGCGCTGCGGCCTGTGCCGGAGCAGCCGCCCCAAACCTTCCGCGAGGCCCTGCAAGCCCTCTGGATGCTCTGGGACTTCCAACGCCTCTGCGGAAACTGGAGCGGGATCGGACGTATCGACAAGATGCTCGGACCCTTCCTCGCCCGTGACCTCGCCACCGGGGCCATCACACTCGACGAGGCCCGCGAACTGCTGGCCCACTTCTGGATCAAAGGCTGCGAGTGGACCAATGGACAGGGACATCAGATGAGCGAGGGCCCCGGCTCCGGCGACGCCCAGTTTTACCAGAACATCGTACTCGCGGGAGTGGACGAACAGGGGCGCCCGGTCGCCAATGCGGTCACGGACCTGGTTCTCGAGGTAGTCGAGGAACTGCACATCTCCGATTTCCCCATCGCCGTGCGCATCGGCGCCGCCACACCCGAACGGATCCTGCGCCGCATCGCGGCCATCCAGCGGCTCGGCGGCGGCATTATCGCCGTCTATAACGAGGACCGGATTCCGCGGACGCTCACGGCTTTCGGCTACCCTCTCGAGGAGGCCCGGGATTTCGCCAATGACGGCTGCTGGGAGATTCTCATCCCCGGCAAGACCTCATTCGGCTATCAACCATTCGACGTCCTGCTCCTGCTGCAGGAGGTGCTGGGATTGTCCGCGACCGAACCGGTGGCGCGGCATGAGAAGGTCGAGTGCGGCGAGTGGAGGACGCATTCTCCCCAACCGGGAATGACGGAGCGCTTTCCTGATTTTGAGGCGCTGTATGCTGCGTTTCGGGATCGTCTGGCGGCCAAAGTTGAGGAGTTAACAACTACGGTCCCGTTCTTGGACCTCCCCTGCCCGCTATTGTCGCTCCTGGTGGACGATTGCATTGAGCGCGGACGCGCTTACACGCAGGGCGGCCCGCGCTATACCGTTCGTTCGCCCCATGCCGGGGGTCTGGCAGATGTGGTCAACAGCCTGTTGGTAATCCGGCGGCTGGTGTACGAGGCGCACGAGTTCACGCTCGAGCGGTTGGTGGGGATTCTCCAATCGGACTGGGAGGATCAGGAGCCCCTGCGGCTGCGTATCCAGCGCGATTTTGATTTCTACGGGAACGACAGCGCCGAGGTCGATGCATTGATGCAACGGGTATTCAATGACTTCACGAAACTGGTCGGCGCAGTGCGCGAACGGAACGGCGCGCTCCGTCCCGCGGGCATCAGCACCTTCGGTCGCGAAGTCTCCGCCTACCGGCCGCACCGCACCGCCACAGCGGCCGGCAACCGCAAAGGCGCGATTCTGGCCGCCAACTTCTCGCCCTCGCCCGGCACGGATAAGCGGGGGCCGACGGCCGTGATCCGCTCGCACTGTGCGGTGGATTTCGGTCGGCTCCCGTGCGGCACCGTGCTGGATCTGAAGATTCTGCCGCAAAGCGTGAAAGGCGAGGCCGGGCTGCAGGCACTGATGGGGCTGATGCGTTCGTTCGTGCAACTGGGCGGCATTTTCATGCAGACCGATGTGGTCGACAACGATCTGCTGCGCGACGCTCAAGCCCACCCGGAAAAGTACCCCAATCTGTCCGTGCGCATCTCCGGCTGGTCCGCGCGTTTCGCCACGCTCTCGAAGAACTGGCAGGATATGATTATTAACCGGACGGAGCATGGGTAATGAATCTGCCTTCTGGCGACCGTTCCTCCCCCGGCGCGTGTTCCCGCCCGGATGAGACCCCGAGCGGCACGGTCTTCGATATCCAGAAGTTTTCCATCCATGACGGCCCGGGAATCCGGACGACGGTGTTCCTGAAGGGCTGCCCTTTGCGCTGTCTGTGGTGTCACAACCCGGAGTCGCAGGACTCCCTTCCGGAAATCTCGTTGATCGCGTCGAAGTGCGTCGGCTGCGGCCAATGCGTCCAGGCCTGTCCGCTGAACAACCACGTCATGGGCGCTGGCGGCGAGCGGATCTTTCATCGCGCCCGGTGCCGGCGCTGCGGCGCCTGCGCGGAGAATTGCTACGCTGGGGCCATCGAAGTGATTGGCCGAACGATGAGTGTCGAGGAGGTCATCGCCGATGTGGTGAAAGACCGTGCGTTTTACGAGACCTCCGGCGGCGGTATGACGCTTTCCGGCGGCGAGCCCATGGCACAACCAGCCTTCTCTGGCGCGTTGCTACGCCAGGCAAAGGACGCCGGACTGCACTGCGTCATGGAGACGTGCGGCTTCGCCGCCTACAACCTGTATGCGACGCTCCTCCCCGACGTGGACCTCTTTCTCTTCGACCTCAAGGACACGGACCCGGCGCGGCACCGGGAAAACACTGGAGTTGCGCTGGAGCCCATCGTCGAAAACCTGAGGCGGCTCGATACCGCGGGCTGCCGGATCTGGTTGCGGTGCCCAATCATACCGGGAATCAACGCCGTTGAAACGCATCTGGCCGGAATTGCGTCCTTGGCCGGCCCCCTGACGCACGTCGAGCGCATCACGCTCCTGCCGTATCATCCTTTCGGACAGTCCAAGTATGCGCGCTTGAGCATCCCCGATCCCATGCTGCCCTGCCGGGCGGAGCCGACCGACCACGATATGGACCGCTGGCGGAATTATGTGGCCAACCGGACGACGATTCCCGTGGACGTCTCATAATCGCCGCGCCACAAACGTGACCTTTTCCGCGAATCCGTTTCGTTCGTAGGGCCATTCGCCATTGTGAGCGCCCGGCGCTTTCAGGGGGACCATGTGCCAATCCGGAAGAAGGCCGGAACCGTTTCCACGGGAACTTCCCGGCTATTAACCGGCGGGGTGGCGGGGATCTGGTCGGCTACCGGCGCCCACGGTCCCGCAAGGGTTTCGGTTGTCTCGATGCGGTAGCATTTTTCCATTTCACTGGCCCAGCGCAACGTCAAGCGCCGCTCGCCGGCTGGCGCTTCGAGTTCGTGCAGACGCAGCGCGGCCTCGGGCCGGGTTGGATCCGTTCCGGCGAGGTATTCTTCGCGGTCGGGGTAGCCGTTATCATCCCAATCCTGATGCGACAGGCCATCCGTGGCGGTCAGGTTGCCGAAATGCAGCCGTTCCCAGGCATCGGGCAAGCCATCGCCATCCCGGTCCAACTCGACGCCATAGCGCGCCATGAGATAGGCCTCCAAAGCGCGGCGTTCACCTGTCGTGAGGACTGTATTGTACAGGACGGCTTCGCACAGCGTGCCGGCAAACACGTCGCCATTGTCTACGGACGGACCATCATGATACCGGGTGTACTGGCGGACGCGGGTGATGCCGGTGGCGCCATGGCTGGACAGGGGCGTGATGGCGCCCGCGGCACCAAACAGTGTGCCATTGAGATAGCCGCGGAACGAGTCCTGACCGGCATCAAAGACCAGCGTCACGGTATAGACCGTGCGGGGTTCCAGCACGGGGAAAGACAGGAAGCGTTCCCAGCCGCCGGCGTCCGGCGCATTCCAGGCGCCCAGGTAGAGTCGCCCAGCCGACAGATAGAGATTGAGTCCGGCATCGGCGGTCCGCCCCTGTTCCCACAGCACCTGGCGGGTGGTCACATCCGCGCCGGTTCGGAAAGTGAAGCACAGGGTCTTTCCGGCATAGGGACCGGCCTGATTGATGTCCGCATTGCCGTCACCGGACAGACCCAGAAAGCGATGACTGCCGTCAAAGCGCGGCGCGGAGTATCCGTTCACATCATCCTGTACCCATTCCGGATAGTTGTAGGAATTGGAGACCCGGAGGCTGGCATCGGCGCTGGCGTTGCCGGGCAACTCCACCGACAGGTCCTGCCAGTAGTGCAGATATCCGCTGCTGGTCACCAGCAACTGGCCATCGCCGGTGTACTCCGCGGGCGAACCATCGTGGGTGGCGACCCGCTGATTGTCCAGCCGCGTCCAGAGGATCAGGTCCTGCGTCGGAATGGGCACATCGTCCGGCGCCAGGGACAGCCGCAACAGCCGGAACCGTTCCGAACGCAGCACCAGATCGAATGCGCCACTGGCTGTCAGCGGAATGGTCTCCCGGCCGGATCCCTCCTCGTCTTTGTCAATGGCGTCTTCGAGCAGGTAAACCGAGCCGGGTTGCGCCAACCCCAGCGCCTCGAGATCGAGCGCCACCCGCACCGTGCCCTTGACGCTGTCAACAACCGATTCATTCGCCGGATCATACGCCGCGCCCGGCAGCACGCCCAGATTGGCGACGACAATCAGCGCCCGCTGGCGCTCTGGATTGACAAACACGCTCGCTTGCAGATCCTGGGGACCGGGCGTCCACGAGCCGCCACCCGGCGATAGTGCGCCGGGCGTGACAACGGCCACGGGCGGTTGACGGTAATAGGGATATTGTACGGTCCGGGGACCGTAATCCAGCCATTCGTTGGCCGCCCATATTTTCAGCGTCGGCCGGTGGCCGTACGCATATCCCTGTTTCTTGGGGTAGTAGCTATCGCTGAATTCGGCAGCCGTCTTGGCCGTGGCATTGGGGGCGTGCAACAGGTGGATGGCCGCGTGATTGATCACCCGCAACGGCAGCCCCTTGAAGTCCTTGGACATTCCCAGCAGCGGCTGGCCGAACGGCGTGCCGGCGTAGTTGACCCGGAAATGTTCGAGGGACCGCCAGGCCTCCCAGAGGGTCGCCCCGGTCATGGCCTGTCCTTCGCCCCGGTGATGAACGTCGGCAAATGCATTCACGGGCCAAACACTCGCGGGGTGATTGATGATCACGCCCTCGGGCTTGCGCAGGGTCCGGCCGTTGATTGTGAAGGTCTCGCCGTGGAACAGGCTGTAGATGCGCCGGAACAGTTCGCGCGAGGCCAGGACGGGCGCGGCTGGCCGCAGGATCCCCGCGGCGTCCCGCCACCCGTTGCCGATCAACTCGTTCTCGTCCTGCCAGCAGCGGGCGGTTGAATCCCAGAAAACCCCATCCACATCATAATGCTCGATCAGATCAGCCCAGGCCCACGCCAGGTAATCCCCGTAGGCGCCCTGGCGGCCCGGCGATTGCCGCATGGTATTGGCGCCGCTGTTCTCGTAGGGCTTTAGGCAGAATTCCGCGGCATGATACCGGTACTCGTCCGCGGTCAGGTCAATACCCCAGCCCGTATAGAGCACGGTGCGCCGGGTCACGCCGTCGCCGTTGAAATCCTGCGCAGCCCACTCTACGCCCGCGCGGACGCGCGCCTCACGGTCCGCATCCAGGCAACGCGTCGGCCAGCCCGCAAAATGGACATTGCTGTCGGTCGCCCGCCAACTGCTGTGGCCGACCGTCACCTGCGTCCGTTCCCGGTCCTGGCGTTCCGCCAGGGCCGCATCGGTAGCGAGGGTCCCGCCCTGCCAGACGCGCGTCACACGCGGATCCGGCAGGGCGCGAATCGGCGTGGCCTGGAGCCCAAAGCGCAAGGGCAAGGGATCGGCGCGGCGCAGGGTCACGGGCTGGTCCGGGTGCGCGCGAATGATATGGATCCGCATGCGGGCGGGCTCTTCGGCGTTGCGGGGGGCGATGGTCTCGAGCAAGCCGGCGGGATCCGCCGCCGCGGGCCATCGTTCCGGCGCTTCGCAGATCCAGCCCAGCCCGGCCTGTTCGTTGCCGGCCCAGAGATAGGCGGCAAAACTGCGCCGCATATCCCCGAATGCGCCCGATTCCCAGGATGCCGGCTGCGGTTCGGGCGCCACGCTCAAGCCCGGAATCTCGATGGGCGCGGCGGACGTCTTGAGCTCGGCCAGCTCGGGATTGAGCGGCAGATCCAGCACCAGATCCAGCACTTCGAGCGTGTCCGCGACCGGCGCGAGGATCAGGTCATACCACAGCAACCCATCGAACTCGATCCAGACGGTGCCCGAGACGGTGGCGACGGAACTGGTCAGCGCGGCCCGAAACTCGACTCGCCCGGCGGCGCTGTGCACCTGGCGCCATTCCGTCAGGTTCCAATCCAGTTCGAGCGGACCGGCGGCCGGGGTGGCGATCTCGAGACTGACCGCCCCCGCCAGCACCTCCCGGCCCTGACTCAGGATGCGCGAGGGAAACAAGCCGTCCAAGACATAGGTACGCCCCCAGACGGACACCGTGCGCGCGGCCGCGTCGGACTCGAGGGGTGTCCAGGGCGGCGGGACGGCCTGATTCAATCCATAGGAATTGCGATACCAGGGCGGAAAGGGGGGGCGATACAGGTACTGGCTGGAGGAAATGACCGTCTGGTAGTCCGCGCCATCCGCCGGGCGTTCCTGTAGGGAAACCCGGACTTCATAGCTGGCGTCAACCGGCCAGTCGTCATCCGGGGTCGTCGGATCGCCGTCAACAACCAGTTCTCCCGCAGCCATCTGGTCCGTGGTCTGGATAGTCCGGCTGGCGGCCGAAAGCACGGTCCCGTCGGCATCCAGCGCCTCGAACAGCACGCGATAAGGGGTCTCCTCCTTGAGGGGCATCTCGTCGAAAAAGGCCTGCACGGCCAAGCGCCGGGCATAGAGCCAGTAGGCTTCGACAGTGATCCGCAGCGGGTTCAGCCGGAAAGGCAGGACGCCGGCAGCCAGGCGTTCGGCGGTAACCGGATCGGTCATCTCGTACAGCACCAGGTAGTCCCCCAGCGGATCATCCCAGGTAGATCCCGCCGGACCGCCCGGCCCCAGCGCGCCCGCTCTCCGGCTGGTCCCGGCCGGAATCGTGACCAGCGCCTGTTCCAAGTCCGCACCGCCTGGATGATAGAATCCGCCCGCCCCATCGGTTCCCAGCATCGCCCGGATCTGATTCTCCATGGTGTCCCCGACATATCCCTCGCCCATGCCCGCGATATTGTCGAGAAACGGATAGTATTCGACGAGCCCCCCCTCCGCGCCCAGTTTGCGCTTGTAGACGTTCAGGGTCGCCTGCACCGCCCCCGCCCCGGGCCGCGCATTGATGAAATCAAACAGCACATACGGCGTCAAGCGGCCGGCGTCGCCGGCGCGCAGAAAGCGGACTGCGGGGGCCGGCTGGCCCGCCGCGGCGCGCCCGAAGCGCAGATGGCCCAGATTCTCCGCCTTGCTCCAGTTGGGCCCCCTATACGAAAAATGCGCATGGGCCGGGGCGGGCGTCTCGCGCCGGTCCACGAAATCAAACCCCCAGATGGCGCCCGCGGGCGGCCGACCGCCCAGCGCCACCCACGGAATCGCGATTTCACCCTGCCAGCCATCGTAGGGCGCGGGCAGCGGCGCGGAACGGTAAACCGCCCCGGCGTTCCACTCCAGATCGGTGGCCACCGTATGCCACTGCTCTTCATCATCCCGATGCACGGCGACGCGCGCATCGGCCATGACATCGCCGCCGAAGAGCCGGAAGACATACAACGCCCGCGTGGCGCCACCGCCCGCATGGTCCGGATCGAGGGTGATTTCCGCGCCATCACCCGTCGCCCAGAACAGGGCTTGATCCAGCGGCTCCGCGGGCACGGCGGGGTCGGGCGCCTGATCCGAACGCCGCAGTCGAAACCCCAGGTACAACGCCGTGGCATCGTAGCTGAGAAAAACATCGCGGACGATACTGTCCGTCACGCCTGCGTGACCCACCCGCAGCGGCCCCAGTTGCGCGGCCTGATACCATTCCGCGCGCGCGACCTGTCCATCCAGCGTGGGCGGCGCCGTCCCGGTCACATCCGGCGCCGTCACCAGCGGATACCGCTGCCAGAGATCCGGATCCCCGCCGCAAACGCTCCCGGCCACGACCAGCAACAGCAGGATCCACGAGAAAACCCGGGAACCGCGCCCCGACGCTATCCGTTGACCCTGCTCGCGCATGGCATTCCTCAGTACATGCGAAATCCGCTGGTGAAAATGGTGACCGGCTCGGCCAACAGCCCCTGCTGCGTACTGCCTGCCTCCACAAAGGCGGCATTCCCTCGCCCGCCGTTCTCCCCCGCCAGGCCGGAGAGCGTGACCGGCGTCGTGGCGCCGTCCACATAGTTCGCCTCGTAGATATCCAGCAGCAACGTATAGACGTCGTCCAGCGCGGTACGGTCCAACGGCGGCACCGGCGCCGCCGCCAGCTCGCGGGCCACCGCCGAAATCCGCACGGCATGCACAATCACATACGTCTGATAGCCGTCGCGCTGGCCGGCGATCACGAGGGTATCCCCGGGGGAACCCAGTTGGTCGAACGCCTCGAGTTGGATGCGCCGGTTCTGCTCCGTCACCTGCCGCCCGCCGTCGCCGCCGGCTTCATCCGCGAACAGGACCATCGTGGCGCCCTGCCAGGTGAAGGCTACATAATGCATTTGACCCGGGGTCCAGTCCGCGGGCGCCTGCGCCGTCACATTGGCCAGACGGCCCCCCCCCAGGTTGGCTTCGATCATGTGCGTGTTGTTCTTCGCATACCAGGCCAGCGACATCGAGAAGTGGTCGTTCCGCACCGCGCCGCAGTGCAGCAGGCCCTGGTAGGCAACCGACGGCGTATAGAGGGCACGCATGGGCGTAAGCCAGATTTCGATGGTCCCTTCCTCGAGGTCCAGATTCCCGATGGCCGGATAGGTGATCTGCCCGGCGCCGAGCCGGGTCGCCAGCAGCGCCAGCGCCGCCAGGCAGCGCCATGTGATCCATGCAGGCCGACCAGTGCCCCCCCCGCGTCCCGGCCCGCGAGCCGCCCGGCACCGTCGGCGAGCTCCCGGGAACGGGCGCTGATCAAGCCTGGGGTTCATGGCGTCAGGGCGATGACCCGCTGGAATCCTTTGGCGCCGGGCCAGGCGGCAATGACCTCCCGGTCATCGCGCAGGATGGCTTGCCCGTCCGCGCATTCGAGCGTCAGGGGGCGCTCAGGCTGGCGGGCGTGGAGGATGTTGGCCAGGCACAGGGCGCGCTCGAGACCGTCCCCGCGCCCGAAATTCCAGACCTCATCGGGCTGGGCCGCGCGCGTATCGTCATAGATGGATTCATTGGGCAGGGCGTCCAGATGCGCCCGGAGCGCGGCCTCATCGAGATCCTGGGCGCCGGCAATGGCCACGGGATTGCGTTCGAGGGCGGCTTTCAGGAACGGCGCCCACTCCGTGCGGGCCAGATCCCGGGCGGGATAGAAAGCCAGGTCGGCCACGGGATGCTCGGCGCGAATGCCTTCCAGATACGCCCGGATTTCTTCGCGGCTCTGTTCGGGCGCGATGGCCAGGGGCCGGGGCGCCCGCCACTGTTTGTCCGTGCCCGGCAGACGCGGGGTGATGTGCACGAACTGGCGCAGGCGCTCCATGATCTTGTCCGCCTGCTGGTAATGGCAGCGGAACTCAACGGCCAGGGCGCGCAAGCCATCGGCGTCATCCGACTGGATCACGCGCCCGCCCAGGGCCTCCTCGACCCGGTTGAAGCACAGGCGGTCGGCCATGGGCTCGGAGAAATATTCGTATTCGTCAATTTCGCTCAGCAGGCGCTCGCGGGTGTCGGCGTGGGCGGTATGCGCGCTGCTTTGCTCGTAGTGGAACATTCTTTCCATGGGCAGGTAGCGGGGCCGCCCGGGACGCTCGCAACAGATCTGGAAGCAGGTTTGCAGATCCCTTTCCTGGCGCAGGAAGGCGAGCAGGACTTCGGCATCGAGCGGCGTGCGCAGGAAATCCTTCAAGGCGTTCTGGAAGCGGGCCAGGGCGTCTTGATCAAGGCTGGCCTCCGGGTAGGCCACATGCAGCCAACCGCTGTGGTGGGCGATGATCGTGACCTGCTCATGGCGCAACGCCCGCTGGGCCTTGGCCGTCAGCTCCGTGCCGTTGAACCACATGCGCTTGGACACAATCCGGCGGTTGTTGGTCAGGATGCCGTCGCGCACCAGCACGAAGTTCTGGGAATGCAGCGGGGTCGCCAACAGAAAGATATCATCCAGAGGAATGCCGCACACCACGAACAGCGCGGCGGCGTAAAGCGTCGAAAGGGAAACGCATTCGCCGGCGCCGGCCCGGTAGCCCGGCCGGAAACGAAAGGCGTCCATGGCTTCCAATGTTTCCGTTTTCCAATACGGAATCGTGTCGCGGGTATACTTTTCCAGCCCGAAATGCCGGCGGATATCCAGATCAAAGTAGTATTTGTCCCCTTCGTATCCGAAAAGCGCGTTGCTCTCGGAAATGATCTTTTCGTCGAGGAACGGGCGGAAACGCTCCATTTCGCGCTCCTGCCGGGTCAGGCCCCACGTGTCCAGATCCAGATTGAATTCGTAGTGGTCAATGATGTACTGCTTCAGCCGCAGCACGCGCCGGTAGGGCGTCAGCTTGTCCATCTTCCGGAACCAGGGATCGTCCCGCCAGGCCCACAATCGCGGCGAAAGAATATTGGCGAGCACGAGGCTGTACAACAGCTCCGGAAAAACAAAGATTTCCATGTCGGACAGCGTGCTGGCCGAAGAATATTTTTCCATCGGATTCGTCTGCATAATCATCAGCATATGATAAAGGCCGCCGGGTGTCAATTCCCGGCTGCGATCTGGAAACACTTATCGCCCCTTAGCGACCCATCTAAACCAAATGGGCAAGGATAGCCGGACCCGGCTTGACGTGTTCTTCTTTCGTGAGATATTCTCCTGACTCGAATTGCACCGCGCGGGACACGACCCTCCGCCCTGCCAATCGAGTGGAGAATATTTATGAGTGCAACGGAATACATCGTCACGGTCGGCCCGGAGGGGTATATCGCCCCGGCCGCCGCCTTGATGGGCGTCCAGCTTTCCGACCCCGGACAGGCGCTGGTGGAAGGACGCATCGTCCCCGAACAGGACGCGCTGGACCGGGTCGCCGACGAGCTGTTGGCCGCGCGCCATCCGGTGATCTTTCCCGGCCCCCTGGTCCTGTGGGACTGGGCCGACTCCGTCCGGGAAAAGGCGGCCGCCATCGTGGAACTGGCCCAGGCCTGCGGCGCGAAAATCATCCCCATGCCCGACTACCGCCCCAAGTATCCCAAGATCAATCCCGAGATCGAGATCAACCCCAACCATCCCAACCTGACCATCTGGCACAACGAAATCGACGTGTGCCTTTTCGTCGGCGTGCATTGCCACTATGCCAACGTGGCCCTGAAGATGATCCGCGCCGAAACCAATTGCTTCACGGTCGCCGTGTGCGCCGAGGCCGGCCACGAGGATGCCATGGTCTCGCTCCGGGACGCGGGCGCGGACAAAGTCCGGGCCCTCACCCAGACGGTCCGGCGCCGGAAACAGGCCTGCGGCGGCACCGCCGCCGCGCGGGAAGGCGGTGCGCCATGGCAAAAGTGAACGTCGCCAAGGAGAAGTGCACCGGCTGCAAGATCTGCATCCTGACCTGCCCCGAACCCATGGTGATCAAGCTAGACCAGAGCCGCAAGGTCGTCATTGACGCCACCAAGTGCAAGGAGTGCTATCTGTGCGTGCAGGCCTGCCCGAAAAAGGCGCTCGCCCCGAACGAGGGAGAATCATGAAGCCCGAGATGCAAACCCTGTCCGCCGAGGAGATGCTCCTGCGCGCCCCCCGCCACAAGGCCTTCATCACTGGCAGCGAAGCCGTGGCCGAAGCCGTCAAGCGCGCCAACGTCGACATGGCGATCGCCTATCCCATCACGCCGCAGAGCGAAAGCATGCACCTGGTGGGCGATCTCTTCGCCGGCGGGTACATCCGCGACTACTACCGCGCGGAGAACGAATTCGCCGTCTTGGCCGCCATCCACGGCGCCGCCCTCGGCGGCGGCCGCGTGTTCACCGCGACCTGCGGCCCGGGCACCCTCCGCGCCATGGAGATGTTCCCCGTGTGGGCCGGCTCGCGCCAGCCCATCGTCTGCGCCTTCATGTGCCGCGGCGTTTCCCTCCCCCCCTCCATCCAGCCGGAAAACATCGAAATGGCCTTCCTGCTCGACACCGGCATGCTGATGCTGCATGCGGAAAACGCCCAGGAATACTTCGACATGATCCTGGCGGCCTATGCGATCGCCGAGGAACCCGACGTCCACCTGCCCGTCGGCGTCTTCGCGGACGGATTTTTCGTGACCCACACGCGCGAGATCGTGAATCTCCCGTCCGATGACGTGCAACTGCAGCCCTACGACCCGCGCAAGTCGCCGGTGCCAGCCTTCGATACGGAGACCCCGCCCCTGCGCATCACACGGGACCCCCTCCTCAACAAGAGCAACTTCATCTCCTATGCCGCCAATGCCAGTTGGCACCAGGAAATCCTGGCGGCGGCGGAACGCGCCCGCAAACACATCGGGCGCCTGCTGGGCGGACTGGTCGAGACGGATAACGCCCAGGCGCCTATTCTCATCGTGGCCTCCGGGACGGCCGCCAGCCAGAGCCGCGAGGCCATCCGGGCCCTCCGCGCAGCAGGACTGGACGTCGGCCTCGTGAAGGTGAAATCGGTCCGCCCCTTCCCCGCGGCAGAACTCCAGGAGCTCACCCGCCACGCGGAGCTCATCGTGGTGCCGGAATTCAATGCCGGTGGCTGGCTGGCGCGCGAAGTCAAGGCGACCCTCGACCAGAACCGCCGCGTCGAAGCCGGCCCGCGCGTCTTCGGCGGCATGACCATGCCCAAGGAACTGATCATGGCGCAAATCCGCAGCGGCCTCGCAAAACGCCGGACCGCCTGAGCCCCCCAACCCACGGAAGCCCTCCCATGTCCAAAAAATCCATCACCCCCGTTCCGGAATTCGAGGCGCTGCTGCCCCAGGAATACCGGGACCTGGTCGCAAACGGCCCCTACGGCGGCGACAAGAGCGTGGCCGACCTCGGCACCTTCAAGGAAATCATCGAGTCCCATCCGCACTGCGCGGGCTGCGGCGTTGCCCTGGGCCTGCGCCTGGCCCTGGCCTCGCTGCCGAACCCGGCGGACACCATCGTCATCGGCACCCCGGGCTGTTCCTTCTTCGGGCTCGCGCAAACGGCGGTCAACTATTCGAACACCGCCTTCGGCAACCAGAATGCCGTCGCCTCCGGCCTCACCCGCATGCTCCGCCTGCGCTTCCCGGACGCGCCCAAGGACGTCGTCGTGATGGTCGGCGACGGCGCCGTGGCGGACATTGGCCTGGACTATACCCTGCACTCCTGGTTCCGCGGGGAGCACTTCACCACGATCATGCTCGACAACGAGGTCTATGCCAACACCGGCGGCCAGGAAAGCGGCATGTCCAAGCAGGGCGACGTCCTCAACATGGCGCCCACGGGCAAGTCCTTCCAGAAGATTCCCATCTTCGAAATGGCCAAGACCGCCGGATGCGCCTACGTCGCCCGCGTCACAGTCGCCAGCCCCCGCAAACTGGGCGACGTCGTGCGCAAGGCCATCCGGCTCGCCCGCGAAGTCGGCCCGACCTACGTGCAGATGTTCACCCCCTGCCCCACCAACCTGAAGTTCGCCCCCGGAAACACCGTCGCGACGGCCCGGGCCGCGGAAAAAACCCATTATGCGTTCGAGGAGTACCTGACCCCCGACGCCCAGGCCTGCCTCGAACGGATGGCGGCCGCCCCGACCGGAGGACACCCGTGAATTCAAATCTGGAAATTCGCATGGCCGGACTGGGCGGGCAAGGCGTCGTCACTGCGGCGCACATCGTCGGGACCGCCATCATGAACATGGGCAAGCACGCCACCGCCAATCCCTTCTTCGGGGCCGAGAAACGCCTCGCCCCGGCTGAAAGCTACGTCCGCATCTCCAACGAGCCCATCTACGACCGCGGCGAGATCCTCTATCCCCGCGTCATCATGATCTTCTCACCACAAGTCATCACCTTGGGCAAGTCCTACACCATGCCCTTCTACGCCGGACTGACGAAGGGCGGCCTCGTGATCATCAACTCAGAAGAACCCCTGCTCTCCGACCGCGAGCGGGCCGGACTGGACCAGATCGAGGCCGAAGTCCTCTACGTCCCCGCGACCCGGTTGGCCATCGAATTCGCCGGCACCGACTTGGCCGCGAACATGACCATGCTGGGCGCCCTCTGCGGATCCATTCCGCTCGTGGATCTTCCCTACGTCATCGCCGCCATGGAAGAGCGCTTTGCGGGCAAAACCCGCTTCGTGGCCTCCGGCACCACCGCCGTCCTCGACGAATCCCTTAAAACCAAATACGACAAGCTTTCCCAGCTCGTCGAAAAGAACACCCGCGCCATCGAGGCGGCCTACGCGCACGCCACGCGGGGCCGCCCTGGACCGGCCCAACCCGCGTAATGTATAAAGGACACGAAGCGTATAAAGGTATAAAGACGTATAAAGGACACGCATAATTTATTTGACATGGATGGGCAGTTCTGGCAGTATTTGTTGAAAAGCTGGAGGTGGTTATGACGATCGCGCGGCGAAAGTTGGTGTATGAGAGCGAGGTGGGGGTGTACCATGTGGTCGTACGCTGCGTGCGCCGGGCGTATCTGTGTGGTGCGGATGCGTACAGCGGAGCGAACTACGATCATCGCAAGGAGTGGATTCGGAGTCGGCTGGCGCATTTGTCAGAAGCGTTTGCCATGGATGTACTTACGTATTCGGTCATGAGCAATCATCTGCATGTGGTCCTGCGGACGCGCCCAGATGTTGCGCGGAGGTGGGGTACCGAGGATGTGGCGCGGCGGTGGTTGTCGGTTTATACGCCAAAGCACGAAAGCGATGAGGGGGTGCGGTACGAAGTGACGGAGGCGGACGTAGCGGCAGAATTGGAGGACCGGTTGCGGTTGAATGAGTTGCGGCGTCGTTTGGGGAGTCTGAGTTGGTTCATGAAGGCGCTGAACGAGCATATTTCGCGGCGGGCGAACAAGGAGGATGGGGTGAAGGGGCGGTTTTGGGAGTCGCGTTTCAAGTGCCAGCGGCTGGAGGATGAGGGGGCTATCCTGGCCTGCATGTGCTACGTGGATTTGAATCCGGTGCGGGCGCGTTTGGCGACGTCGTTGGAGGGCTCGGAGTTCACGGGGGCGTATGACCGGATCATGGCGCGGAAGGCAGCGGAGCGGGCCAAGGCGCTGGAGTGCGCGGTGGAGGACGTCTCGCCCGAGCAATTGGCGCATGCAAAGGGTGAACTGGAGCGGGCGTTGGAGCGGGAGAAGTTCTTGTGTCCGCTGGATGAAGGTCGGCATCTGTTTGCCTATTACGGGACAATGGATTATCTGCGGGTGGTGGATGCCACGGGGCGGGCGTTGCGGTCGGACAAGCCAGGGCGGATCGGGGAGGACGTCCGGCCGTTGCTTGAATCGCTGGATCTGGATGCGGACGAGTGGTTGGAGACGGTGCGGAAGTATGGCAAGCGTTTCGGGTTGGTGGCCGGCACGGTTGAGCACTTGCGGGAGGCGGCGCGGCAAATGGGTCAACGGTGGGTGAAAGGCTGCGGTTGCGCCGCGGCGGTCTTCCGACGACCGCCTGAATCGCTTCCGGTCTGACCTCAATAACACCCCGCCCGCCCGGAATTCCATAGCTGCGGTCGGGGTGTATTCCAATCCGGCATATCCGGGCAACAACGGGTTGCCTCTCGCAGCCCGGCTTGCCAGTTCCGTCTCAACGAGTGCCATTTGTCCTTGATGGACGGTCAGACGTAGTTCCCGTGGCCTGGGCATCTTGCCCATGCGTCACGGGCTGGCAGCCCGTTCAACGCTCGGCGCCCGTTGCCACACCCCCGGAATGAGAGGAGCCGGTCTGCCATTGCACCTGGGCGGCCAGGCCCGCTCGCACGGTGGTGGCGGGATGGTAATCCAGCAGGCGGGCGGCCTTGGAAATATCCGCGGCGGTGTGGCGCTGGTCGCCGGGCCGGGGGGGATGGTATTCAATGCGCGCGGTGCGCCCGGTGAGTTCCTCGAGCAGGGCAATGGTTTCGCGCAGGGTCACCACCTGGCCGCCCCCGATGTTGATGATTTCCCCGAGACAGGCGGCGCGCCGTTCCATGGCGCTGACCGTAGCGTCCACCGCATCGGCCACGTAGGTATTGCCGCGGCTCTGGGCGCCATCGCCGTACAGGGAAAAGACCTGGCCCGCCAGCAGGGTGCGAATCAGGATATTGTAGGCCATGTCCGGCCGCTGGCGCGGGCCGTAGACGGAGAAATAGCGCAGGATGGTGTAGGGCAGGCCGAAGTTGTGGGCGTAGGCCTGACAGAGATGCTCGGCGGCCAGTTTGGTGATCCCATACGGGGAGATGGGCCGGGTGGGCGCCTCCTCGGTACCGCAGGCTTCGACGCCGTAGGCACTCGAAGTGGAAACATGGATCAGGTGCTGGATGTCGGAGTGGCGGGCGGCTTCGAGCAGGCGCTGGGTGCCCAGGATATTGCAGGAGGCGTAGAGGGGCACATCCTGCCAGCTCAACATCAGGCCGGGCATGGCCGCCAAATGAAAAATGACCTCGCAATTGGCCAGCAGCGGTTCGAGATGAGCATCCCGCAGGTCGCATTCATGAAAGGTGAAGCGGGGATTGGCGCGGGCGGCCGTGAGATTGGCTTCTTTCAGGGGCCGCGGATAATAGGGCAGGAAGGCATCCAGGCCCACGACCTGGTGACCGTCGGCCAGCAGGCGCTCGACCAGGTGCGAGCCGACGAATCCCGCCGCGCCGGTTACCAGTACGCGCCGGGGGGACTCGCTATTTTTCGAAAGAGATGCTTGTTTCATGGGGTGCTCATTTGGGGTGGGGGGGTAGGCTTCGGCTCGGTGGCGTCTTCGGGCAGGGGCGGCGGCAGGTGGTTATGATACGCGAAATACTTGGCCACGCCTTCGCGTCCCAGATAGCGCAGCAGCACCTTGGGATCGGTGGCCAGCACATCCACGTAGATCAGGCCGTCGAGACAGTAATTGAATTCGGGATCAAGGTTGAAGCCCAGGAGGCGCCCTCCCAGCTTCAGATATTGCTTGAGCAGAATCGGAATCCCCTGGAGCTCGGTTTCGATGTCACCGATCAGGTTCTCGATTTCCTCGATATTATCCACCACGGCCCCGCGCATGCCGCGGCGCAACAGCCACTTGAGGTGCAAACTGCGCGGCGGGGTGCGGGGCTTGACCAGGCGCGCCAGCTCATCTTCATAGCGGTTGAGCTTGAGGAAGGCCATGAGCATTTCGCGCGAGCGTGTGCGATAGTTGTCGGTAATGCTGACCGGTCCGAACAAATAGCGGTAGCGCGGGTTGTTGACCAGGAATTGACCGATGCCCCGCCAGAGCAACAGCAGGGGGTTGTAGCTCCGTTGGTACTCGCTCCGCACAAACGAACGCCCCATCTCGAGGGCCGGATTCAAATGCTCGAGCAGTTTGCGGCGGTAGCGGAAGAGCGAATTGGTGTAGAGCCCCTTGCGGCCCCACTGCGCCAGGATTTCATCGCTGAGTCCCAGGCGATAGGCCGCCACCAGTTCCTGCTTGACCCGTTGCCACACGAATATGTGCTGGTAGTAGGTGTCGTATTCGTCCAGATCGCACGGCAGGCCGGTCCCCTCCCCCACGGCCCGGAACGTGATCTCGCGCAACCGCCCGATTTCCGTCAGAATCGTCGGGATCCGCTCGCCGGGGGCGACGAAAACATCATACTCGCCGGAGGTCAGGAGGCGGGCCTCGGGCGGCAGATCCGCCACCGCCCGCGCGAGGTCGGCCACCGGGGTCGCGGGGCGGATGGCTTCTTCGCGCGGGGGGCGACGGCGCAGGGGCCAGGGCAGACGGACGAACACCCGCAGGGCACGGCGGTCGCGCTGCGCCAGGTTGAAGGTGCGATGCCGCAGATAGGCCAGCAGCGCGGCGTCATCCAGCCCCTCGAGCCGCCGGTACGGAATGGGGCGGCCCAGATGAATCGGCAACGCCTGACCGCACTTGTTCATGATCTCCCGGGCGAGCAGGGCGGTGCGCAAACGGGGATGCAGCAAACCCGCCAAATGAAAGAGCCCCGAATTGCGCCCGGCGCAATAAACGGGCAGTACGGCGCATTGCGTGCGCCGGACGATCCCCGCCGTGCTGGCCAGCCACGGTGATTCCTCGATCCGCATCCGACGCCCGTTCAAATGGGCGACTTCCCCCGCCGGAAAGGTGACCAGCAACCCGCCGGACCGCACCCAGTTGAGCGCCTCGCGCACCCCCCGGATGCTCTGCCGCGCCGCGGCGGCCCCCCCGAACGGATTGACGAAAAAGAAGTCCGGCGCCAGCTCGGGCACCCGCCCGAGGAGATAGTTGACCAACAGGCGCGTATCCGGGCGCACCGACTTGAAAAGGGACAAAAGCAACAGGCCCTCGATGCCGCCAAATGGATGATTCGAGACCACCAGCACCGGCCCTTGATCGGGAATCCGGTCCAGATCGCTCTCGGCCACGTCATACGTGATCTCGATCGCTTCAAGCAGTTTGTCAACAAACGGCCGCTCGTCGCCTTGGGCTAAACCCGTCCGGTAAACCCAGTTGACCCCCTCGAGGCCCAGTTGGCGATCCAGCCAGCGGCCCACGCCGCGGGTCAGCGCCGAACCGGGCCATTGCGCAGCCAGACTGAAGACCGTCGGCTGCCCGTCCGCCGACAAGGCGGGGCGCCCGACCGGTTCCCGTTCGTCCAGCCCATTCATCAGGTAAGCTCTCCCAGGCAAAGCCCCTGCGCCCGGCCCTGGAGCAGCCGGCCCGCGAACGGGGTATTGCGGGCCTTGGAAATGAACTCGTCCGGGTTGACCGTCCAGTGCGCATCCGGATCAAACAGCGTCAAATCCGCGGGCTGACCGGGTGCGAGCGTGGGCGCGGGCCGTCCCAGCACGGCGGCCGGACCGCTGGTCCAGCGCGCCACCCACTCGCCCAGGGCCAGCCCGCGATCGCGCACCAGCAGGGAATAGGTCAGGCCCACGGCGGTTTCGAGGCCGACCACGCCGAACGGCGCCGCGCGCAGGCCGCGGGCCTTGGTGGCCGCCAGATGGGGGGCGTGGTCCGTGGCCAGGCAGGAAATGACGCCTTCGAGTATCCCGGCCTGCAGGGCGGATCGGTCGGACGCTTCCCGCAACGGCGGGTTCATTTTGAAGTTTGCGTCGTCCGGATCACAGTCTTCGTCACATAACAACAAATGATGGGGCGTGACCTCGCCGCTGACGGACAAGCCTTGGGCGCGTGCCGCGCGCAGCCGTTCGACGCCGCCCGCCGTCGTAATATGTTGAATATGCATCCAGCCGCCGGTCGCCGCCGCCAAATCCAAATCCCGCGCAATGATGTCCACTTCGGCTTCCCGGGGAATGCCCGGCAAGCCATGCCGAGCCGCCCAGGGACCCGCATGCACCACCCCGTTCTTTTCCGCCCGCGGATCCTGCGCATGATCCATCACCGGGCGCCCAAGCTTCCGCGCCGCCACGAGCAAAGCGCGCAATAATTCGGTATCCGGCACGGTGGCGCCGTCATCCGTAAAGGCGACGGCCCCCGCCGCCGCTAATCCCGCCAAATCCGCGGCTTCCTGTCCCGCCCGGCCACGCGTCAAACAGGCGCTGGGCCAGACCCGCGCGCCCCCCGCCGCCCGGCCCGCCGCCCGGCAGGCCGCCACCCGCTCGGGTGTGTCCAGCGGCGGCGTCGTATTCGGCATGGCCACCACCGCCGTAAAACCGCCCGCCAAGGCCGCCCGCGCCCCACTGGCCACCGTTTCCGCCTCCTCGAGCCCCGGCTCCCGCAAATGCACGTGCAAATCAATAAACCCTGGAAAAATATAGCGCCCGCCCGCGTCCAGCGTGCGGACTGGACCACCCGGCGGCGGCGAACCGCCCTGAATACAACCCTCATAAACCCACAACGCGTCGCGGGTATCCAGTCCCGTCACGGGGCACAGCAACCGGCCATTGATGATCTGTATTGCGTCCATGAAAAAAATGGAGCGAGCGAAGGGATTCGAACCCTCGACATCCACCTTGGCAAGGTGGAGCTCTACCACTGAGCTACGCTCGCTCCTTGAAGCTTCAACCCAGCATACAAGCCCCCGCCGTCAGCGCAAGATTTTTTTTCATTTCCCGAGGGCTCCCGAATCCTTGACCCTTTGGAGGCGCTTTTCCTGGTTCGCTAAGGATTCGGGTGTGCTCATATTTCCCCGTGCCCAACGTCTGCAATCATGTTTTGCCGCGCTCTGCGGCAGTAACATGAATTGCCTTGTTATCCCAAGTCTTACTGGTAGTGGGTCCACATGCGGATGACTTTGATCGTCTTAATATCATCCAAGACTTGATATATGAGACGGTGTTGAATATTGATGCGCCGTGAACATGCACCGACGAGGTCGCCAACGAGCTTCTCGAAAGGTGGAGGAGACTGAAATGGGTCTGCTTCCAGGATTTCGAGAAGTCGCTTTGCTTTATTTTTCAATCCCGATGATGCAAGCTTGCGAGCATCCTTCTTAGCTTGCTTCGTGTAAACGAGTGTCCAGTTCACCAATCAAGATCCTTTTCGCATTTCTCGGCAGGTGTCTTCATTCCCTTGACAATGGAGTCCTTCATGCCCGGCATGGAAACGAGATGAAGTGTTTCCTGAATGGCGCGCCAGTCGTCTTCGGCCATGAGTACTGCAGAAGTGCGCTTCCCTGCAATCTGGACAGGGGCGTGCGACTGCGAAATATCATCAATCAGAGTGTAGAGCTTCTTTCGGGCTTCGGTTGCTGACAAAGTAGTCATATTTCTTAACCTTTCGACAGTAACGTACGATATAGCGTACGCATTGTCAATTCTTATTATTCAGGGATAACGTCAGCGTTGAGGTTGAGGCGCACCAGCGCCGATAGCCTCCGACGCTTGTTCCAGGGCCTGTAATGGCGTTACAGACGCTGGAACGCGCCGCGTGGCGAGAGGAGGGGAAGGGGTCAGAAGGGCAGTTGGCCGAGGCCGCGCAGGCCTTTGGGCAGGCGGCCCATCTTGCGCATCATTTTGCGGGTCTGGTCAAAGCCCTTGAGCAGCTCGTTGACATCGCGGACCTGGACGCCGGCGCCCAGGGCAATGCGCTTGCGGCGGGAGCCGTTCAGGAGTTCCGGGTGCCGGCGTTCGCGGGGGGTCATGCTGCAAATAATGGCCTCCGAGCGCTTCAGGCCGGCGCCGGACTCCTGCTGGAGCTGTTGGCGCAGGTGAGCGGGCGCCTGGCCCATGCCGGGCAGCATATCGAGGAGGTTTTCGATGGGTCCCAGCTTGCGCATCTGCCGCATTTGAGCCAGAAAGTCCTCGAGGGTAAATTGATTGCGGCGCAGCTTCTCCTGCGTGGTGCGAACTTCTTTCTCGTCCAGCGCCTGGCCCGCCTTTTCCACGAGACTGATCACATCGCCAAACCCGAGAATCCGGGACGCGAGCCGGTCGGGATGAAACGCTTCGAGATCGGCGGGCCGTTCGCCGACCCCGATGAAGAGAATGGGGCACCCCGTGACAGCCCGCACGGAAAGGGCGGCGCCGCCGCGGGCGTCGCCATCGAGCTTGGTGAGGATCAGACCCGTCAGGCCCACCTGCTGGTGAAAAGTCTGGGCGATATCCACGGCCTGCTGACCGGTGGCGCCATCGAGCACGAGCAGGGTATTCTCCGGCGCGACGGCGGCCCGCAGGGCTTGCAGTTCGGCCACCAGCTCCTCGTCGAGGTGCAACCGCCCGCCCGTGTCGTACAATATCCACTTGCACCCCTCGCGCCGGGCGGTATCGAGCGCGCGCCGCCCCAGCGCCGGCACGGTTTCGCCCGGCTGCGGCCCGAGGCAGGGAACCCCGACTTGCGCCGCCAATTGTTCGAGCTGGCTGACCGCCGCCGGCCGCCGCAAGTCGCAGGCTACGAGCAGGACAGACTGGCCGGCGTCCAGCCAGCGCCGCGCCAGTTTGGCTGCGGTGGTGGTCTTGCCGGCGCCATGCAGCCCCAGCAGCATCACCTGGGATGGCATCCCCTTGGCGTGTAAGTTGGCGGTGGCGCCGCCCAGCAGGGCGATCAGCCGCTCATGTATCCGTTTGATGATCTGCTGGCCGGGGGTAATGCTGTCCAGCACTTCCTCGCCCAGACAGTCCTCCTGGACCGTGCGAATGAAGTCGCGGGCCACCTGGAAATTGACATCGGCTTCCAGCAGGGCGCGGCGCACCTCGCGCAGCGCCTCACGCACGTTGTCGGCGTCCAGGCGGCCGCGACCGCGCAAATCACGAAATACCTTCTGCAGGGCGGTGGTCAGGCTTTCAAGCATGGGTTACATTCTCCTGTCCAAGCGGGCCGACGGCGGTTTGCACGCCGAGGACAAACCGGTCGCGGTCGGCCCAGTCGCGGAGGCAGCGGACGCGCTCGAACCCGGCGTGATTGAGCAAGGCGGTCACGGCCGCTCCCTGGTCAGCGCCGATTTCGAGGTAGAGCCCGCCGGCGGGCCGCAGTTGGCGGGCCGCCTGGCGCACGCACCGGGCGATGAGTTCCAAACCCGTGGGGCCGCTTTCGAGCGCGCGCCGGGGTTCATAGCCGCGCACGCTGAATGGGAGGGCCGCATACTCGGCACTGGAAATATAGGGCAGATTGGCGACCACCGCATCCCAGTGACCGGCGGGAAATCCCCGCAACAAATCGTTGGCCTGGAATGTCAGGCGCGCGCCGGGATACGCGGCCGCATTCCGCCGGGCCAGCGCCAGGGCGCGGCGACTGCAATCCACCGCCCAGATGTCCGCCGCCGGCCGCGCCACAGCCAGGGCCAGGGCAATACAACCACTCCCGGTACCCACCTCGACCAATCGCCCGCCCGGCCGCGCCCAGCGCGCCGCATCCGCCAAGACCAGGTCCACCAGTTGCTCGGTCTCCGGCCGCGGAATCAGCACCCGCCGGTCCACCCGCAGTTCCAAGTCACGAAACGCCGCCGTCCCCAGCACATAGGCCAAGGGCTCGCCCGCCGCCAAACGACCCGCCCCCGCCCGGATGCGCGCCGCCAATCGCGGCCCTACCTCTTGCGCGCGCCGCACGGTCAGTTCCAGGCGTGCGCACCCCAAGTGCGACGCCAGCAACCACTCGAGGTCGCGACCGCTTCCGTTGCCACCCGCTTGCTCGAGTTCCGCCCATAACGCGCCCACCGTCACCCGCCGCCCCCTAACCCGCGCCCAGCGCCGCCAGCCGGTCCGCCACATCCCGCGCCCGCAACGCCTCCAACAATTCTTCCAAATGCCCCTCGATGATCCGGTCCAGGCACATCAACGTGAGGTTGATCCGGTGATCCGTAACCCGGTTCTGCGGGAAATTATACGTCCGGATGCGTTCACTCCGATCGCCGCTGCCAATCTGACCCCGGCGCTGCGCCGCCAACCGCGCGTCCTCTTCCTGCAATTTCAAGTCCAGCAGCCGCGCCCGCAAAACCCGCAGAGCTTTTTCCTTGTTCCGGTGCTGGGATTTCTCGTCCTGGCACTGGACGGTCAAGCCGGAGGGCAGATGCGTCACCCGCACGGCCGAATCCGTGGTATTCACGCTCTGACCGCCGGGACCGCTCGAGCGGAAGATGTCGAAGCGCAGATCCGCGGGGGGTAATTGGATGTCAACTTCCTCGGCCTCCGGCATGACCGCGACGGTGGCCGCCGAAGTGTGGATGCGTCCGGCGGCTTCGGTCACGGGCACGCGTTGCACCCGATGCACCCCGCTTTCGTAACGCAGGGTTTGAAATACTTCGGCGCCGGCAATAGCCAGCACCGCCTCCTTGTACCCGCCGGCGGCCGCCGGACTGGCCTCGACCCATTGGACCCGCCAGCCGCGATTTTCGGCATAGCGCTGATACATGCGACACAGGTCGGCGGCAAAAAGGGCGGCCTCTTCTCCGCCCGTGCCGGCCCGGATTTCCAAAAGGGCGTCCCGCTGGTCCTCGGGACGGGGCGGCAACAGGCCGGCTACCAGATCGGCTTCGATTTTCGGCAGGGCGGCCTGGGCGGCGGCGGCCTCCTCCATGGCCAGCGCCAGCATTTCCGGGTCATCAGCGGCTTCGGCCCGCAGCCCTTCGGCCTCGGCCAACTGGCGTTGCAACCGCACGTAGCGGGCCGCCTTGTCATTCAGACGGCGCAGGCGCGCGTGTTCGGCCATCAGGGTCTTGAAACGACTGCTGCCACCCACTCCGGGCGCCGCCAACGCCGCCTCAACTTCCGTCAGCCGCTGTCGCCATTCCGCCAATCGCTCCTGAGAAATCATGCCGCGACCTCGCCGGGCCTGGATATGGCACGGGCCGAATGCCGCTGCCGCGGCCCCGGCCCGTCCTCCAATTGGCTAGGCGCGCGCGCCCGCTGTCGCGTAGCGCTTCTTGAACCGTTCGACGCGTCCTTCCGTGTCTATGAATTTGGCCTTGCCCGTAAAAAACGGGTGGCAATCCGAACACGAATTCACGTGCATTTCCTTGACGGTGGACCGGGTCTCGATCACGTTGCCGCAAGCGCACCGAATCTGAGCCGCCCCATACGCTGGGTGAATATCCTTTTTCATATCTCTATACTTTCTTCCGCCGGCAACCCGGCCCGGCCGGTTTTCCCCGGCCCGCATCCAATCCCGCCGAACATCACCTTCGGCGGAAAACCCCTACGATCTGGTGCACCGGAGAGGATTCGAACCTCCAAGCCCTTGCGAGCACACGGACCTGAACCGTGCGTGTCTGCCAGTTTCACCACCGGTGCGACTCCAGATTGCCTACCCATAACAGACCCCCGCCCCCCCGTCAATGCCGCCGTACTCATTTTTTTTACGGCCAGGGTCGCCCCCGAAAGAACATCCGGCGCCCCCAGGACCCGCAAGCCCTGTGAACGCCGGATGCTGCTATTGAAAAAAAGGCGCGTTATTCCTCTGCTTGGGCCGCGCCCTTGCCTGCGCCCTTGCGCTGCCGCTTGCCCACGGGCTGCTCCGACCCGGCCTCCGCACCGGGCTTCCGCCGCTGCTGCATGCGCGCCCGGGCCTGCTTCAGCTCCTCCTTCGTCAGCTCGCCGCTTTGATCGGCATCCATCCGCTTGAAGTTGGCCGTCAGGCGCTCGAGTAGCCTGGCCTCGTCTACCTCGCCCTTGGCCCGCTTCTGGACCATCTTGCTGCGATACGCAGTGAACTCCTCCAAATTGACCGTCCCATTGCCATCGGCGTCCATCCGCGCGAAGTGCTCCGCGCCTCCCGCGGGCTTCCTGGCCGCCTTTTCCGGTTTTTCCTTGGCTTGGACCGCCAGCGTCACACCCATCGTCAAGATCGCCAAACCGACCATCATTTCTTTCTTCATCTTCTGTTGCTCCTGATTGTTCCGGTTAACCGGCCAGGCCATCCCAATGACGCCTGGCCGCCGCCCGCAACCGCGGGCTGTCTAATCAATCATAACGCCGATCGGGCCTCTTTATTGTCAGCCCGAATCCTTAGCGAACTAGGGAAAACGCCTCCAAAGGGTTAAAGTAGGCCGGTTTCACTCTAACCCAAAAGGAACCGGCACGCATTTTCGTCCTCGTCCTCGTCGTCGTCCTCGATGACAGGCCGAAGGGATC
>JAIPIQ010000008.1 GCA_021734645.1 Fidelibacterota bacterium | reverse complement strand
TGCTGCGGCGCTGCCTCGAGAATGAATCAGCGGGGCGGCTGGGCGCCGAGGGCCGGATCTATGTGCCGAGTTTTTCGATCCGGACGATCGTGTACAAGGGGCTGATGCTGGCGCCCCAGGTGGCGCGCTTCTATCCCGACCTGGGCGCGCCGGATCTGGTCAGCGCCCTGTGCGTGGTGCACCAGCGCTACAGCACCAATACTTTCCCGTCCTGGGAGCTGGCCCAGCCCTTCCGCTACCTCGCCCACAACGGCGAGATCAACACCTTGCGCGGCAACCTCAACTGGATGCGGTCTCGCGAGCCGAATCTGGCTTCGCCCCTGCTGGGCGACGATCTGGCCAAGCTGCTGCCGGTGATAGACGAAACGGGCAGCGACTCGGCCTGTCTTGATAACGCCCTCGAGCTGCTGGTGGCCGGCGGGCGGTCCCTGTGCCATGCCCTGCTGATGCTGATCCCCCAGGCCTGGGGCGCCAAGTATCCCATGGGCCCGGATCTGCGGGGCTTTTTCGATTATCATGCCGGCCTGATGGAGCCCTGGGACGGCCCGGCGGCCGTGGCCTTCAGCGACGGCCGCGCCGTGGGGGCGCTACTCGACCCCAATGGCTTGCGGCCCGCCCGCTACACCCTGACCCACGATGGCTTCATGGTCTTCGCCAGCGAGGCCGGTGTGCTCGATATTCCCGCCCGGCAGGTCAAGGCCAAGGGCGCGCTGCGGCCCGGCCAGATGCTCCTGGCGGATCTGGGCCGTCAGCGCCTGCTGCTGGACACGGAAATCAAAATGCGGTTGGCGCGCGCCCAGCCCTACCGGCGCTGGGTCGAGGAAAACAAGATCATGATCCACGGGTTTTTCGATGCCGTGGCCCCCGTGCGGCCCGACACGGAAAGCCTCAGCGCCCATCAGCGGCTGTTCGGTTACACGCGCGAAGATCTCAAGATGGTGCTGGATCCCATGGCCAGCACCGAACAGGAGCCCGTAGGTTCGATGGGCGCCGACGAAGCCCTGGCCATCTTCTCCGAAAAGCCCCAATTGCTCTACTGGTATTTCAAGCAGACCTTTGCCCAGGTGACCAACCCGGCGATTGATCCCATCCGCGAAGAGCTGGTCATGTCCCTCATGACCTTCATCGGCACGCCGGACAATATCCTGGCCGAGACGCCCGAACAGGCCCACCTCCTGAAGCTGAATCATCCGGTGCTTTCCAATGACGATCTGACCCGCATCCGCGGGCTGAACCTGGACGATTTTGCGTGCAAGACTCTGTCTTTGGGTATGGCCTATCCCGCGGATGGCGCCCGGCTGGCTGCGGCCCTCGAGGAGCTGGGCGCCAAGGCCGAGGCGGCCTTGCGGGCCGGCTACCGGATCGTGATTCTGAGCGACAAGGATTTGCCCGTCGGCGAGCTGCCCATGCCCGCCCTGCTGGCCGTCGCCGCCGTCAACCGGCATTTGGTGCGCGTCCGGTTGCGCACGCGCAACGGCCTGCTGCTCGAGACCGGCGAAGCGCGTGAAGTGCAGCACCTGGCCCTGCTGCTCGGCTACGGGGCCTCGGCCATCAATCCCTATCTGGCCTTCGAAACCGTGGCGGACATGGCCCAGCGCGAGATTCTGCGCGCGCCCCTGTCCGTGCCGCAGGCCATCGAGAATTACACCCACGCCCTGTGCAAGGGCCTGCTGAAGGTCATGTCCAAGAGCGGCATTTCGACCCTGCGCAGTTACCGCAATGCCCAGGTGTTCGAGGCGGTGGGGCTGAACAGCGATGTGATCAACGCCTATTTCAGCGGCACCCCCTCGCGCATCGAGGGCATCGGCCTCGAAGAAATCGCCGCCGAAGCGAATGCGCGCTATGCGGAGGCCTACGTCCGGCCCGAGGGCGCGGCCCCCATTCTGCCCCCTGGTGGCCATTATGCCCTGCGCGCCGACGGCGAACGGCACCTCTGGACCCCCGAATCCATCCACGCCCTCCAGCGGGCCACCCGCGAGAACGACTTCGAACGCTACCGCCAGTATGCCGGCCTGATCAATGAGCAGGCGCGCAATCAATGCACCCTGCGCGGCCTGATGGCCTTCAAGGCCGCGACGCCGATTCCCCTCGAGGAGGTCGAGCCGGTCGAGGCGCTCATGAAGCGGTTTGTGACCGGGGCCATGTCCTACGGCAGCATCAGCCTCGAGGCCCACGAAACCCTGGCCATCGCCATGAACCGCATCGGCGGCAAGAGCAACAGCGGCGAGGGCGGCGAAGACCGCGCCCGCTACCAGCCGGACGCCAACGGGGATTCGCGGGCCAGTGCCATCAAGCAGATCGCCAGCGGGCGCTTCGGGGTGACCGCCGAATACCTGGCCCACGGGCAGGATTTGCAGATCAAGATCGCCCAGGGCGCCAAGCCGGGCGAGGGCGGCCAGTTGCCCGGGTTCAAGGTCAACGCGGAGATTGCCCGCACACGCCATTCGACGCCCGGCGTGACCCTGATCTCGCCCCCGCCCCATCACGATATTTACTCCATCGAGGATATCGCCCAGTTGATCTACGACCTCAAGTGCGCGAATCCCGAGGCGCGCATTTCCGTCAAGCTGGTCTCGCGCGCGGGCGTCGGCACGGTCGCGGCGGGGGTGGCCAAGGCCCGCAGCGACGTGATCCTGATCAGCGGCTATGACGGCGGGACCGGCGCCTCGCCGCTCTCGAGCCTCAAGCATGCCGGCACGCCCTGGGAACTGGGCCTGGCCGAGGCCCAGCAAACCCTCGTGCTCAACGGCCTGCGCAACCGGGTGATCCTCCAGGTCGACGGCCAGATCAAGACCGGCCGGGATGTGATCATCGGCGCGCTGCTCGGGGCCGAGGAATTCGGGTTTGCCACCGCGGCGCTGGTGGTCTGCGGCTGCGTCATGATGCGCAAATGCCACAAGAATACCTGCCCGGTCGGGATCGCCACCCAGGACGCGGAACTGCGCAAGCGCTACACCGGCCAGCCCGAGCATGTGGTCAATTACCTGCGCTTTGTGGCCCAGGAGGCCCGCGAACTGATGGCCCAGCTCGGCGTGCGCCGCCTGGATGACCTGGTGGGCGCCAGCGAGCGCCTGGAAATGTCCCCGGCCCTGCGCTTCTGGAAGGCCCGCGGCCTGGATTACAGCAAGATACTCTACCAGCCGGCGGTGGATCCGGCGGCGCGGCGCGCGGCCGTGCCCCAGCAGCACGGTCTCGAGTCGGCCCTTGATTACGAGTTGTTGCCCGCGGCGCTGCCCGCCATTGAAAAGCGCCAGCCGGTGGTCATCGAGCGGCCCATCCGCAATGTGCATCGCACGGTGGGCACGATTCTCTCGAGCCGGATCGCCAAGCGGTATGGGCTGGAAGGCCTGCCGGACGACACCCTGACCCTGCTCTTCACCGGCTCCGCCGGCCAGAGTTTCGGCGCGTTCTGCTCGCGGGGCATGACCCTCGAGCTGACGGGCGAGGCCAACGATTACCTGGCCAAGGGCCTTTCGGGCGCGCGGGTGGTGGTCAAGCCCTGGCCCGATGCCGCTTATGATCCCGCCGAGAACATCATCGCCGGCAATGTGATCCTGTACGGCGCCACCAGCGGGGCCTGTTATATCAACGGCGCCGTCGGGGAGCGCTTCGCCATTCGCAACAGCGGCGCTCTGGCGGTGGTCGAGGGCGTGGGCGACCATGGCTGCGAATACATGACCGGCGGCCGGGTCGTGATCCTCGGGCCCACCGGCGTCAATTTTGCCGCCGGCATGAGCGGGGGCATCGCCTATGTCTATGACGAGAGCGGTCTGTTCGACGCACGCTGCAATCTCGGGATGGTGGATCTGGAAACGGTGGCCGAGCCCGCCGAGCAGGATGAACTGCGCGGGTATCTTGAACAGCATGTGCAATATACGGGCAGCGCGCGCGCCGCCGGCCTGCTGGCTGACTGGCAGACCGCGCTGCCCTATTTCGTCAAGGTCTTCCCCATGGAATACAAGAAGGTGCTGGGATACCTCAGCCGCGAAGATCTGGCCATCAAGCGCCCGGAAACACCGAACAATTGAGGAAGCACTGGTCCCATGCCCAAGAACAAAGATCGCGGATTCATGACCCATCCCCGGCAGGAGGCCCCCTATCGGCCGGTGGCCGACCGCCTGCGGGACTACAAGGCCGTCGAGGAACGCCTGACCGACGCCGAGCTGCATCAGCAGGCCGCGCGCTGCATGGATTGCGGCGTCCCCTTCTGCCATGCCGCGCAAACCGGCTGCTCTCTGAGTAACGTCATTCCCGAGTTCAACGAACTGGTGTTCGAGGAACGCTGGCGCGAGGCGCTCGAAATCCTGCACAGCACCAACTGCTTCCCGGAGTTCACCGGCCGGGTATGCCCGGCGCCCTGTGAAAGCGCCTGCGTCCTGGGGATCAACCAGCCCCCGGTCAATATCTGCAAGATCGAGCTGGCGGTGATCGAAAAGGGCTTCGAGCGCGGGTACGTCGAGGCGCGGGTTCCCAAAAAGCGCAAGCCTCAGGCGGTGGCGGTGCTGGGCTCCGGGCCGGCCGGACTGGCTGCCGCCGACGTGCTGAACCGGGCGGGCTATCCGGTGACGGTTTTCGAGGAGGCCGCCCGGCCCGGCGGGATTCTGCGCTATGGCATTCCCGATTTCAAACTCGAGAAGTGGGTTCTCGAACGCCGCTTGAATCTCATGCGGGCCGAGGGCGTGGTGTTCGAATGCAATGTCACCGCCGGGACGGATGTCTCCTACCGCTTTCTGAAGGAGCGCTTCGGGGCCGTGGTGCTGACCGGCGGCGCGCGCGAACCGCGCGAGCTACAGGCGCCCGGGCGCGAGCTCAACGGCATTCACCTGGCCATGGACTTCCTGACCCAGTCCAAACAGCGCATCAGCAACGAGCCCTTCACCGGCGATCCCATCCTGGCCGCCGGCAAGCGGGTGGTGGTCATTGGCGGGGGGGATACGGGCAGCGACTGCATCGGCACCTCGTGGCGCCAGGGCGCCCTGGCCGTCACCCAGCTCGAAATCCTGCCCAAACCGCCGCCCGAGCGCGCCCCCGAAACACCCTGGCCCCTTTGGCCGGGCAAGCTGCGGACCTCGAGCAGCCACCAGGAGGGCGGCGAACGCCACTGGGCCGTCGAAACCACCGCCTTTCGCGGCGACGACCAGGGCCGCGTCCGGGCCGTCCGCTGCGTCGAACTCGATTGGCTCGCCGACGAAGCCAGCGGTCGCTACCAGCCCGTGCCCAAGCAGGGCACCGAGTTCGAAATCGAAGCCGAGCTGGTTCTGCTGGCCCTCGGATTCACCGGCCCCGGCCCCAATCGCCTGGTCGAACAGATCGGCCTGGCCTGCGATGCGCGCGGTTTCATCCAGCGCGATGAGAACTACATGGCCAGCATCCCCGGCCTCTTCGTCGCCGGCGACATGTGGCGCGGCGCCAGCCTCGTCGTCCATGCCATCTCCGACGGCATGCGCACCGCCGAACACGTCATGCGCTATCTCGAGGGACACCACGATTCCATCGTTACGCCTGTCGGGAAGCCAGGAGTTGCTTGAGGGTGTCGTACGATACAAGGTCAATATCGCGCGCGCGCTCGAGAAAAGGGCGGACATCCGCGCGGGCCCGTTCCCAGTCCAGTGTTTCCAGCCGCCGACCCAGTTCGGCGCGCCAGTTGTCGGCCGTCATGACGGAACCACTCCAGCCCGTTTGCGCCAGCGCGGCATTCAGCAGACCGAGATTCGGCGCGGGCCAGTGGCGGTCGGCCAGATACCAGGCCAGATCGTACAAATCGCGGCCCTTGGTCCATTGGCGGCACAGCACCGCATGCAGTTTGCCGGCCAAAAGCGAGGCCTGGTCATAATGGCAAAGATTGAGCGTGACATGGCGGCGCACGATGGATGTATCCACGCCCGCGCCCGCCGGTGGCCGCGTATCGAGTTCCAGCTTGATGGAAAGCACCTGGGATGGGTGCGGTGACAGGCCAATCTCATACGGCAGCCCCGAGAAGCGCAGCCAGGACGAGAAAACCGGCCGGCGTTCGTTCACCGTGACCTCAATCGGATAGCCCTCGCGCACCAGCGCTTGCTTGACTGCCTCCAGCGTGGGTTTGAACGCGGGATCCTGTCCCTCCCGGAGCAGCGAGAAATCGAGGTCCTCGGAGAAGCGGGGAATGGAATAGAGAAAACGCAGGGCGGTGCCGCCGACAAAAGCCCAGCGCATGAATGCGCCCGCATCCTGAAGCGACTCCAGTACGCGGGCCTGCAGATACTCCCGCACGAGGCCATCGCGGGCCATCGCGTTGGCGCCGCCTTCAGTCAGTTGGCGGAGATACTCCTTCATAGACGTTCGCCCTCTTCTTCGTCGAGCAGCGCGGCGATCATGGTGGCCGCCCGCATCAGCTTCGGTTTGCCGCTACGCCGGGCCAGATCTTCCAGCGCCGCAGGTTGAAACGCCGCCGGATTCTGCAGGCGGAGTTCGCGCAGGAAGGCCTCCGAATCGCCACCGGGCGTCAGGTGAACTGAATCGAGCAGTGCCTTTTCCGGCGCGGCCACGAACGCGAACTGGCGGGGGGCCACCTCCACCCTCGCAAAGCCGAAACGAAGCGCCTTCGCGAGATGCTGCATCTGAAAGACGCCCAGCGGCGTGGAGGCCGTCGCTGGGCGCCCCGGCCCGACACTGGTGACGACCGGCACCTGCTCCGGAATGGCCCCGTGCCATGCCAGCGCCGATTGCAGGCTCACATAGCTGCCGGCTCGCATCCGGTTGGCCATCAGAAACGGATGCGGCTCGACCTTGCGCCAAGGCGGAGCCAAGGCATATAGACCCCGGCGAAGCTGAATCAACTGCCCGGATTTCACCCAGCGCGACAATTGCAGCCGAACTTGCCGGTCATCCGCCCTTCCAGACAGCAACAAGCCGGACGAAAAAACCGCTTCATCTCCTACCAGCTCCAGCAACTCATCAAATTTCATAGCGCGAACATATCACATGAGACAACTAAATGAAACAAATAAATTCCTCGGGTCCTGGGTGTCAGCCGACAATGCGGGATTCTGATCTGAACGAGCGTCTCCAGAAGGCTAAGGCTGGAAGGGGTGGGGGAAGCCAGCACCCCCGTTGTACAGGGCTTGGATTTCCGTTGGGCTGAGCGCCCGGTCCCATAGGGCGACCTCATCCAGGCGACCCGGCCAGTAGCGTCCATCGGCGTGGCGGTAGGTTCCCAGGCGCAGACCGGCGCACCATTGGGGATGGAGTTCCGCTTCCGTGGCGGAGGCCACTTGCGCGCCGTTGCGGTATAGCTGCTGTGTGCCGGACGCGCGGGTCAGGGAGACCATTACCCATTCCCGCAGGGGAAAGACCTCCGAATCCGTGATGGTGACGTTGCGGGTACTCGCGCCCTCGAGCACGTTGAAGTGCGCATGCAGGCGATCATCGGCGCCCACTTCCAGGCTCAAGCGGTTATAGCCGAAGTCATACCCGTGGCTCCAGCTTTCCGCCACGGCGCGCCGGGATTGGGTGTGTGCAGCCTGGTCGAGATAGACCCAGACGTTGAAGGTCATTTGCGGGGCATTGATCCATTCGTTCCGCAGGGAGGCGCAAGCGCCGTCAGTGGCCAGATCGAGGGCGCCGGCGCCCAGGTGACCGGGCGCAACCCAACTGGCCGCGCCCTCGAGCAGCAGGCTCGGGCGGTCCCAGACATCCGTGCCCCAGGCCTGGCTCTGCTCATCGAGTCGCCAGTAGCCCCGCAAACCATCGAGCAGCCGGTGATAGCGGGCATAGGTCTCGACGTAGATCGGATTGCTCCAGGCCCAGGCGACCGCTTGGTCGTTTTCCTCGAGGGTGGCCCGCACCCGGACATAGCCGGACGTCCGTGCGGTAACGTACCGGGCGCTCGTGGCATTGGAATGCGTCTGGGCCACCACCCCGCCCTGCGTAATGAACGCCAGCGTGGCCGGACGGTCCACCGCGGCGACAATCTCGTTGCGGTTGGTGATCTCGATCCGGGTGAAATTCGGCGGCGCCGGGTGATTGGTCCGGGCGCGCCCCGCACTGTAGAAATTGCCGTTGCGCAGGGCCGCGAGAATCTCGGCGGCGTCCAGTTCAGGCTTGTCCAGGGGGCTGTTGACCACCACGTAGCCGCCTTCGAGCCGTTCGGGATACTTGTGATAGTCGCTGACGGCAAACAGATTCAGGCGCAGGCCCTGGGTCAGGAGCGCGTCAATCTTGTCCTCCGCGAACATGCGTCCATCCTGGGTCCAACTGTTGAAGACCTCGACGCCGACGTAGTTGGTCAGGGTGGCCAGGACGTCCAGGGTCCAGCCGAGGGTTGTGGGATTGACGTTCGGATGGGGCACAATTGGCAGGCCGCCCTCGGCCAGGGCCTGGTTGATCTGGGCCTGGCGGGCTTGAACGCCCTCTTGATGAATCGTCTTGAGGCCCACGGCCAGAAAATGGCGTTGGGGATTGTTCGTTCCCGGTGGCGGCGCGGAGTACTCGACCCCCGGAATGTGAATGATGCCATGGCCGCCGGGATCTGCCAGGCTGGGCCGGTGACTGAAGCCGTCATGATCGGTCAGGGCCACCGCCGTGTAGCCCAACGCCTCGTATTGCTGCATCAGCATGGTCGGTGAGTTGGTGCCGTCGCTGTTGGTGGTATGCGAATGCAACTGGACCTTGTGCCTGAACCCATGGGCTTGGAAACCATGCTGCAACATCACATGCGGTCCGCCCACGATCCGGAAGAAGCGCGGCGCCCCCGTGAGCGCTCCCGTCACGCTCATATGTGTGCCCGTGGCCGCCAGTGCCGCCGCCCCCGGCAACGGCTGCCAGTCCTTTTCGGCCAGATTCGTCGTCCACTCGACCCGGAAGCCGCCATAAGAATCGGTTTCCGCCTGCCAATGGATCCGGCCGTCCGACTCGATCCGCGTGAGTTCGAGAGAGCGGGCGGACTCTCCGCCCCCGAACCAGACCCCCAGTCCGCCCAGCAGCAACACCCAAGCGCCCGACCTCCAATGCGTCTTTTCTGACATTCCCTGTTCCCGTTGTGCGGCCGGCGGCCGCGTGGTCAAGCGTGGTGAGCCGGGCGGGGTTCGAACCCGCGACCCACGGATTAAAAGTCCGTTGCTCTACCAACTGAGCTACCGGCCCGCTTGCATCACGGGGGCAGCATAGGGCGGGCGGGCGCGGGCGTCAATCCGCGAGCGGTTCTTTTTTGCTTGCGGGTTGGGGCGGAGGCGGGCAGGGTGGCTTGGGTGCTGATTGCCCAGGCGTCTGGGTGGTTGCGCGGGAGACCATACGGGTGGCGCAGAGTCGTTTCGAGCGCATTGAGTTTTACGTTTTAGGAGTCATCGAGGGTCGGCGCCAGGGTCGGGGGGCGCGGGTGCTCCGGTGGTTTCTACGTCAGCTCTCTTACCTGTTTGCGGGGGTGGTGCAGGGGCGTCTGTGGCTGTTCCGGCATGGGATCCGGCGGTATCATACGCTGGGTTGCCAGGTGGTTTCGGTGGGCAATCTGACGGTGGGGGGCACGGGCAAGACGCCGATTGTCGAGATTTTCGGGCGGTCGCTGGCGCGCAAGGGGCGCCGGGTGGCGATTTTGAGCCGGGGCTACAAGCGGCGCGAGGCGCCCTGGACCGAGCGGCTGGCCCAGCGCCTGTTGCATCCGGAGCGCCGTCCGCCGCCGCTGGTCGTTTCCGACGGCAGCCGGTTGTTGCTGGATTCGCGGACCAGCGGCGACGAGCCCTACATGCTGGCCGCCAATTTGCGTGATGTGGCGGTGCTGGTGGACAAAAACCGGGTCAAGAGCGGCCGTTACGCCATTGACAAGCTGGGGTGCGACACGCTGGTGCTCGATGACGGCTTCCAGTATCTGGCGCTCAAGCATCGCCTGGACATTGTGCTGGTGGACGCGACGAATCCTTTCGGCAACCGCCTGACCCTGCCGGCCGGCATTCTGCGCGAGCAGGTGCGCAACATCCGCCGCGCCAGTTTCATTTTCATTACCAAGTGTGAGGAGGGCGGCGCGCCGGAGCTGAAGCAGGCGTTGCGCGCGCTGAATCCCGAGGCGGAAATCGCGGAGTGCCGCCATTCGCCCAAGTATCTGCAGGATGTGTATACGGGGGCGCGCCAGGCGCTGGACTACCTGGCGGGGCGCCGGGTGGCGGCCATTTCCGGCATTGCGGCGCCGGAGGGGTTCGAGCGGAGCCTCGAGCGTTTGCGGGCCACGGTCGTGTACAGCGAGCGCTATGCCGATCATCACCGCTACAGCCAGCAGGAGATCATTGACGTGATCAATCAAGCCGGCGCGCACGGGGCGGAACTGATCGTCACCACGGAAAAAGATGCCGTGCGTTTCCCGCGCATCACCCGCCGGGATCTGCCCGTTCATTTTCTGCGGGTCGAGATCGAGATGTTGAGCGGGGCGGAAGACTTTGACCAATGCATCGCCCGGATCTGTTTTCAGCAATGAAGGGGCGCGGCGAGCAGGGCGCGGCCCGGCGGCGGGGCGGTTGCCTGTTGGTTGCGCCGGGGTGGTTGGGTGACGGGATCATGGCCTTGCCGGCCGTCGCGGCCTGGCGGGCCGCCAACCCGGAACGTCCGCTCCGGGTGCTGGCCAAGCCGCGCGTGGCGGCCCTCTGGCGCTTGTATCCGGCGGTGGAAGAGGTCCTCGAGTGGTGGCCGGGCCGCGCCGGCTGGCGGGCGGTGCTGACCCGTCTGCGCGCGCTTGAGCCCGAGGAAGCCCTGATCCTGCCGGGTTCCTTCCGGAGCGCCTGGTTGTGTTTCCGGGCGGGCATTCCGCGGCGCATCGGCGCCCGCGGTCACTGGCGGGCCGCCCTCCTGACCGTCCGGCGCCGCCCCGATCCGGTTTGCCACCAGGCCGACGAATATCTGGGCCTGATCGCCCCCGGGTGTCCGCGTCCCGCCCTGCCGGTGCTGAATCTGCCCGCGGCGGCGCAGACCGCCGCCCGCGAGCGGCTGCATGCGGTTCCCGCGCCGGTGCTGGGGCTGTTGCCGGGCGCCGCCCGCGGCCCCGCCAAATGCTGGCCCCCCGACCATTTCGCCGCCCTGGGGCAAGCGTGGCAGGCGCGGACCGGCGGCGGCACGGTGCTGTTCGGCAGTGCCGCCGAACGGCCTCTGGGGGCGACCCTGGCCGCCCGGATCGGATCCGGGTGCCTCGATCTGACCGGCCAAACCGACCTGGCCACGCTCGCGGCGGCGCTGCGGCAGTGCGCGGTCGTGACCGCCAACGATAGCGGGGGCATGCATCTGGCCGCCGCCCTGGGCGTGCCCCTGGTCGCGCTCTACGGCGCCACCGATCCCGCGCGCACCGGTCCCCTCGGCGCCCAGTGCCGCATTCTCCAAACCCCCGGTCCGCGCCAGCGCGCCATCCGGCGGCATTCGCCCGCCGCCCGCGCCCGCCTGGCCCGCCTCACCCCGGATTCGGCGCTGGCCGCCGCCGTCGAACTCTGGCAAAGTGCCGCCCAAGGTACTTCTCATCATGCGTGAAAAAATTTCAGCCTGCATTACCGCCGGCAACGAGGAAGTCAAAATCAGGCGCTGCCTCGAGAGCGTGGCCTGGTGCGACGAAATCGTGGTGGTGGACAGTTTCAGCAGTGACCGCACGGTGGAAATCTGTCGCGAGTACACGTCGCGCGTCTATCAGCATAAATGGCTGGGCTATATCGGGCAGAAGAATCTGATTCGGGACATGGCCCAGCATCCCTGGGCGTTGTTCATTGATGCCGACGAGGAGGTCTCGCCGGATTTGCGGGCCGAAATCATGGCGCACTTCGAGCGGGGGAACAGTACGGTGGCGGGGTACCAATTTCCCCGGCTGGTCTATTATCTCGGACGCTGGATCCGGCACGGTGAATGGTACCCGGACACGAAGCTGCGCCTCTTCCGGCGCGAGCAGGGCCGGAGCGCAGGACGCGAACCCCACGATCATGTCCTCGTGGACGGCCCCGTGGTCACCTTGCGCAGCCCGCTCTACCATTACACCTACGACGACATCAGCGACCACATCCACACCACCAATCGGTTTTCAACCATCACCGCCTGCGAGAAGTACAAGGAGGGCCAGCGGGCCAATTGGTTCGACCTCGTGCTGCGGCCCTACTGGCGGTTCCTCAAGGCGTATTTCTTCAAGGGGGGCTTTCGGGATGGACGGCCCGGCTTGCTGATTGCCCAGATCAGCTCCTTCGGCGTCCGGATGAAGTATTACAAAATGTGGGAGCTGGCCCGCGCGGAGGCGCTCGCGGCCGGAAAAAACGGCGACCGGACCCCCACCCCCACCGGAATCATGTGAACCAGGCGGCTCCGGTCCCGTTCCAGCGGCTGTAACGGCGCCCGTTTTCCATTCCAGCGGCTGTAACGGCGTTCGTTTTCCATTACAGCGGCTGTAACGCCAGTTCCCCGCCCCCTGGTCTCTAACCCCGGTTGGCCTTGTACTGGGGACGGGACTTGTAGTGGGTGTGTAGCAGGTTGTGGGCCTTTTTGCTCAGGGGCTTATCGAGGAATTCCTGGTACAGTTTGAGCACGTGGGGATTTTCGTGGCTGCAGCGGTAGGTGCTGCCCTCGTCATCCTGGTACAGGCCGGCGGTGCGCCGACGGCGGATTTCGTCCGTGGCGCCATAGGGCTGGCCGCCGCCGCCGACACAGCCGCCGCGGCAGGCCATGACCTCGATGAAGTGATAATAGGGTTCTTTGCCGTCCGCCCGCGTCTTGCGCACCCGGTCCAGCACCTTCTCGATGTTGCACATCCAGTGGGCGACCGCGATGCGGATTTGGGTGCCCTCAATATCAATGATCGCTTCCTTCACGCCCTCGAGCCCGCGGACCTGCTCGAAGCGCACGTCGCCCAGATTCTCGCCGGTGATCAGGTGGTGGGCCGTGCGCAGGGCGGCTTCCATCACGCCGCCGGTCACGCCGAAGATCGTGCCCGCGCCCGTGTAATCACCCAGCAGCAGGTCGCACTCTTCGTCCGGCAACTGATCGAAGACAATCCCCGCGCTCTTGAGCATCCGCGCCAGCTCGCGGGTGGTCAGCACCACGTCAATATCCTGGTGCCCGCTCGAAAACATCTCGTCCGTCCGCGTGATCTCATACTTCTTCGCGGTGCAGGGCATGATCGAAACCCCGAAGATTTTCGCGGGATCAAGCCCCTTCTTCCGGGCGTAGTAGGTCTTGGACAACGCGCCGACCATCTCGTGGGGCGATTTGGCCGTCGAGAAATTCTCGGTGAAGTCCGGCGCGAATTTTTCCATGTAGTCGGTCCAGGCCGGGCAGCAGCTCGTGATCAGCGGCAGGGCGCCCTTGCCGTGGGCGAAGCGCTGGACGAATTCGGTGCCCTCCTCCATGATGGTCAGATCGGCGCCGAAGTTGGTGTCGAAAACCGCGTGAAAGCCCAGGCGGCGCAGGGCGGCGTAGAGCTTGCCGGTCAGGAGTGTGCCGGGCGGCAGGCCGAAGGCTTCGCCGATGGCCACGCGCACGGCCGGGGCGATCTGCACGATGCAATGCTTGTCCGGATCTTCGAGGGCGTCCCAGGCTTTGCGGGTTTCGTCGCGTTCGTAGATGGCGCCGACGGGGCAATGGGCGCTGCACTGGCCGCACTTGATGCAGGGGCTTTCGTTGAGCTTGAAATCGGCCGAGGGGGCCATGCGCACGTTCTCGCCGCGGCCCTGGAACTCAAGGGCCCAGACATTCTGCATCTGCTGGCAGACCAGCACGCAGCGGCCGCAGTTGATGCACTTGGACGGGTTCAGGATCAAAGACGGCGTCGAGTCGTCCTGGGGCAGATCGCGCACGCGCTTCTGGTAGGGCACTTCGCGGATGCCGAACTCGGCCGCCAGAGTCTGGAGCTCGCAATTGCCGTTGCGGGGGCATTGCAGGCAGTCATTGGGATGCGTCGAAAGGATCAGTTCGAGGACCGTCCGGCGCACGCGCACGATTTCGGGATCGTGGGTGATGATCTTCATGCCCGGGCCGACGGGCGTGGCGCAGGCGCGCAGCATCTTGGGCGAGCCCTCGACCTTGACCACGCAGATGCCGCAGGCCGCCCAGGCCGGCAGGTCCGGGTGGTAACACAGCGTCGGAATCTTGACGTTCACCTGGCGCGCGGCGTCCAGAATGGTGGTGCCGGGCGCGACTTGCAGCTTGATGCCGTTGATTTCGCAATCGAACATGATGGTCTCTCCTGGCCGGCCGGCGCTCAGCCGCGCGACACCGCCCCAAATTTGCAGACTTCGTAACAGCGCCCGCACTTGATGCACAGGGCCTGGTCAATGACGTGGACTTTCTTGCGTTCGCCCCGGATGGCGTCCACGGGGCAGGCGCGCGCGCAGGCGGTACAGCCCACGCAGGCGCTCTCGGAAATCAGATATTGGATCAGCTCCTTGCACTTGGCGGCCGGGCAGTGGCGCTCGTTGATGTGCGCCTCGTACTCGGGCATGAAGTAGCGCAGGGTGCTCATCACCGGGTTGGGCGCCGTCTGGCCCAGGCCGCAGAGCGAGGCCCGCTGCATCGCCAGGGAAATGTCCTTGAGCTTCTGAATATCCTCGGTGACGCCCAGGCCGCGGGTGATCTTCTCGAGCAGGTTGTAGAGCGTCCGCCCGCCCACACGGCAGGGCGCACACTTGCCGCAGGACTCGTCCACCGTGAATTGCAGGTAGAACTTGGCCACATCCACGATGCAGTCGTCCTCGTCCATGACGATCAGGCCGCCGGAGCCCATGATCGAGCCGATTTTTTGCAGGTTCTCGTAGTCAATCGGCGTATCGAGGAACTCCGGGGGAATCACGCCGCCGGAGGGCCCGCCGGTCTGGGCGGCCTTGAAGGCCTTGCCGTCCTTGATGCCGCCGCCGATCTCGAAGATGATCTCGCGCAGGGTGGTGCCCATGGGCACTTCGATCAGGCCCGAGTGGCGCACCTTGCCGGTCAGGGCGAAGACTTTGGTGCCCTTCGAGGTCCCGGTGCCGATCTGGCTGAACCAGGCGCCGCCCTTGAGGATGATCACGGGGATGTTCGCCAGGGTCTCGACGTTGTTGATCACCGTGGGCTTGCCCCACAAGCCCTTGACGGCCGGGAAAGGCGGCCGGGGCACGGGCATGCCCCGCTTGCCCTCGATCGAGGCCAGCAACGCGGTTTCCTCGCCGCAGACAAAGGCGCCGGCTCCCAGGCGGATTTCAATCTCGAAGGCAAAGCCGCTGCCCAGAATGTCCGCCCCCAGCAGGCCCAGCTCGCGGGCCTGCGTAATGGCCCGCTCGAGCCGCTGAATGGCCAGGGGATATTCGGCCCGGATATAGATGTAGCCCTGGCTCGCGCCCACCGTGCGCCCGGCGATGATCATCGCCTCGAGAATCGAATGCGGATCGCCCTCGAGTGTGCTGCGGTCCATGTAGGCGCCCGGATCGCCCTCGTCGGCATTACAGACCACATACTTGACCGGATTGGCCACCTGCTGCGAGAAGAGCCACTTGCGCCAGGTGGGGAACCCGGCCCCGCCCCGCCCACGCAGGCCCGAGAGCTCCAGCTCGCGGATCACGTCCTGGGGCTGCATCTCGAACAGCACCTTTTCGAGGGCCGCATACCCATCGCGGGCAATGTATTCCTGGATCGAATCCGGATCAATCACGCCGCAATTGCGCAGCACAATCCGCACCTGCTTCTGGTAGAAATCCAGCTCGGGCGCCGCCCGCACGGGCTGCTGCTCGTCGGCGCCGTGCAGCAACCGGCTCACGGGCCGCCCCTTGAGGACGTGCTCGGCCACGATCTCGGCCGCGTCTTCCGGCTTGACCTTGACGTAGAAGGTTTCATCCGGCAGCACCTTGACGATCGGGCCGGCCTCGCAGAAACCGAAGCAGCCGGTTTTGACGAGCTGGCACTCGGCGTCCGCGCCCTGATACTTGAGTTCGCGTTGCAGGTTCTGATACAGGGCAATGCCCTGGTTGGACTCGCAGGCGGTGCCGCCGCATACCAGCAGATAATTTTTGAAAGCCATGGGGGATCCTCGTTTAGCGCCGGGCCATGATATCGCCGGCCGGGCGGTCAAAAATGTGGTTCTCGATCAACGTGCCGGCCATGACGTGCTGGGTGACGATGCGGTCGGCCACCTGGGCATCCACATGGCCGTAAATCACCGGCGGCATATCCGGGGCGCGCACCTCGACCGTGGGCTCGGAATGGCACAGTCCCATGCAGCCGGTTTGCTTGACCAAGACCTGATCAAGCTGGTTGGCGGCCAGGGCTTCGAGCAGCGCGTCGAACGTCTCCTTCGCGCCGGCGGCGATGCCGCAGGTGCCCATGCCCACAATGATCTCGACGGTCTTGCCCTCGGGCGTCCGTTGTTCAAGCGCCGCGCGGCTCTTGTTCCGCAGGGCGCGCAAATCATCCAATGTCAATTTCTTGCTCATGTCTCCATTCCTTCCCGCGCTTCAAGCGCGTCTTCCAGGCTCCGCACATATTCTCCGGCCAGGCGCAAGGCCCCGACGCTTTCCAGCTCGCCCAGGGCCTCGAGCAGCTCCCCGCGCGTCACGCGGTAGCCCGCCGCGCCCCGCCGCCGCTCGATCGTCACCGCCGCGCCGCCGCCCCCGGCCAGCAGTTGCCGCCAGACGCCCGGCAGGTCGCCCAGGGGCGGCGTATCCCAGTGAGCCCGCGGCAGGGTCAAACCCACCCGCGTGCCCGCGCCCGGCGCGCTGTCAATCGTCCAGGTCCCGCCGGTCTGCTCGGCCACCTGGCGCACGAAGGCCAGCCCCAAGCCCACCCGGCGCCCGGGATGCTTGCCCGGCGCCGTGACGAACGGGTCGGTCACCCGCGCCACCTGCGCCGCCGTCATCCCCCGGCCATTATCCGTCACCTCCATACGATAAAATCCGTCGGTCTCATCCAATCGCACCGTCACGGCGTCCGCCTCCGCCTCGAGCGCATTCTGCACCAGCTCGCTCAGGTAGTCGCCGAGGGTGGCGTGCATGCGGCCTCCCGGAAACGCTTGATGATCTTCGGCAACTCCTTCTTGGCCACATGACCAAAGACCTCGCCGTTCACCGTCATGACCGGCGCCAGCCCGCAGCACCCGATGCAGCGCACCGCCTCGACCGAAAACTCGCCGTCGGGGGTCACGACGTTCAGCCCCACGCCCAGTTCCCGCTCGAGTTCGAAAATCAAATCTTCGCCGCCCTTGAGATAGCAGGCTGTGCCCATGCACACGCAAATCCGGTTGCGGCCCGGCTTCTTGAGCTTGAACAAATGATAGAACGTCAGCACGCCGTAGACCCGCGCCACCGGAATCTCCAGCCGCTCGGCCACCTCGAAGGCCACCTGGCGCGGCACATACCCGAACGCCTCCTGCACCCGGTGCAAGACCATGATCAGATTCCCCGGCCGCGGCTTCCATTCCTCGATAAACGCCAATAACGCCGGCGTCAACCGCTCCGGAACCGCCGCCTCAACCGGGGCCTTCTTTTTGCTTGTCGCCTGTGCACTCACGCCGGCACTCCTTCTTTCAAAATGACTGATAAATTCAAACCAAGTAAACCCACTCTACCAAATGCCTGTTTATTGGCAAGAAAAAACTTTAAATATTTTTATTGACCTGATAGGCCGCGCTGATGCATGGTATAAATCATTAGCGAGTCGTTTAATGACACAGAGCCTGATAATAAAGTGTAAAGGTAGCATATGTTGAACAAGCGGGACATGATTCAGCGCTTATCGCAATACCGGTCGGTGTTGCAGAAACTCAAGGGCCTGGGCCTGGTGCGCGTGTTTTCCGACAACCTGGCCGACGCCCTCGGGATTTCAGCCTCCCTGGCCCGCAAAGATCTGGCCCAGCTTCAGCTCAGCGGTCAGAAGCGGGGGGGCTACCAGGTGGATCCGCTGCTCGAGCGCCTGAACGAGATCCTGGGCAAGCACGAGCGCCAGCGCCTGGTGATTGCCGGGTGCGGCAAAATCGGCCGGGCCCTGATTGACTATAACAATTTCCGGCAGGACGACATCCAGATCGTGGCGGGCTTTGATGTGGATCCGAACCTGATCAACACGGCCGCGCCCGTGCCCATTCACGACGTGGCCGAACTGGGCGACTTCGTCCGCCGCGAGCAAATCGAGGTGGCGATCATTGCCACCCCCGATAATGCCGCCGGGCGGATTTTCGAGCAGCTCAAGGAATCCGGCGTGCGGGGGGTGCTCAACTTCGCGCCGGTGCAGTTGAAAAGCAGCGAGGCCTGCGTGGTGCAGAACCTGCACCTGCGCGAGGAAATCGAGCAGTTGTTCTACCTGGTGCATTTTATGAAGCGGCACAACGGCGCGCCGGAAACCGCCGCGCCCGCTCCCAAGAAAGGAAAGCGCAAATGAATCTGGCCAGTGTGATCCATGCCCTGGACGGGGAAACCCTGGTGCCCGGCGAAGCCTATGAAGAGGAACCGGTCGGGCACGTGGTGGCCTCGGATCTGATGAGCGACGTGCTGACCGTCAACGAGGACCGGGTGGTGCTGCTGACGGCCCTGGCCAGCGACCAGGCCCTGCGCACGGCCCAGATGATCGGCGCCCTCGGGGTGATCGTCGTCAACAACAAGCACCTGCCCAGCAGCATGCGCCGCATCGCCGCGGAAACCGGCCTGACCCTCGCCCGCACCCCCCTGCCCCAATTCGAAGCCTGCTGCCGCCTCGGCGCCGTGCTGTCGCCGGGCGGGAGGGAACCGCGGTGAGCGGATTGCGGGCTGGCGGTGACTCGCTTCGCTCGCCAACGGCGGATGGGCAAGCGCAGCGAGTCCATCTGGAAGAAAGGGGGAAAACACCATGAGAAGTCCCATGCGGCCTGAAGACCACCAGGCGGCGGTGCAACGGGCGCTGGCCTTGGGGCGCAGCGGCGACCCACAGGCACTGCCCGAGCTGATTGGCATGCTGAGCCTGCCGTCGCACGAGGTCCAGCGGCTGGCGGCGTCGGCCATTGGAAAGCTCGTGGAATTCGGCGCCGATGCGGCAGCGGCTGTGGCGGCGCTGGGGCCGTTTCTGCTGGCGGCGCGCCACCCGCAAACGAAGCAATATACGATCCGCGCTTTGAAAAAGTGCGGTGCGGCGGCGGTTGGCTCCGTGAGCGATCTACGGGACCTGGCCCGCAACAAGGCGCAGCGCGATTATGTGCGGGCGGCGGCCGTCACTGCGGCCGATGCCATCGAGCAGGCGGCGACAGACGTGAAGGCGGGAGTGAAACACCGCTGCCAGCGCTGCCATGACCCGGTCACGGCCGAGGAATATACGCGCGCGCAGCAGGCCTTTCAACGGGCGTATTGTGATCGGTGCTTTGATGAAGTGTTTCTGGAGCGGAGGAATTTCGAGACGCAGGTCGAGCTGAACAAAACCATCGAAGCCCGCGACGGTACGGTGGTGCAGTCCGAGGGCGAGCGGCGGATTGCCGACTGGCTGACGGCCCACGGGATCGCCTATCGCTATGACACGAAGTACCGGATCATCGGGGAGTTTCAGATTCGGCCGGATTTCTATCTGCCGGAGCTGGACGTGTACCTCGAATATTGGGGACTCGATACGCCGCAGTACAAGATGAGCATGTACAAAAAGCAGATGCTCTATCAGCAGGAGGGCAAGCGGCTGATTTCGGTCTATCCGCGGGACTTGCCGCAACTGTCGGCGCTGCTGGCTCAGAAACTCAAGCGGTTCGGTTATCAGGTGGGCGCCGACGAGCGGAGCGTAGTCAGCCCACCCCCACCGGCGAAAGGACAGAACATATGAAAGTTGTGCCTTTGGGTTCGGCGGACCAGCCGCCGTTGCTCTTGCTTGATCTGATTCACAAGTTGCGGGTCAAGGACGTGATGATGCGCGAGGTGATCACGGTGGATCGTGCGGCGACGTTGCGGGAGGTGCAGCGGTTGCTGAAGGCCAAGGGGATCACGGGGGTGCCGGTGGTCGAGGATGGGCGGCTGTTCGGGTTGGTGAGTATTGACGACATTCTCAACGCCCTGGAGGCGGGCACGATAGACGAGCCGGTGGGCGCGCACATGAGCACCCAGATCGTGGTCCTCGAAGAAGACATGCCCCTGTCGTTCGCCATTTCATTTTTCGGCAAGTACGGTTTCGGCCGATTCCCCGTGCTGGATCGTGATCAGCGCCTGGCGGGCATCGTCACGCCGCGCAATATCAACCAGTCGTTGCTGTTGGAATTGACCCGTCAGCTCGATCAAAGCAGCGCGCCGACGGCGCCGGCGGTGTCGGCGCAGCCGTCGTACAGTTTGCGTGAGTTTCAGACGGTGCGCTACGACTTCGAGCGGGCGGGCCGGGCGGCGGCGGAAATGCGGCGCCTGGTGCAGGAAGCCGGGCATCCGCCGGCGTTGGTGCGGCGGGTGGCCGTGGCGGCCTATGAGCTCGAGATGAACCAGGTGGTGCACTCCCTGGGCGGCCGGCTGCACTTTCTCATGCGGCCGGGGCGCATCGAGATCCGCGCGGAGGATACGGGGCCGGGCATTGCGGATGTCGAACAGGCCTTGCAGGAGGGCTATACCACGGCCAACTCATGGATTCAGTCCCTGGGCTTCGGGGCCGGCATGGGCTTGCCCAACGCCCGGCGCGTGGCCGATGAATTCGCGCTCGAATCGGAATTGGGCGGCGGCACGAAAGTCCGGGCCGTGTTTCTCGTGCCGGAGGCCGACCCCGGGGCGTAAACCGTCCGCCGCGGCCGCGCTCAAACCAGGGTCGGGCAAAAAACGCGGACATCCGTATCCGCAAAAGCCTTTTCCAGGACGGCCAGCGCGGCCGGAGAATCCATGAAACCGACAATGGCGCCACCGGAACCGGCAAATTTGGCGGAGACCCCGCATTGGCGGGCCGTTTTCACCAGGTCGAGATTGCCCTGGCTGAGGTCGCACAAGGACGCGCGCAGGTCGAAGTTTTCGTTGAGCAGGGCGTGCAGGGCCGCCAGCCGGGCCGGCGGGACGGGCGCGCCGGGCACATTCTCCTGCAGCAAGGCCCTGGTTTCCGCCGCCAGCTCCGCCCAGCGCGCGATGGCCGCCAGCACGGGCTTTTCCCCACGCAGAAACCGCGCGCGCAAGCCGTTATGCAACACCTCCGTACCCTCGGAGAGCATTTCATGATACGCAATATACAGCGGCGGCAACTGGCGCGGATCGAGCGCGAGATACTCGCCGTAGCCGCGCTGTTCCATCAGGGATTGCTTGAAATCCATATAGGTCAGGCCGCCATAGGCCTGGGCCACCCGGTCCTGCAACCCCGCCGGAATCACCAATTCGACCTGTTCGACCGACAGCACCAGGTTGGCCAGGGCATGCCGCGAGATTTGCACGCTGAAAAAGGCCATCAGGGCGCGCAGGCAGGCCGTGATGATGGCCGAAGATCCGGCCAATCCCACCCGGCCGGGAATGTCGGAGCGGTAGCGCAGGGTGAAGTTACGGTCATCGAGGGTGATCCCCTGTTCGGCGCAGTAGTCGTAGAAGCGCTTGCAGGTGGCCTTGAGTAGGCGGAAGCCGCCATAGTATCCGTGCTGCTGCACATCCTGATGCAGGTGCTGAATGCTCTGGAAAACCGAGTGATCGCGCCGGGAGGGCAGGAGCTCGAGCTCGGGCGATTCCCACATTTCGACCTGGGCGGAGAAGTCGGAGAAGGTGAAGGCGATGGTCCGGCCGAAGTAGGCGTCGGAGGGGTTGCCGACCAGGCCGGCGCGGGGATAAGCGAGGGTGGTTACCAGCATGATTTCAGTCCTTCCGGGGTGCCGATATCCAGGCGGGTACCGGTCAGTAAATGGGCGTGAAAGCCGCGCGTGCGCAAGAGTTCGGCCATGGCGTCGGTCAGTTGAATCTCGTTGTTCCGGCCCGCCGGGGTGGCGGCCAGCACGGCGGTGATTTCGGCGGGCAGCACGTAGCGGGCGGCGAAGGCCATGTGGACCGTGCGGCCATCGAGCAGGCGCATGCCGGGCACCGCCTCGGCGGGCGGCTTCTCGACCATTTGCTCGAGGGCGTAGACCTGGGGCGCGGTTTCCCGCCCGCCGCAAACTCCATAGCGCACCGCCCGCTCAGCGGCGACGGGCTGCACCGCGACGGATCCCAGGCCCGTGGCGCGGCAATCGGCCCACATGGCGCGCAGGGGCGACGCGCCGCGGATGATCGTATCGCCCAACAGCACGGCAAACGGCAACCCGGCCAATTGTTCGGCGCCGCACCGGACCGCGTCGCCGAGACCCCGCATGACCGGCTGATAGACGTACTCGAACGTGGCGGCCTCCTGCAGGCGCCGGAGCGCATCCAGGAGCTGGCCCTGGTCCTTGGCTTGCAGGTGAGCCTCGAGGGCGGGATCCGGATCGAAGTAGCGCTTGATGGCCTCCTTGCCCTGCGCCAGCACAATCACGATCTTTGTACAACCGGCCGCCACCGCCTCGGCCGCCACATGATGGATGACCGGCAGCGCGCCGACGGGCAGCATTTCCTTGGGCACGGCCTTGCTCCAGGGGAGAAAACGCGTGCCGAACCCGGCGGCCGGGATGACGGCCTGCATCTCAGGTTGGTTCCGGGCCGGCGGATGCCGACAACCCCAGCGGCCGGTTCGGATCGCCGGCCAGATACAGGGTCTGGGTCGGGAAGGCGAATTCGATGCCCGCCTCGTTGAAGCGGCGCAGGATTTCGAGGTTGACCCGCTCGTTAAAGGCCAGATACGCCCACCAGTCGGCGGGATGATACCAATAGATCATGAGCAGGTTCAGGGAGGCGTCGTTGAATTCGGTGAAGAGCACCCGGGGCGGGAATTCCGGGTTCAAGCCCTCGTGATCCTTGAGGATGTCCCGGACGATATCCAGGGCTTCCTGCACCTTGGCCGGCGGCGTATCGTAGGTGATGGTCAGGTTCGTCAGGCGGCGCAGATGGGGCCGCAACGAAATGTTCTCGATGGTCTTGGTGGCCAGCTCGCCGTTGGGGATGCTCACCAGGTGGCCCTTCAGCGTGCGAAGGCGGCTCGACCGGAACCCGACATTCTCGACTGTGCCAATGGTGTCGCCCACCTGGATCAGGTGTCCGAGTTCGAAAGGTTTGTCCGCCAGGATCACCAGGGAGCCGAAGAAGTTGGCGATGGTTTCCCGCGCGGCCAGGGCTACGGCCAGGCTGCCTACACCCAGGCCGGCCACAATCGAGGTCAGGGGCTTGTCGCTCAGGGTCTGGGCCACCTGCGCCAGCACCAGAATCACCAGGGTGATCCGCAGGCTCTTGCGCACCATGGGCACCAGCATATCGTCCATTTTGCTTTCCGTGCGCACGGCCCAACCCTGCAGCCAGGCATCCACCACATCCACCAACGAGTAGAAGATATAGCCGATGGCCAGCACGCTCAGCACGTCCAACCCGCTTTGAACCCAGGCATCGAATTGGGGCGGCAGCACCACCCCCCGGAATCCCTGGCTCGCGGCCCAAACCCACACGGCCGGCAAGGCCGCCCGCGCCAACGCCTGGAATATCGCGCCCCGCATCCGGCGCCCATGCTCGCACAGGTACTCCCCCGATTTGGCCAGATAATGCCGCGCCAAGCGCCCGCCGATCAAACCGCCCAAAACCCCCGCAAACAACAATAACACCCGCCACATCTCATTGCCCCAAATCGGGACTCGTAACCATTCCATCATGCGGGCACCTCTATTCCTTTATAGCGACTGTAACGGAGTGGCGGCCAGGATCTCCGGTACCGCGGCGATGGCCGCGGGCGCGGCGGCGCCGTCCCTGGCGCCGGCCTGGGCGCGGTCCGGCTTGCCCCCGCCGCCGCCGCCGGCCTTTTTGGCGACGGCGCCGACGAGTTTGCCGGCGTGCAGCCCGCGGGCCTGGGCGGCGGGCCCCACCGCCGCCATGAAGCAGGCCTTGCCCTCGGAGGCGCTGCCCAAAACGATCACATCGTCGGGCGCGGCCGCGCGGACCGTATCCATCATGGCGCGCAGTTCGTCCAGGTTGTGTTCGCCGACAAAGGCGGCGATCAGGGTCACGTCGCCGACCTGTTGGCGTTGGTTGACGAGGTCGCCCGCGGCGGTGGCCGCCTGGCGGGCGGCCTGTTCCTTGAGGGCGCGCTCGAGCTGGCGATTCTGGGCCTGAAGCTGCTCGATGCGATCTTCAAGTTCGGCTTCGGCGATGCTGAAGCGCTGGGCCAGGCGGCGCAGCAGGGCGTGTTCGCGGCGGGCCAGGTCGCCGGCGGGGCGGCCGCAAACGGCCTCGATGCGCCGGACACCGGCGGCCACGGCGCTTTCGCTGACGATGCGGAAGAAGCCGATTTCGCCGGTGCGGGCGACGTGGGTGCCGCCGCACAGCTCGCGGCTGTAGCCTCCCACATCGAGTACGCGGACCACATCGCCGTATTTTTCGTCAAAGACCGCGACAATCCCGGAACCGGGCACATCCTTGAGTTCCATCTCGTAGGTGCGCACTTCGGTATCTTCAAGGATGCTGTCGTTGACCCGGACCTCGAGGGCCTCGAGTTGCGCGGGAGTCAGCGCTTCATAATGGTTGAAGTCGAAGCGCAGGCGCTCAGGACTGACATGCGAGCCGGCCTGCTTGATCTCGGCGCCGACGGTTTCGCGCAGGGCGTGATTGAGCAGGTGGGTGGCAGTGTGGTGGCGGCGGGTGGCCTTGCGCCGGTCGGTGTCAATGGCGGCCTCGAGGCGGTCGCCGCGCCGGAGCGTGCCGACGGTCACCACGCCCTGGTGGAGGATCAGGCCGGCGGCGGGCCGCTGGGTGTCGCGGACGGCGAAGGCGGCGCCGGCGCCGGTCAGCGTGCCGCGACAACCCCCCTGGCCGCCGCTTTCGGCATAGAACGGGGTGCGCTCGAGCAGCACCAGGCCGGCGGCGCCGGTGGCCAGGGCGTCGCAGGGTTGGCCCTGTTCATCGAGCAGGCCCAGCACTTCCGCCTCACGGGTGGTTTCCTCGTCGTAGCCCGTGAAGACGGATTGGAGCCCCTGCTGGACGAGCTGGGCGACCTGGTCCATTTCCTGAGCGTGGGCGCCGTCGCGGCGGGCGGCGCGGGCGCGCTCGCGCTGGCCGGTCATTTCCGCGTCGAACGCGTCCTGGTCCCAGCCGAGTTCCTGTTCGCGGGCCATGAGGGCGGTCAGGTCGGGCGGGAAGCCGAAGGTGTCGTACAGCTTGAAGGCGGCGGCGCCGGGGAACACGGTCTGACCGGCGGCGCGCAGGTCGGCGACCACTTCGTCGAAGAGGGCCAGGCCGCGATCGAGGGTCGCGGCGAAGCTTTCTTCCTCGGCCTGGAGGGCGCGCAGGACCGTGGCCCGCCGTTCGCCCAGTTCGGGGAACACGGGTCCCAGCATTTTTTCGAGGGTGGGGTAGAGGGCGCCGAGAAACGGTTGTTCGAGTCCGAGGGTGCGGCCGTAGCGCACGGCGCGGCGCAGCAGGCGGCGCAGGACGTAACCGCGTCCGTCGTTGCCGGGGGTCACGCCGTCGGCCAGTGCGAAACTCAAGGCGCGCAGGTGATCGGCAATCACGCGCATGGCCACGGCGTCTTCGCCGGCATAGGCCCGGCCGCTCAGGGCGGCCACTTGCTCGATCAGCGGCATGAATAGATCACTGTCGTAATTCGAGCGCTTGCCCTGCATGACCGCCACAACCCGTTCGAGGCCCATGCCCGTATCCACATGCTTCGAGGGCAACTCCTCGAGGCGGCCGTCCGCCCGGCGGTTATACTGGATGAACACCAGGTTCCAAAGCTCGATCAGCTCCGGCGAACCCGCATTGACCCATTCGGGACCCAGGCCGTCCGCGGAAATGTCAATATGAATCTCCGAACAGGGCCCGCAGGGGCCCGTCTCGCCCATCTCCCAGAAATTGTCCTTTTCGTCAAACCGCAGGACGTGCGCAGGCAGTACGTCGGTCAGCTCCGTCCAGAGCCGGGCCGCTTCATCGTCCGTGCGATAGACCGTCACCCAGAGGCGGTCCTTGGGCAGGCCCCAGACGCCCGTCAGCAGCTCCCAGGCCCAGGTGATGGCCTCGCGCTTGTAGTAGTCGCCAAAAGACCAGTTGCCCAGCATCTCGAAAAAGGTGTGATGATAGGTGTCGTGGCCGACTTCCTCGAGATCGTTGTGCTTGCCGCTGACGCGAATGCACTTCTGGGTGTCGGCCACCCGTGGATATTTGCTCGTGCGCGCCCCCAGGAAAATTTCCTTGAAGGGATTCATCCCGGCGTTGGCAAAGAGCAGGGTCGGATCCGTGGGCAAGACCAGGGGGGCGCTGGGCACGATTTCGTGTCCGCGGGCGCGGAAGAAATCGAGAAACGAGGCGCGGATTTCGGCGGCGGTCATGCGTGTGATCCTGCGGGGGCGGCGGGTTTACGCATCGGCGGCCGTGGCGGCACTTTTGGCGTCCGGCTTCTTCTCCGTCGGCGCATTTTTTTCGGCGACCTGCGCCTTGATGCGCTCGAGGAGGGTTTCGAGGAGGGCCGGATCCTGCTTGAGGGCCAGGCGGGCGGCTTCGCGGCCCTGGCCCACCTGTTGGCCCTCGAAGGACAGCCACGAGCCGCGTTTTTCGAGCAGGCCCATGTCGCTGGCGGCATCCACCACCGAGCCTTCATAGGAAATGCCCTCGGCATACAGGATATCGAATTCGGCCTGGGTGAAGGGAGCGGCCACCTTGTTCTTCACGACCTTGACGCGGGTCCGGTTGCCCGTGGCGACCCCGGCCGCATCCTTGAGGGTGTTGATCCGGCGCACATCCAGGCGCACCGAGGCGTAGAACTTCAGGGCGCGCCCGCCGGGGGTGGTCTCGGGGTTGCCGAACATTACGCCGATTTTCTCGCGAATCTGGTTGGTGAAGATGCAGCAGCACTTCGAGCGGTTGATGGCGCCCGTGAGCTTGCGCAGGGCCTGGGACATGAGGCGGGCTTGCAGGCCCACGTGCGAGTCGCCCATCTGGCCTTCCAGTTCGGCCCGCGGCGCCAGGGCCGCGACCGAGTCCACCACCACCACGTCCAGTGAGTTGCTGCGCACCAGGTTCTCGGTGATGGCCAGGGCCTCTTCGCCGGAGTCGGGCTGGGAGACCAACAGGTTGTCGAGGTTCACGCCGATCTTCTGCGCATAGCGCGGATCAAGCGCGTGCTCGGTGTCAATAAACGCCGCCATGCCGCCCGCCTTCTGGGCATTGGCAATAATGTGCAGCACCAAAGTCGTTTTGCCGGACGACTCCGGACCGTACACTTCAATCACACGCCCGCGGGGCACCCCGCCGATGCCCAGGGCCAGATCAAGGGTCAGGGCGCCCGTCGAGATCGAGGGCACCGGCACCTGATGGCCCTCCGAGCCCAGGCGCATGATCGCCCCATCGCCGAATTCTTTCTGAATCTGGGCCAGTACGGCGCTCAAACTCCCCGGCAGATCACTGTTGGATTTCGCTGCGTCTTTGTTCTTGTCGGCTTTCGCGGCCATGGTTGTCCTCGCCTGTTTTCCGTGGAGCGCCACTCCAAACCGCCCGCGCGCGCCTCGCCCGCGGCTACGGGGAACCGACGCCGCTCCGCGCCCGTTCCTGTGAATGCCCACCCCTAGCGCCCCCCCGCCCGTTTGTCAATCCCTTTCCCCCGCCAAATCCGCGCGGGGTACAGGAAAGGAAAGCTACCGGCATGAGATCATGCAGTGATCAGTGATACCGACAAAGCTCACGACAAGGCTTGCGACGAAGTATGACCGTGACAGACCAATGCCCCCCCCCTGCGCAAGGATTCTGCGGCAGAGCGGCCGTCATTGGGCTTGATGGGCGCCACGGATTCAGGGCATTATGTGGGCATGAAAAACAATGCAGAACAATTGCGCGGCGCGGGGGAAGACCACCAGGAGTGCTTCAGCTTTTCGCGGCTGGGAAGCTTCGAGAAATGCCCCAAGGCCTACGAATACCGCTACATTCTTGAAGCGGAACCGGATTTCGAGACGACCATCGAGGCCTACATGGGCACCTGCGTCCATGAGGTGCTGGAACGGGCCTACCGGCAGCCGGGCGCAACCTGGCGGCAGTTCTCCGCCTGGTACGAGCAGGCCTGGGCCGCGGGCGGCCCCGAGAAGGCCCGGATCGTCCGCCGGGGCACGCAGGCTGACGAATACCGCCGCACCGGAAGCGATTGCCTCAAGGCCTACCACCGCACCTTCTACGGCCAGGACGACGGCGAAACCCTCGGCCTCGAACAGGAGTTTTTCATCACCCTGTCCAACGGCGAACGTTACCGGGGTTTCATTGATCGCATCGCCCGTATGCCCAATGGCGTCGTCCGCCTGATTGACTACAAGAGCGGCAAGCGGGTGCCCAATCCGGCCACCGACATGCAGTTGCGGTCCTACGCGCTGTTCGCCCTGCGGGAACACCGGCAGGATGCCGTCGAAATCTGCTACTACGATCTGCGTGCTGCCCGGGCCAAGCTGGCAACCGTCCACGCCGACGATCTGCCCGAGATCGAGGCCATCACCGTGGGCAATATCAACCGGGTCAAAGACGCCACCCGCTTCCCCGCCAAACCGTCCATCCTGTGCGGCTGGTGCGGCTACAACCAGCAGTGCGACGATTCGTACTGGGAGGCGTAGCCATTCACCCGGCCGACGCCCACTACTGCAGGGCGTCGAACATGGCCACGATATTCTCGGGCGGTACGTCGGCCATGATGTTGTGCACCTGCTGGAAAACGAAGCCGCCGCCCGGGGCCAGAATGTCCACTTGACGGCGCACATGTTCGCGGACTTGGGCGGGCGTGCCATGCGGCAGGACGTCCCGGGTGTCGCAGCCCCCGCCCCAGAAGGTCAGGTCGCGGCCGAATTCGCGCTTGAGATCCGCGGCCTCCATGCCCGCACAGGTGATCTGGACCGGGTTGATGGCGTCGAGCCCGGCGGCGATCAGATCGGGCAACAGTTCCCGGACGCCGCCGCAGCAATGCAGCATGACGCGCACGTCCGGCGCCAATTCATGGGCGCGCTGAAACAGACGCGCGTGGCGCGGCCGGAAAAATTCGCGGTACATGGCCGGGGAAATCAACGGGCCATTCTGCCCACCCAAATCGTCGCCGAATACGATGACGTCAATCAGGTCGCCGACCGCGCCCAGATACGTCTCGAGGTTGCGCAGATGGGTTTCGGTCGTGTGCTCCAGAAAATCGTGGGCGGCGGCGGGATCGCCGGCCAGCAACATGAAGAACTCGTCGTTGCGGTACATGAAGGTGCCCATTTCGAGCAGGTTGCCGCCGAACAGGCCGAGGAGGGC
>JAIPIQ010000224.1 GCA_021734645.1 Fidelibacterota bacterium | reverse complement strand
GGGGATTTGCCCGATCGTCCTGGGGCCGGCGCCTCCGGGCCGGGGAAAGACAGTGCTGCCGGCCCCATCCTCGACCGTGACCCCGGCGCCGCGCAGCGTGAGCGCAGCGCCGCCCGTCGGCACGAATACGTAGGCCGTCGTCACCGTCTCGTCCCACGGATAGTATGTCCCATTCTGGAACGACACGCCGTAGTCGCAGGGGCGGTCAAGCGCGACCTCCACCGCGCTGTTGATCTGCCCGGCGGTGACGCGGATCTGATGAATCCCCTTCCCGCGCAGACTGAGGGTCATGTCGGCCATCAGGTCATTGGCCGCGATGAGGGTATCGGGAATGGCGATCGGAATGCCCCACACCTCCCCCATGCCGGGACCCAGGGTGTCCTTGAGCTGTCCCGCTTCGACATACTGGCGGAACGCCAGCTTCTCGTCGGCGTCGAACACCCGCACCATCAGCCGGTCGCCCTCGTTACGCGGCCCGCGCCGGATCGCCAGGCGCCCGGCGGTCTCCTCAGCGTCGTTGACAACGTAGAGCGTGAGGGCCGGCGACGGCCGGAACGCGCCGAGCGTGGCCCACGACGCGGGCGGCGCCTCCGCCCGGACCAGGGCCGCATCGGTTAACGCGCCAGCGGATAACAAAGCCAAGCCGATTTTCGACAACCCGCTCGCGTTCGATTTCATAATACGTTCCCCTTTGTGTTCGTCGAAGCGCTGTGGCTCGCGAACGCGGAGATGTGTCAATCACAGACGCGGCGGCCCGCCGCGTCAAAACCCCTCGTGGCATGGGCAGCTTGCCCATGAAACACGGGCTGGAAGCCCGTGCCACTTCCGCCAGCCCTTCATCTCACTCTGGGTCGTTCCGGGTCGTGCGCGGACGCGCCTGCATGAGGGGGCGGCGAAGAAGCCGCCCCACGCGCGCGCCGTCGCCCGGCCGATTACTTCACGAACCGCCGCCGCAGGGCCAGGGCCAGGCTGCCCAAACCCAGCAGCAGCAGCGAGCCCGGCTCGGGGATTACGGTCAGATACCCCGTGGCCTGGTCAAACTCGTAGGTCGGATTGACCGTCTTGGTCCACGTCCCGTCACCCTGATCGGTAAAGTCCGCGATGGCGAAGGTCGCGCCATACGTCTCGGTCAGCGCCGCATGATCAACAATCATCCAGCTATCCCCAAACGTCTGGCTCGCGGCCGTCAGATCAAACCGGAGTGCGCCGTCCAAGTTAAGGGTCCCCGTTCCGAGCAACGCGTTGTTCACGCCGTCGCCCTCGATCTTGAAGAGCAGCTCCCCGCCCTCGGCCAAAGTCAAGGTCCCGTCGTCCACCGTGGTGTCGCCCGTGTAACTGCTCGCGCCACTCAACGTCAACGTCCCCGTCCCGATCTTCCCCAGCGCGCCGTTGGTGATCGCGCCGCTATACGTAGTGCTCGCGTCGTTGTTGCCGAACTGCACCGTCTTGCCGTCCAAATCAACATCCCGGCTGCCCGTCAGCCCACCGACCACATGCGTGCCAGCGGCGATGAATTGCACCCGCCCGCCAACTTGATTGGTCGCGCCCACATTCAGCGTGCTGTTCTGCAAGGCATGTGTGTTATACAATTCAAGGCCGCCGACGCCGATCGACGAAAGCCATGTCGTATCCCCCGTGAAGGTATTGGCGGCGCTCAGCCTGACGTTCCCCAAGTAGGCAGTAGTTGCTGCCCTGAAAGCAATGCCGCCCACACCGGAGATCTCCTGCTCCAGGAACACTTTCGTCGAACCGGTCCACCCCCCTGAAAGGGCAAGCCGTCCGTTCGCCAAGCTTGCGCCCAGGACCAGGGGCGTGTTAACCGTCACGGACTGATCATTATAGGTGACCCCGAAGAACGAACGCCCCCCCACATTGCCGTTCATGGTGAGCTTGTTGTTTACCGCGTCCGTCGTATTGATCACGAAATGACCGGCATCGAAGCCGGTGATCAGCATATCGGCCAATTGTGCGTCGCTGACGTCAATGGTGATGGTAACCGTCGCCCCGGGAGCGCCCTGCGTCCAACGGTGCGCGGTGGAGCCCGTCGGGTAGGGCGAGGTGTCCCATCCCTGATCCCCGGTTACCGCCGCGATATCCGACCAGTTGCCGTCGCCGCCGGTCCAGGCATACGTGGCGCCCTCTACCCTGGCGCCCGCCGCCAACCCCATCACTCCGGCCACTAAAGCCGCCTGCCACATGCTGCTCATTTTCATCTCCTGGTCCTTTCTCTTTGGCGCCGCTCGCGGCCCACTGCGCAAGCCCGAACGACAAGCGTTACTATAACTCTATTCGGGACCTTAACCTTTTTTGAATTTTTGTCAACCCCTTTTTTGGGGATTTTTTCAGGTGAACAGGGGCCGCGTTTTGCCCTTGAAATAATAGGAATCCCCGCGGAAGCGGGCGCTCCGGCGCAGGGCCTCCTGGATGCCGTCCCGCAGGGGCGCGGCCAAGTCCGCCAGCGCCTTGCCGGGGCCGAGGTTGCACAATTCATCGGGATCCTGCTCCAGATCAAACAAGTCCAGGCGCTGGGACCGGTCATAGTAAACGGCTTTCATGTGGCGGTGACGCCCCATGACGGCCAGGCCGTGAATCCCTGTTTCGGAAATCACCACGCGGTCGGGGTCAAGCCCGGGCGCGCGGAATGCGTTCAACAAGCTCGCGCCGTCGGGCGTCAGGCCCGGCAAGGGCTGGCGGGTATTCGTGGCATCGTCGTAGCGCGCCGGCGCCAGGTCGCAATAGTCGAGCAGGGTCGGCAGCAGATCAATCAGACTGCACGGTTCACTCACGCTGCGTCCGGCCGGAATGTCCGGGCCGTGGAGGATCAATGGCACTTTAGCGGCGCAGTCATGGAAGAACCCCTTCTGCATCATGAAATGGTCGCCCAGGTAATCGCCATGGTCGGTCGTAAAAACAACCAGCGTATGTTCGAGCAGGTCCAGTTCCCGCAGGCGGTCGAGCGTCCGGCCGATCAGCTCGTCCACCAGCGAGACGCAACCCAGATACTGGGCGCGGATTTTCCGCGTCCATGCGTCGTCCAGGAAGGCCCAGCTATCGCGCCAGCGGAGCATTTCCGGGGCAAAGGCCGCCAGCTCGCGCTCGTCGCGGACCGGCGGCGGCAGGTCGGCGGGGTCATACATGGAGAACCAGGGCTCGGGTGGATTGCACGGGGTATGGGGCAGCACGAAGGATTGCCAGAGGAAGAAGGGTTCATTCCCGCCGGGCCGGCAATCCCGGCGCAGGACGATGCGATCCAGCTCGGCCAAGGTCCGATCCGTGATGTAGGTTTCGAGATAGTGATCGAGGGGGAGGTGCGTCGGTTGGGTGGTGAAGGCATGGTTGCACATTTCCTGCATGCTGCCATAGGGCGGATGCGGGGATATGCCGTTGCGCGCGAGGTACAGCGGGTAGTCGGTGTCATTATCGGCGCAGCGCTTGTCGAACCCGCCATAGCGCCGGTTCGGTCGAAAATGCATCTTGCCGACCGCCAGCGTGTAATACCCGTTGTTCGACAACAGGCCGGGCAGCGTCGGCAAGGCGTCCGCCCAGAATCCGTCGTTGTAGTACACGCCCGTATCGCACGGCAGCAGACCGGTCATGAGGGCCGCCCGCGCGGGCACGCAGATCGGGCTGGGCGTATAGGCGGCGGCGAACACCGTGCCCTCCGCCGCCAGGCGGTCCAGATTCGGCGTACGCACGGGAAAACACCCGCGAAATCCCAGCGTGTCATGCCGCAGCTGGTCCATCGTGATCAGCAGAATGTTGCGCATACCGGAAACCTCCTACTCGTTGGGGACAAATCGCGTTACTATAACTCCTGTGAATCTTACCCGCCCCCCCCGCATTCTGTCAACTTCCTTGTTTCACAGCATTATTCACCAGTCGTACCCGTTATCCCGCAGCCAGCGCGTTTTAAGGACACGCATAGATTGCTTGCCTTGGGGTGAGGAGTGAGCGAGCGCGTCACGATCGAGCGCGTGTCCCGCCTGCCCGGCGGCGGCGCGCTCTGGGCGTCGCCGGTCCGCCCGTCGGGCTCGGCGTCGGGGAAATACTTACTCTACGTGGTCTTTGAGCGCGGCAAATACCCGTTTCCCATCAACGATTGTGATGCCTGGGGGCAACGGGTTTGGTCTTGCTTTCAGTTCGGGAATGAAGATCACATATTCCCGGCGTGGCGCGGAACCCGGATTGGCGGGCACCGCTTTGCCCATCACGGTTCTGATGACCCGCTCCAGGTCGGCCGCCTCGGCGGCCCGGTTCAGGCTCTTACATTCGCCCAGCAGGGTAATCTCATTGTCCAGGGATCTGCTGGCCACGTCCCACTCGCTTTGGTTCCCCACACTATGCAGGAAGGCATAATGCTGTTCGGAATAATATCAACAGCGGTTGTTCACCAGTCGTACCCGTTATCCCGCAGCCAGCGCCGCACCAACTGCGCGTTGGGATCCAGGGGGGCCAGGCGCAGGAAGGTGCCGTAGTGCCGGGCGGCGGCGGGGATATCGGCCGGGGGCTTGAGCAGAATGAGACCCAGCAGATAATGGGCCTCGGCGGACTGGGGATTAGCCGCCACGAGCGCTTCGGCGGCGGCGCGGGCGGCGGGGTACGCTTCCTTTTCGTAGAGGCACAGGGCCAGGTTATAGCGCGCGGCGGTGAGGGTTGGATCCAGTTCGAGGGCGCGGTCGTAGGCCTCGATCGCGGCCTCGAGGTCGAGCTGGGCCTGATGGACACTGCCGAGGTTGAACCAGGTCAGGGGAAACCGCGGCGCGGTGGCCAGGGCCTCGAGATAGGCCTCTGCGGCGGCCGCCCATTCGCCGGCGGCCTGGTGGCGCGCGCCGCGATTATAGGCCTGCATGGCTTCGCGCGACAACGTGTCGCCCCCGGCGGGCGGCGCCGGCTCCGCGGCTGCTGATGCCGGCGCTGATTCCGCGTCCGGGGGCGTGGGCGACCGGAGCAACTCCAGGCGGCGGCGGGCTTCGAGCACGCGGGCATCGGCGGGGAATTGCCG
>JAIPIQ010000223.1 GCA_021734645.1 Fidelibacterota bacterium | reverse complement strand
GCAGGGCCTGGCGCGTCGTCATCATTATGCGCTGCTGCTGGCGGGCGGGGCGCCGGACGATTTAAGCGCGTTGTGGAAGGATGCGCCGGATGGATTGATGGTGGTGGGCAGTGATTTTTGTCCGGCGGGGTTGGATGTGTTTCTGAAGGCCGGCAAGCCGGTCACGCAGATTGGCTGGGGGGTCTTGCGGCCGGGGGTCAGCCGGGTGGCCATGGATCAGGCGGCGGGGCTGGGGGGCTTGGTGGACTATTTGGCCGGGTTGGGTCATCGGCGGTTTGGCTGGCTGGGCTCGGCGCAGGCGCCGAACCGGCGGCGCGAAGCGTTGCTGCGCGGGGCGTTGCGTCAGCGTGGGCTGGCGCTGGCGGGGGCGGCGCGGTTGGATCTGCCGCCCGCGGAGGCGGGCGCGGCGGGGATGACGCATCTGCTGGCGCGGTCGGCCCGGTGTGCCCCCACCGCGGTCATCGCGGCCGATGACGTGATGGCCCTGGGCGCCCTGCGCGCCCTGCACGCAGCCGGCCGCTGGGCGCCGGAGGCCATTTCCCTGGCAGGGATTGACGATATTCCCGCTGCGCGCCTGGCGATTCCGGCGCTGACCACGTTGCGGCAGCCCGTGCGGCGCATGATTGACGCCGCGTTCCGCAATCTGCTGGGCCGGGATGGCCCGCCCGCGCCGGAGACGTTGATCGCGCCGGAATTGATTGTGCGTGAATCGTGTGGTAACCCCCTAACAACCTGAAGGCCCATGGCCGGATGGCAGGAGAAAAAATGAAGAAGAATGAGACGATGTTGGATCATGCGCTGGCGAATTTTGACCGGGCGGCGGCCTTACTGGCAGCGGAATTCAGTCCGGGCCTGCTGGGCAAATTGCGGCAGCCCAAGGAGCGCACGGAGCTGCGGCTTTCGCCGCAACTGACCGACGGCGCGATTCACTCCTATACGGCATTTATCGTCAAGCACAACGACGCAGTGGGGCCCTGCAAGGGGGGCATACGCATGGCGCTGGACGTCACGCTGGACGATGTCACGGCGCTGGCGATGGAGATGACCTGGAAATGCGCCTTGATCGGCGTGCCCTTCGGCGGCGGCAAGAGCGGCATTGTGGCCGCCCCCGGCCAATTGAATGCGGAGGACAAGGAAGTGCTGGTGCGGAGTTTTGCGCGCAACGCCCAGCGGCATATTCACCCCTTGGTCTATGTTCCGGCCCCGGACATGGGCACCAGCGAGACCGAGATGGGCTATATCAAGGACACCATCAGCCACTCGATGGGCTACGCCACGACCCAGGGATCCTATGTTACCGGCAAACCGGTGATCCTCGGTGGCATTCCGGGACGCCGGGAGGCCACCGGGCGGGGAGTGGCCGTGGTGGCCGCCGAGGCGCTGGGGCAACTGGGCGGCGAGATGCGCGGCGCCAAGGTCATTGTGCAGGGGTTTGGCAACGTGGGATCCGTGGCGGCGGCGGTGATGGCGGAAATGGGCGCGTGCGTCGTGGGCCTCAGCGACGAACATGCGGCGTTGTACGCGCCCGGGGGCCTGGATGTGCCCGCCTTGTTGGCGCACGTCAAGCAGACCGGCAAGTTGACTGATGGACCGAGCGGCACGGCGGTGGCGCATGCGGAACTGCTCGAGATGCCTTGTGACGTGCTGGCGCCCTGCGCCACGGCCAATCAGATTACAGTGGCCAACGCCGAACGAATTCAGGCGCGGGTGATTGCCGAGGGGGCCAACGGCCCGACCACGCCCGAGGCCGACGCCATCCTGCACAAGAAAGGAATATTCGTTCTGCCGGACATTCTATGCAATGCCGGGGGCGTCTTCGTTTCGTACCTGGAATATACGCAGGAGGCGCAACAGGAACAGATGACCGGCGCGGAGGTCCGCGCCCGGCTGGAGCGGCGCATGCGCGAGCGCTTCCAGTTGGTTTACGAAACCGCGCAGCAGCGGCGCTGGCCTATGCGCGACGCGGCCATGTACCTGGGGGTCAGAAACGTATGTGCCGCCCTGGTGGCCCGCGGCGCGCTGCCCTGAGGCGCAGCCCCCCGTTCACAGAGAACCACAACCCAGACAGAAGGAATCGAGACCGTTATGAAAACTCAACAACCCGTGAATGAAGCCCTGGACGTCCTGATTATCGGCGGCGGCATGATCACCAACGATTTGATCCTGCCCTCCGTGTATCACCTGCAACGGCTCGGGGGCGTCGGCGAGATCTCCGTCTGCGCGCTGAACAGCGCGCCCCTGCGGGCGTTGCGCGACAACCCGGAACTCCAGGAAGCGTTTCCCGGCCAGGGATTTCAGGCCTATCCCGCGTGCGAGACGCCGCCCGAGCAGAAGTTCCCGGAACTATACCTCGAGCGCTTGCAGGCGGCGCGTCCCCGGCAGGCCGTGATTGTTGCGGTGCCCGACACGTTTCATTACGAAACGGTCAAAGCGGCCCTGGCGCACGATCAGCATGTGCTGTGCGTCAAGCCGTTGGTGCTGGCCTACGAGCAGACGCTCGAGATCGAGCGCTTGGCGCTGGAGCGGGGGTTGTTCGTGGGGGTGGAATATCACAAGCGGTTTGATCGGCGCTCATTACTGGCCAAGCGTCAGTATGCGGCCGGGCACGTCGGCGAATTCCGGATCGGCGAGGCCCGCATGATTGAACCCTACTACTACCGCCACAGCAATTTCCAGAACTGGTTCACCTGCGACCAGACCGATCCCTTTGTCTACGTCGGGTGCCACTACGTGGACCTGGTGTATTTCATCACGGGGCTCAAGCCCACGGGTGTGTCCGTTTCGGGGGTCCGTGGAAAGTTCCCGAACGGCAACGAGGGGTATCTCTGGGCCAACGGGCGCGTGCAATTTGAGAACGGGGCGTTGTTGTCGGTGATTGACGGGTTGGGGTACCCGGACGATGCCGCGGGCAGCAACGACCAGGGGCTGTTGATGTATTGCGAGGGGGCGGACCGGAGCGGCATGATCCAGCACAATGATCAGGACCGCGGGGTGCGTTACAGTTACCTGGACGGGATCGGCTGCGCCGGGTCGCGTTACAATTACGTCAATCCGGATTTCTACCGGCTGGTCCCCTGGGAGGGGGCGGGCGCGCGCCCGGTGGGGTACGGCTATGAATCGGTGGCGGCAAGTATCGAGACCATGCGGCGGATCGAGCAGGCCTGCGCGGACCAGTCGCCTTCGGAGGCGCTGGAAGCGCGGCGGGCGTTGATTCAGGCCGTTGATGCGGCCGGCATTCTGGCCACCCCGGCCAACAGCTACATCAACGAGCTGGTGGTCGAGGCCGCGCGGCTCTCGATCGTCCGCGAGGGCGTCTGGGTGGACATCCTCTATGGCGACCGCCCGCACGTCAAAATCCGCGCTACACAGTGAACGAGTACCGCGCCGCCACAACGGCGGCGCTCCATGAGCAACCGAACAACAGGAGAATGAGAAAATGGCCGAATACAATTTGACACCGGTGAACGTACCGCCGGTTGAAACCACCTATCGCACCATCCGCACCGCGCTGCCGGTGCCGGAATCCCTGCCGGTGTTCCGCAACCTGGACGGGTCCGAACCGCGCTCGATGCGCGGTCAGCCGCCCATTGTGTGGGACCACGCCGAGGGGAGCACCGTGGCGGACCGCTGGGGCAACCGCTGGATTGACTGGTCTTCCGGGGTCTTGATCACGAATGTCGGGCATGGCCATCCCAGGATTCTGGCGGCGGTGCGCGAGGTGCTCGATAAGCCGTTGCTGGCGACCTACGTGTTTGTGCATGAGGGGCGCGCCACGCTGACGCGGATGCTGGCGGATCTGATGCCCGACCCGGCGGCGTACCGCGTGTTCCTGCTCAGCACCGGCAGCGAGGCCACGGAGAACTGCATCAAGCTGGCCAAGACCTATGCGCTGGAAAAGCACGGGCCGGAACGGAAGTATTTTGTCTCCTTTGGCAACGCGTTTCATGGTCGTACGATGGGCGCGCAGCTCGCGGGGGGCAATCCCCGCCTGAAGACCTGGCTGTCCGGGTGCTGTCCGCTCTTCGTCCAGGTTCCCTTTCCGGACGGATTCAAGAACCCGGAGACCTCGTTTGACCTGTTCTTGAAAACCCTCAAGGAGCACAACCTCGAGCCCGGCCAGATTGCCGGGATCATGTCGGAAAGCTATCAGGGCGTGGGTCCCGATTTCATGCCGGCGGACTACGCCCGGCGGCTGGCGGCGTTCTGCCGCGAGCATGACATTGTGCTGATCATGGACGAAGTCCAGGCGGGCTTCGGGCGCACGGGAAAGATGTTCTGCTACGAGCATTATGGCATCCAGCCCGACCTGATCGCCTGCGGGAAGGGCATCTCGTCCTCGTTGCCCCTGTCGGCGGTGATCGGGCGCAAGGACATCATGGATCTGTATGCGCCGGGCTCGATGACCTCGACCCACTCGGCCTCGCCGTTGGCGGTGGCCGCGGCCATTGCGAACCTGAAGATCCTGGCGGAGGAGGGCTTGGTCGAGCGGGCGGCGAAGCTGGGGGCCTGGTTCATTCCTGAGCTGCGGCGCATCCAGCAGAAGTATCCGGACGTGCTGGGTTGTGTTCAGGGGCAGGGCTTGGTCGCGGGCATCCAGGCCGTGAAAGCCGGGACGAAGATCCCGGATCCGGACCTCGCCCTGCGGATCAATGTCAAGTGCCTTCACAAGGGGCTGCTGATGTTCGCTCCGGTCGGGATCGCCGGCGAGTGCGTCAAAATTGCGCCGCCCCTGTCCATTCCGGAAGACGCACTGCGTGAATCGCTCCAGGTTTTCGAGGAGGCGGTGGACGAGGTGCTGGCGGAGTAGGGCTGACGGCGGCGGCGTTTAACAGATCAGCATGCAGTCGCCGTAGCTGTAGAACCGGAAGCGCGCGGCGACGGCATGGTGATAGGCCCGCATGATCAGTTCATGACCGGCCAGGGCGGCGACCAGCATCAGCAGGGTCGAGCGGGGCAGGTGGAAATTGGTCAGCAGGACATCCACCAGTTGGAACGCGAACGGCGGATAGATGAAGAGGGTCGAGCGCCCGGCGCCCGGAGCGAAGCC
>JAIPIQ010000007.1 GCA_021734645.1 Fidelibacterota bacterium | reverse complement strand
ACGAGGCCGCCGCGAAGCGGTAGGTGCGCCGGGACTATCAGAGTGGGGGGAGCTTCCAGCTCCCCCATCCAAGAGCGGGAGCAGGATGCTCCCGCCACCATAAGGGTTAGGGCAAGAGATTAAGGTACAGTATCCGGCATCCTCATCTTTCGCCCTACTCTTTCACCCTAATCTTCCCTGTCGGTAGACGACCACGGCGACGACTACGGATGACGATTGCCTTCCGTGTCTGGCTCCCCAATGCCTCGATCTCTCTCTCCCCCACTGATCACTGGTCACTGATCTACTGATCACTGCTTCCCCCTCCGGGTCTATCCGTGTTCTTGCCTGGTTCCGTTCAGGAGACATCGGAGGGATGCCGGGTGTCGCCCAGTTCAGCCTGGAGGCGGTGCAATTCGTCGCGCAGTTCGCGGAACACGCCGGCGTAGGCCGGATCGCGGACCACATTTTTGAGTTCGTGTGGATCACGCTCAAGATCAAAGAGTTCCCATTCCGGCTCGAAGTCAAGGGGGATACAGCCGGCGGGCGGCGCCGTGCCGGGCTGCCCGCACCCATCGTAGTAATAATAGATGAGCTTGTGTTTCTGCGTGCGAATCCCGTAATGGGCGGCCACGTTGTGATGCTCGGCATTCATCCAATAGCGGTAATACATGGTCTCGCGCCAGTCCGGGGGCGTGCTGCCGGCCAGCAAGGGCCGGAAACTGCGGCCCTGCATTTCGGTCGGCGCGGCCACCCCCGCCAGATCGAGAAACAGGGCCGGGAAATCCACGTTCAGCACCAGGTCGTCGTTCGTGGAACCCGGCGCGATCGCCTGGGGATAGCGCATGAGCAGGGGCATGCGGAGTGATTCCTCGTACATGAACCGCTTGTCGTACCAGCCGTGGTCGCCCAGGAAGAACCCTTGATCGGAGGTATAGACCACCAGCGTGTCTTCGGCCAATCCCTGGGCGTCCAGATAGTCCAGCAAGCGCCCCACGTTGTCATCCACGCTCTGCACCACCCGCAGATAGTCCTTGATATAGCGCTGATAGGCCCAGCGGCGCAGATCCGCTTCGTGCATGTCATCCGGCAACTCGCACTTGAGGTCGGTGGCGTTCATGTGGACGCCCACCCGCATGGCTGCGGCGGCGGCGGCCTGTGCCCGGTTGCGGTAATCGTCCTGCAACGTGTCGGGTTCAGGCACTTCCTCATTGAGGAACAATCCCGCATGCTTCTCGTCCGGGTACCACGGCCGGTGGGGCGCCTTGTGATGGCAGAGCAAACAGAACGGCTTGGCCGGATCGCGGCGGTCCAGCCAGTCGAGGCACATGTCGGCAATCAGATCGGTCGTGTATCCGGGCACGGTCCGCTTGACGCCGCCTCCGGCCCCGTCGGGGAAGATGAACGTCGGGTTATGGTAAAAGCCCTGGCCGGGGAGCACCGCCCACTCATCGAAACCGGTGGGATTGTGCCGGGGCCCCTCGCCCAGGTGCCACTTGCCGAAGAGCGCTGTTTGATACCCGGCCCCTTGCAGCAGCTTGGGGAACGTGCTCAGGCGGTTATCCATCATGGTGGCCAGTGTCGTCACGCCGTTGATGTGATTATAGGTGCCCGTCAGGATGGCAGCCCGGCTGGGCGTGCAGATACTGTTGGTGCAGAAGCAATTGTCGAAGCGCATCCCGCCGCCGCCAATGCGGTCCAGGTGCGGCGTCTGGTTGATCCGGCTGCCGTAGCACCCGATGGCATGCGCCGCATGGTCGTCGGACATAATAAACAGAATGTTGGGTTGTTTCTTCGCCTGTGTCATGCGTGCGCGCTCCTTATTAATGCCATTCACCGCCGGACGGTCCAGCCAGCCAATTTAATCCGTCCGCCCGGACGGAACCAGCAGAAAATAGCCCGCCGCCTGCTCCTGGGCGCAGGACAGGATAATTACCGGCATGAGATCATGCAGTGATCGCAGGGGTTCTCGGTCTCTTTGGCTGTATATCTTGAAATACAACGCTATGTGGCGCCCCAAATCCTAATCGCACTCCCTCCATCTCCGATCCCCCGCGGAGCGGAGCGTAGGCCAACAACAGCGCAACGATCTGGTCCCGCTGCGCTTGGCCTGGCATGGCACGAACTATTCACCCGCCTCAGTCACCATTCTTGAACGCACGCTCCGGCTCACAGGCCCAGTCGGCATGCCGCAGCGAAGACCGGAGGCGGCTCCGCCGGGATAGGCGATGAGACGAGTGCGATTAGGATTAGCGATGGTAACTCGCGTATCCTGCGCCCCCTGCTCCTATCACCCACATCCATTCCGTGTTCGACCCCGGCGTCCTGTCGGTAGCCGTGGCGCGGCGGGGTTCACGCCCGGGTGCGTTTGAGCAGGTAGCCCCGGACCTCGTACGGCGCGAAGCGGCGCGGCAGACGAAATACAGATCCCGCAGGGCCCGACCCGCGAAGTGCCACTCGAAGCCGAAGCCGCCCTGTTGATCATCGCCAAAGCGGGTGGTCGCGCCCTGGAGGGGCGACCGCCACCAGCCACCTCGCAACCAGGGTCCGACTGGCCATTGATCGGCCCGAAATCTTTTTCGAAATAATCGCTTGACAGTGTTGGGCAACTATGATCAATTCATAAACATAATAGGGTTTGGATAAGTTCAGGCCCGGCGAGAGCAGGCAGAAAGAGAATGAGAAGGAGACAAAGCATGAGAACGAAAAGGAAGCTGATCGGCGGCGTCGCGGGTCTGATGATTCTGGTCGCGGCCACCGCGAACGCATCCCTTATCAATGTGGCCCTGGACGTCAGCAAGAGCAGTGACGGGGAAGCCAGTCTAGACGGCTGGGCCATGGCGTACGCCACCGGCCCCGGCCTGTGGAGAACCAGTTCCACGCGCAGCGTCAGCGCGACCAGCAACGGTCATACCGTCACCTTCACGGGCTACAACGGCTCGACCGGTGTCGACTACACGCGCGACTATATTGCCAATGACTACGGCAGCCAGGGCGCGGTGACCGAAACCCGGAAATTCGTGGAGGATGGTTTTTTCAATGACATCGACGCGCTGTACACCACCATCAGCGGACTACAGCCGGGGAAACCGGTCGAGATGTGGTTTTACGCCTGGGGGGGTGGCAACTTATCCGGTACGACGCGCTACTACTTCGACCTGAACAATGACGGGAACTGGGACACCGATCTACTGGGTTCGGGGGCCGACTATGTGGATGTTTCCACCTTGCGGACGGCCGTGCCCAACGTGATCGCCCCCGAATTGCTCGTCGGCGAGGGCTTCGCCGTGGGATCATCACAAAGCGGAGCGATCAACTATGGCATCCTGCAGATCAACTTCACGCCGACCGGGGACACCATCCGGTTCTTGCACGATAAGGTCGCTGGCAACGGCTGGCTCAACGGCGTGCTGATCAGCCAGATCCCCGAGCCGTCTGCGTTGATGTTGCTGGCCTTGGGAATCGGGTTGGTTGTGGTCCGTCGCCGACGGCGTTAAAACGGGCTTCGCCGAATTAGCAAGTAAAACCGCCAACGGAGTGCCGGTTCGGGCGTTCAACTCCCGCCGGATTTGGCGTTCTTTGCAACCCTACGAGCGAGAAATGCACGAGGAGTGGCACGCACCATGCAACGCATTACCGGATATTTGCCCCTGATCATTGGCCTTATTGCAACACTGTGTTTAGAAGTCGCCGGGGAGCCGATCTCCTCTGGAATTCTTCAAATCATGAAGTCGGAAGTCGCTGACCCGCCCACTATATTCCTGCGCGTAATGGTAACCGATCCCGCTCCTAGCAAGCAGTCGCCCGTGTTCGTGCGCGCCACTCACATCGGCGGCCGCCCTGCTCGTGCGCCTCGCCTGGAACCCCCGCGCGTAGTGCCGTTTGCCGACCGACCCGGCGGCCGCACCGCATGGTTTCCACTGCCGGCCCAGGGGCCGACTGTACCGTACTCAGGCGTGACGCTGTACGTCGGGTCCCAGCTGGGACAACGCCTGTCACCCGACGAACTGACTCTGGACAGCATCGCCATGCAGGTCGAGCTGGCCGTTGCACAGACCCCGGATGCGATCGGCGAAGTACGGACTTTGCGCCCGATTCTGGCGTGCGGCAACGGGGTACCCTTCTACTTCACGGCGGGCGATATCGAGGGGGTCCCACAGCGCGCTGAATGGTTGATTGATCATCTTCAGGCACTCCATCAGGGCCTGTTGGATGGCGGTTTCGATTCACCCGTCGCCATTGACCCGAAGGTCCTGCGCCTGGGGGTGCTGCTTGATGGCTCGCGTTTCGGCGCGGGGGATTACGGCGTGCTGTCTCGCGATCCGGACATGTACCGGCTATACGGCGATATCTTCGCGCTGGCGGGCTACAACATCGGCACGCGCGGTGCCATGCGTGAGCTGTACGACAATCATCCGCATTTTCACGCGAACATGGTTGAAGTGGCCGAAGGGAGCCAGGCATTAGCGGGCGATTTCCTCCCGTCCGGTCTGAACATACCTTTGGAACTCGATGTGACCTACCGCCAGTCTGCCGAAATATTGCGGGCACGTGGCGGACTTACAAGCCGGTGGATGAAGCTGGGTGATGAAATTGGCATTCCTCGCTGGGATGAGACCGAACGCGCCCGCGCGCTGCTGCTGCAAGAGGCCATAATCGTCACCGGCGATGAACCCGCGAGGCTCGACCTGGCCGACTGGACGGATCTCGCACCGGTCACCGAAACCGATCCGGCCCGGGTGGCTCCCGAAGACCGCCTGCGCTACTACATCACCCTCCGCGTGCGCAACATTCGTGCCGCCGAACGCTATGCGGTGGAGACCGCGGCCATTCACCGTCATTACGGGGCGAAACCACTGACCCTGGTCAATATGCTCGGCCCCATGTACTACGGCGGCTATTCGGCCTGCTTCTGGTGGCGGAAGACGCCGGATTACTTCCGGATGGCCGATATCGGCGCGGTGGACGTGCTGCAGATTCAAGGTTTGAACTCGGCGTACCCACCCGGTGGGCCGCTGATCCTGGCGTTGCTGTCCCCGAAGGTCGTGGCGCAGGCCGCGTCCCGCCATCCCCGGGTTGAGCCCGAGATCATGCATTTCGCCTGTCGCACGGACCCCGAAGCCTGGCCCCATGTGGTCTTCTCCTCGCTGATATCGGGCGTACCGAACATTGATTGGTATCGCTTTGGCCCACGCGCCTCCGGCTGGGAATGGTTCGACAAGTTGGAAAAACTTCTCGCGCACGCCCGGCTCGCCCGCAAGCTGGAACGAATCGCCCCCTATCTTTCACAGCCGTTCAGTCCCCTGCCGACGGAGACCGCCATCCTGTGGGCTGAAAGCAGCGATCTCTGGCAGCGGAATCCGCTCAGTTTCTCGAAAAGCGAATTACGTTCGACGTACTTCGCCCTGCGCTTCGCCGGGATTGAAGCCGACCTGCTCCGCGAATACATGGTCGAAAACGGCGAACTCGGCGACTACAAGCTGTTGTTCGTCGCCCAGCGCAACGTCACCCGCCTGGTTCAACAGCGCATCCTCGACTGGGTGCGCAACGGGGGCACGCTCGTGGTCACCCCCGGCGCCATGACGCGCGACGCGGCCGATCAACCCTGCTCGATCCTGGATGATGCCATCGCTCCCGATATTGTCCGGGCTAACGCGGGCGACATGCCCGAAGCCAGCGGCGAGTTTGCCGAGTTCCCTGTTTTGGATACCGTGCGATGGATTCCCGAGGCAGATGTTGCAGTCGATCTGCCGTCCGTGTTCCAACGGCAGGTCGTTGCAGGTCGCGCCGAGCCCATTGTGAAGTTTGCAAACGATGAAGTTGCTGCCAGGTCAATGAATCTGGGCGCTGGCGCAGTTATCGCGCTGGGCTTCTTTCCCGGCCATGCTTACACCAGTGGCTCGGCGCGCTCCGTGCGGGAGACCGAGGTGATGGACGCCGGCATGGACGCCGCAAACGATAACGAGGTGGTCAGCGGTATCGTCCGCACCGGGGCGCCCTACTGGATGGAACCCGACAAAAACGCCGCACGGGTGTTCATTGATGTGGCGGACAGCGCCGGGGTGCAACCGACCATCGTCACGAGCGCACCGACTGTCGATGCGGGCGTGCAGGTGAACGGCAACCGGGCCGTGGTGCTGTTGTCCAACTATACGCCCTCGGACGTCGGCGATGTTCAGGTGCAGTTTTCGCTGCCCGACCGGTTTGCGAACGCTCGAGCGCAAACGCTGGACGGCGCGGATGTCGCGCTCACCTGGCCAAATGCTCGCGAGGCACGCTGCACTGTGTCAGTCAACGATGTTCAGGCGGTGCTGATCGTCTGCCCGCCAAGAGGAGATTGATCATCTTGATGGATGTCGGTACAGTGCGCAACGAATCACGGTGACAGGGAGAAACAAATGTACAAGAGAATACGGACGGTGGGCATAATTGCGATGGGAACAGCATTGACCTTAGGCGGAGCGGCGAGCCCCGCGGCACTTGGGGTTGCCCTGGTTGACAATGGCGAACCTCGGGCGGCGATTGTTCTGCCGGACCGGCCTGCGGTGCCTGAGGTAGAGGCGGCCAACGAACTGATCGCGTATATCGAGAGAATCTCGGGCGCGAGGTTGCCTGTTATCACTGCGGGTCAAAGTATTCTGGACGGCGTGCTACCCATCTATCTCGGACGCGCGGCGCCGGACGAACTGCTTGATCTGATCCGGGCGCAAGACCCGGATGCGGACCCGGAATCGTTTGTTCTGCGGGTACGCGAAGATCGCTGCGACATCCGTGGTCTGGAACGGCCCGAGGGCACGCGGCATGGCATCTATGAACTGCTGGAGCAGCTTGGCATCCGCTGGTTTGCACCCGGCGAGTTCTACACGGTCATTCCTGAAAAAGAAGATGTGGAAATTCTCGTGCAGGAGACGGTGCAGGTACCTTCCTTTTCGATGCGGCAACTTCGGGGCAGCGGTATGTTGTCGCATGACCGGAATGGTCTTTGGCAACGGCGCAACCGTCTGCCGGGAATCGTCCGTCCCGTGGGACAGCATGGAATGCCGCCGCTGGGGCGCTTTGACGAGGAACACCCGGAACGATATGGAATCGTCAACGGCGAGCGGGACAGGGATGGCACCTACTGCCTATCCAATCCCGAAACGCTGGAAGCCGTGGTCGCTCACATTGTCGCCCATTTCGCGGAGCATCCAGAGGAGCGCCGCTGGGTGTACGCCGCGGGGACGCACGACCACCCGCGCTACTGCGAATGCCCCGGCTGCCTGGCGCTGGACGGCGGTGACTGGGATCCATTCCAGGGGAGTCTGTCCCAGACGGATCGCTGGGTGTGGTTTTTCAACCGCCTGCTCGACCGCTGCGATGAAGAACTCCCGGACAAGGAACTCGAGATCGCATTCTACGCCTATGGCAACAAGATCCGTCCACCCGTGCGCTGGACACCCGATCCGCGGCTGCGGCCCACCATCGCACCCATTACCAATTGCCGTCGGCACTCGCCGGTGAATCCCATCTGCCCTGACAAGAAAAACGTCCAGGCCGTGGTCGCGGGCTGGACTCGTTACCCCGGCATCGAAATGTACGACCGCGGCTTCTGGTTCAATCTGGCCAGCATCGGGACCCCCTTTCCCATGTGGCATCGCCTGGGCGAAGAAATCCCGTGGGCTTACAACGTCGGTATCAAAGGCTGGAGCACCCAGGCGACCGGCAACTGGGGTGCCGACCTGCCCTCGTTCTACATCGCAGCCAAACTGATGTGGAACCCCACCGCGAACGTGGACGAACTGATGGACGACTTCGCGGCAAAGTTTTTCGGTCCGGCTGAAGCGCCCATGCGTGCGTACTACCGCCTGATCGGACGCGCCAACAATGAAGCCGACCTGCATACCGGATCCGACTGGGACGTGCCGCTTATTTTCACTCGCGCGCTGCGGACGGAAGCACGCGGTCTGCTCAATGATGCCCACGCCATGCTGAACGATGCTGGCCACGCCGACGATTCGCTGTACGCACTGAGAGTTCAGATGGTGCGGGATACATTGGAATACACCGATGCATTCTGCCGGATGCTGGAAACACGCAGCGTCCATGATTGGCAGGCATCTTATCAGGCATTCCAAGAACTGGAACGTTTGCGCGAGATACTTGAGCAGCCTGCACCATTATCCGAAGAGGCCGCGCCCCCGGCCATTGTCAACCACGGTGGTCAGGCGGCCAAGCGGTTCACCGCGCTTTTTGGAAAGCCAACCATCGAGGCCTACGAACGTGTCACTGCTGGAAACGTATTCGTCGCGGGTCTTGCGGCACAGTGGGATTTTCTGCTCGACCGCCAGCTTGTCGGTGAGAGCCTTGGCTTCCAGGCCGGTCATGAGATCGGCGGCAACTGGCAGAGTCTATTGACGAGTCGCTCCTGGTCCAGCCAGGGACTGCATCACTACAAGGGCGAAGCGTGGTATCGCCAGAGCGTCGTCATACCGGCTGCGTTCGGCGGGCAGCGTGTCTTCTTGTGGTTTGGCGGTGTCCATAATCAGGCCAAGGTCTGGGTGAATGGAACCTTGGTGGGCTTGAGCCACACCAGCGCGTTCCGCCCGTTCGAGTTCGACGTGACCGGTGCCGTTCGTCCGGGGGCCGAGAGCATTGTGGCCGTGCGAATATCCTCGACCCGCATCCGGGAAGTCGGCACCGGCGGCATTGTCGCGCCGGTGTTCTTCTATGCCCCGGCAAAGGGCGCGGAGGCCGCGCCCGAGTACCCGTTGGCCGACGAATTCCCGATCAACGCCCTTCAGATTCGCGTTCCAGAGGGACAGATTCCCTAAATCATTGTATTGCTGCCCAGCAGTTTTTACGTATTTCAAGTGTTTTTTTAATGTTTTTTCACAGGAAGGCTACTATGTGGAACCAATGCCCCATGACTGATGCGGAACTGGACGAGCTGCTTGCAACCCCTACGCCCGCTGTCATCGAATTGATGAGCCGCATTGATGGTGATATCGCCGTCTTGGGGGTCGGAGGAAAAATGGGGCGAAGTCTGGCCGAGTGCGCTGTGCGTGCAAGCCGGGAGGCAGGGACTAAACGCACCGTCTATGGGGTGAGCCGCTTCTCGACTCCCGGCCTACAGGAGAAGCTTGAAAAATAGGGAGTTGAAACTATTCGGTGCGACCTTCTTGAGGCGGTGGCGGTTTCCAGCTTGCCCCGCGTGGAAAACGTCGTTTTCATGGCTGGGCGCAAGTTTGGCACGCAAGGGGATGAAGCATTGACCTGGGCGATGAATACTGTGGCACCCGCCCATGTGGCAAAGCATTTTGTCAATAGTAAAACTGTGGTCTTTTCAACCGGTTGCGTGTATCCGCTTGTTTCCCCCTTGGACGGCGGCTGCCGCGAAACGGATGTCCCGGCACCGGTGGGCGAATACGCCCAAAGTTGCCTGGGGCGAGAACGGATATTCTCCTACTACAGCAGCCAGAACAACACCCCTGTTTGTTTTCTGCGCCTCAATTATGCCGTGGAACTGCGCTATGGAGTGCTGCATGACCTGGCCATGCGAATTCTAAAAAACGAACCGGTTGACCTGGGGGTCGGTGCCGTAAACCTGATTTGGCAGGGCGATGCCAACTGCCAGGCCTTACTCGCGCTCGAATACTGCACCACGCCAGCCAATATTCTTAATGTCACCGGCCCGGAAACGTTGTCCGTACGGTCGCTGGCAAGGGATCTTGGCCGGGCGTTGAACAAATCGGTGACATTCATCAATGAAGAAGCCGCGAAAGGTTATCTCAATGATGCCTCCCTCGCTGTCGTGTTGTTCGGCTGTCCACGTCTGAGCCCGACAACATTGATCGACTGGACGGCACGATGGCTGCAGGACGGCGGGCGCTCGCTTGCCAAGCCCACCCATTTTGAAGTCAACAACGGGAAATATTGAAAATGAACCTGAACGAATTGCCGGTAGAAGTGCTGAAAAATCTACGCCGCGGCATGGTTGTTCCAGCACAACCGCTGGCCTTGACAGCCGACCGTCGGCTGGACGAACGACATCAGCGTGCCCTGACCCGCTACTACCTGGCCGCAGGCGCGGGCGGTGTCGCCGTAGGCGTGCACAGCACCCAGTTCGAGATTCGCACCCCCGGGATCGACTTGTTCAAGCCGGTTCTGGAACTGGCCGCTAAAACCATTGACGAGGAGGTTGCCTTAAACGGGCGACCCGCCATGAAAATCGCAGGCATCTGCGGCGACACCGACCAGGCCCGGCGGGAAGCCGTGTTTGCTCGCGAAACCGGCTACCACGCCGGGTTGCTCAGCCTCTCGGCTCTGGCCAAAGCCGAGATGCCGCGACTACTGGCCCATTGCCGCGAAATCGCCAAGGAACTGCCAATCATAGGATTCTATCTGCAACCGGCAGTCGGCGGTCGGGTTCTATCCTATGAATTCTGGCGTCAATTCGCAGAAATCGAAAATGTGCTGGCCATCAAGATCGCTCCATTCAACCGCTATCAAACCTTTGATGTGGTGCGGGCCGTAGCCGAGGCCGGACGTGAAAACGATATAGCCTTGTACACGGGCAACGACGACCATATCGTCTTGGATTTGCTGACCCCGTTCCCGGTGCGAACCTCGCACGGCATCAAGGAAATGCACATTGTCGGCGGTCTGCTCGGGCACTGGTGTGTCTGGACGAGCAAGGCAGTCGAATTGCTTGAAAAATGCCACTGCGCCGTAGCCGGTGAGCACCAATGGCTGCCCGAACTGTTGACGTTGGCCAATGAAATTACCGACTCAAACGCCGCTTTTTTCGATGCCGCCAACCAGTTTCACGGCTGCATCCCTGGACTGCACGAAGTGCTGCGGCACCAGGGGCTCATGCAGGGGATTTGGTGTCTGAACCCCACTCAAAACCTCTCGCCAGGACAGCGCGAGGAGATTGACCGGGTGTATGCCGCATACCCTCATCTGAATGATGACGAATTTGTCGTGGGCCACCTGGACCAATGGTTGCGGTAGCAAGGTGCCATGAGTGTCGCAGATGGTGTTGCCACAACCAAAAATCAGGAAAAAATATAGAAAGCACTAGAGACTCTCATGGATGTCATATCATTGTTGCGTGAATTGATCCGTACGAAACGTCACTGCCTTCGCGGTCGAGCGATGGCACGCTCAGCGTCAAGTCGTTCCTCAGCGCCTGGCCAGCGGAGACGCACCCGTACACGACGGGCGCGTACAGCTATATCGAAGACTGGTACTTTTCTGTGGACGACGACGGTAACGTCGTCTATCGTGCAGAAAAAGCGAACTGTCAGCCGTTTCCGGCACTCGGGGACGAGAAGCTGCTGCGTGGCGTGTCGCGCAAGTTGCCGCTCCCTCCGGTCACTCCTGCCATTCCGCTCTGTTTCAGGCAGGCCGTCTCGCTACGTTCGGCTCGAAATCTTCGGTCCCTTGGATTTCCTGACCGAGATAACGCAGCACATCCCCGACCACGGCGGACGCGAAAAAGAGCGGAAATCCAGGAAACTCCCCAGTTTTTCTTACATCCCACCCCCCGTGCTATCGTTCTCTCGTTGTCCCAAAGTAATTTCCTATTACTTTACCATCCCCACGCCATTCGGAGGTTGATCATGACAGATAAATTGTCTTCACTCTCGCATCGCTTGCTAGTTGACAAGCAACGCTGGCAAAGACTTAAAGCATTGCCTGAGCATCCGGTTGTACGCCGAGCCGCAAACATGCTGGATGGTGCGGCTGAATTATGGAGCACCGATTTTGAAATTTCTGTTGATCAAACGACACATAACTGGCAACTCATCCGTGCCAGGCAAACTCAAAAGCGCGTGGTCAGTCTTCTTGTTCAGTACGGTCGTACTGATGAGCAAAGATTCCGAGATGCCGCCTTGGAATACATTCGCATTATGGCCGACTGGGAATACTGGTCCTGGATCATGTGGCGTGCGGACAATCCCGATCCAAACGCAATCTTCGACCTTTCCTACGGCGAAAATTCATTGACACTCGCACTGGCTTATGACTGGCTGGCTGCCGAATTGACTGAAACAGAACAGTCGCTTATTGTCGACACCGCCCGGCAGCGAGCTCTCATCCCCTATCTTGCCAAAAACGGTACACCGGGCGAGGAGTCGTGGTATTACAACAAACCTGACTGCAACTGGAATACCGTGTGCAACGGTGGTGCTGGAACCCTGGCTCTGGCGTTGAGCGATGCATGCCCGGAAAGTGCACGAGTCCTCGAACTGGTGGAGGAAGGAGTCCGCCATTATTTCGAATTCATGCAGGAGGACGGTGCCTGGCCGGAGGGCATCGGCTATTGGGGCTACGGCCATCGTTATGGGTATTACTACCTGCTCAGTCACGAAAGCGCGACCGGACGGATGCACCCGCTGCTGGAACGCCCCGGCAGTCACAATACACTTCGTTTTCCAATGCTTTTTTCGCCCAACGGTGTTCCGGCCAGCTTCGGCGATGCAAACAATTTTCATCCCCAGCCGTTTCACTACGCCGCCGCTGATCGCTGTGGAATGCAGGTTGTACTGGGCGAATTGGATCGACGGTTCAATCGGCTTGTCAATAAAAACTCAAACGACGGAGATCCAAAAAATTGCGATGAAGCAAACTGGTGGCCGGTTTTGGCAGAACTCCTGCTTTTCCATCCTGGACGTACCTTCACTCAAAAGACCGACTGCTCATGGCCGCATGTCTCGATTCAAAAAGGATTGGAATGGAGCTACCTGACCGATCACTGGCCAACCCCTTCGCTTTACGCCTCCGTACGAGGCGGCACGACTAAAGCACCCCATACCCATCAAGACTTGACCAGCGTCACGATCATCATCGGGAAAGAAGCTCTTATCGCGCCTATTTCAACTCGGGAGTACATCGACACAACATTCTACGATGGACGCCGATTTGAACTGTACGAAAACATTGCTGCTTCGAAGAACGTATTCATGGTCAATGGCGTTGGACTCCCCCAGCCGGCGACCATAGAAACCCGTCAAATCGCCGGAAACGGATGGGAAGGCGTGGTGCTTGACGGAATCGAAGCGGCGGTCTTCGGCACCCCGGTCGAGGTATTCGGCAGAGCCGTTCTCATGCTCGAAAAACGCGCCCTGCTCATCCTTGATCGGGTCACTTTGCGCAACCCCGGCCAGGCCGAAGCGCGTTTTCATTCGGAACACCACGTTGAAGCCTCAAAGGATTCAGCTTGGATCCAGGGTGCTGCCGAACGTGCGCACATGGCTTTCGCAGCCAGCGTCCCCGCTATATTCTTGCAAGGCATGGGTCTGCCGACCTGCTATGAACAGAAACCCGAAACCGTGATCCGCTGGATGACACGAGGCCGATTCCGCGATATCGTCCTGGCCACCCTTGTCACTCCCGGCGGCGAAGGACACGTGGCAATCGACCAAAGCCAGCGTTTGGTCGAGGCAAAAGGCCACGGGTTTACGTCAATTCTCCAATATCCCGAGCACGGTTTAACAATAGTGCAACCGTCATCGCCTCCCCAAATACTGAGAAGTTCGACTGATGAAAACTGAATCGATGCCCTGTCAAACCCCATAATCAAGGAAGAACGATGAAATACCTGAAACAATTCGAATCGGTCAGAGATACAGTGGAACAACTATCCCCCTACCACTACTATCAGGATCGATATTGGAAACTCAGAGGACATTGGCGGAAGCTGCTGTTTGACTGGACTCGTCGCGAGCCATGCGATGCGAAGGTCGAACTCGACCGCGACCATTATCTGGCTGGAAGTACCGACACCTTAACTTTCACCTACACGGTTGGAAGCGAACCGTGGATACCCGGCACCAGGATCGCGCTATATTTCCCCATTTTTCTGGGAGGAATCGAGCATTTGCGGGAACTGGCCACCTTTCAAGGACCGGATGGCCAGGCAGGGTACGGAGCGAGAATCGTGGCCGAACCCTCCGTGGCGGACGTGGTCGTCCACGTCAATGTTCACTCCGTGGGTTCGGTCTTCACATGCGTCGAAGTCGTATTCGACGAGGGATGTCTGGAATCCGGCGGCACTTTGAGAATGGTTGTCGGCGACACCCTGGCGAACAAGCCTCCCGTCATCTCCGAAAAGGCACAAACCCTGACATTCCGAACTGCGGTTGACTTCAAAGGCGACGACCAATTTCGCCCCATCAAACCGGATATCATATTGCCAGGCCGGGGCAACACCGCCATCCGACTCGACTGCCGTGTTGCGGCTACGCCAAAACCGGGCGAAGCATTTGCATTGAAGATCACCGCCGCCGATTCATACAACGGCAATCCCGCATATGCCTACTCGGGGCGGCTTTCCATATCCGCCACCGGCGCACCCGTCAACGGGCCGGACGCATTCACTGCATCGGAATCCGCGCATGGTTCCCTCACGATTGACGGCTTATCGGTCGCGTCGGCCAACGGTGTCAGCCGGGTCGTCGTTCTGGATACCGATAACGCCGTCATGGGCGTGAGCAATCCGGTTTGCCCGGCGGCCACCCCGCCCGGTCTGTCATTGTACTACGGCGAAATTCACGCGCATACCGAGTTGTCCGACGGGGTGGGCACGCCCGACGATGCCATGCGTTGGGGCCGGGATGTGGAGCGTCTTGATTTTGCGGGCTTAGCAGATCATTTCGAGCGCGGCCAGAGCTACAACGAAACACGAGAAGAGAAGTGGCAACGCACTCGGCGGGTTATTGAGCGTTACAACAATCCGGGACGCTTTGCCACCTTGTTAGGATACGAGCTTGGCACACTCGAGGCACATCGCAACGTCTATTTCCCCAATGGTGACGGCAGGATGATCGTGGACGATGAACACGGCGACACGGTGACCATGGACAACGTTTACGATAAACTCGAGGGCGAGGATTACATTCTGATTCCGCACGCCCCGAAATACCATGGCATTAACTGGCGTGCTCAACATCGGCCGGAAAGACAACGCTTGGTGGAAATCTGCTCGGCCTGGGGAATATCCGAGGAAGGCGGCCCTTTGTCAGTCAGAGCCGGGCTCGATCTGGGATTGAAGCTTGGATTCACCGGCGGCACCGACAACCACAGCGCCGAACCGGCTCATGCCTTCTACGCCGGGTTTGGCGGGCTGACCGGAGTGTTCGCCAAGGAACTCACCCGCGAGGAGATTTTCACAGCCTTGATGGCCCGCCGCACTTTCGCCACCAATGGATGCCGGATGATTCTGAATTTCAACATCAACGACCATTTCATGGGCGAGGAAACGAATATCGACCAGGTTTCGAAAGTCGTCGTCCAGGGCAGGGCGATCACCATGGCACCCATCCAGGGCATTGACATCATCCGCAACGGTGAAGTTGTGCATACACTCAATCCAAGGGAAAAGTGTGACGAATTGACCGTTGAATGGACCGATCCGGACGGTCCGCATCAGCAAGTCTTGGAAAGGGAATTGACCGGGGAAAAGACGCTGTATTACTACCTGCGGATCAGAGCCGCCGGTGACTCCTTTGGCTGGACCAGTCCCATCTGGATCAATCGATTGTGAACAATCCCCTTGGAAACAACAGACACTGGTTGCACCAGACACAGATATTTCATACAGTTCTCACACATGCACAACAAAAATCAGGGAGCAAATCATGAGAGACTTTATTGGCATGGAGCAGTTCATCGACAAGAACAAGGCGGCCTTTGCGCTGGCCGTCCTAGACATTCAGCAAAACTCACAGGAAGGAAACTTTGACCATGAATGACACTCATGCAACAGCCGAATGGTTCAGAATGCACATGCGTCAGGTGCACCTGGATTTCCACATGCCAGAGTTTCCTCGGGAGGCGATCTGCAATTTCGATGCCAAACGCATGATTGATCATATCCATCGTGGCCGCATCAACATGGTGGCACTTTTCGCCAAGTGCCATTTTGGCAATGCCTTCTACAACACGGCGGTGGGCCACAAGCACGCCGGCCTGAAAGAGGATTACCTGGCGGAGACATCGGCGGAATGCCGGAAACATGGCATTGCGACGCTCGCCTACTATTCCTTGTGCTGCGATGCCTGGGCGTACTACAACCGACCGCACTGGCGACAAGTCGATGAGGAAAACCAGGACAAACCGGTGTCTGGTGTCTGGCACCCGGTCTGCATAAACAGCCCATACCGCGAGGAATTGGTGCTTCCTCAATGTGCGGAAATCGCGGCCAACTACGACGTGGACGGCGTGTTCATAGACATCGCCGTGTCACACGGCTGCTTCTGCCGTTATTGCCGCAGCAAGTTCCGGCGCCTGCACGGGGTCGAAATCGAAGCGGCGAGTCAGTCCGAGAGGGCATCCTTCTGGTTCATGTCCTCCGCTCGTTTTCTGCGCGAGTTGCGCATCACACTGGATCGACACAATCCGAAGCTGCACGTTGTCACCAATTCTGCCGGACATCTCCTGGTGCCGCGCAGTTTTCATCTGGCCTCCGATATTGGCGTATGGGAGAGCCAACCGCGCCACAACTACCTGTCGCACAGCTTTGCGGCCCGCGCCGTGCGCACCATGCCGAGACCCGTGCAGGTCATGTCCGTACGGTTTTATCAGGGCTGGGGGGACCTGAGCCTCAAGCCTACGGCACAGATGACGACTGAGTTCGCCGCCATGATCGGCAATGGTGTGGCCGCTACTTCTGGAGATCAAGTGCAGGTGGACGGTTCGCTGCAACCGCCGGTGTACGACATGTTCAATCGTGCCTTCAAGTTGGTTCAAGACCACGAGGACATTCTGCGCAATGCCAAAAGCATCCCCGATACCGCCCTGCTCGCGCCCGTGCGTCATCCTGACTTCGAGTCTCCAGGTGCGGAGGGCGATGCCATGAAGGGGGCGCACAAGGCCTTGGTCGAGTCTCATGTGCAATTCGACATCCTGAATTCGCTCGATCTGGAACGGTTCGACGACTACCGCTGCCTGGTACTCACCGAACCGTGCGAATATGCCCCTGAGGTTTTCGACAAACTTCGGCAGTGGGTCAACGATGGAGGTACACTGGTGGCCGTCGGCGACGCACTCTTGTGCGATCAAAGATTCCAACTGGACGACGTGTTCGGTCTGGAATACATCGAGCCCTCCGTCTACAGTGTATGCCATTTCAAGCCGCGTCCAGAAATGAACGCGCAAGTCGATGATCTGCAACTGCAATGTCGAGGTGCCAGTGTCAAAGTCCTGCCGACCACCGCCCGGGTATTGGCCGATGCCTATTATCCTGAGCATGAATGCACCGCGACGTTCAGCTTCCGCAATGGTGACTGCCCGCCGCCGGCCGCCACACCCTCGGGCTATCCGTTCGCCACGGTCAACGAATGTGGTCAAGGAAAAGCGGTCTATATCGCCGGTTCGATCTTCAAAATCTACTGGGAATACAACCACCATTGGTTGCGGCAATTCATCGAGGGCGTGTTCGACACGATCAATCCGCAGCCACTGTACAAAATCGACATCGGAGCCCAGGTCGAGGCCAATATGATGCAACTGCCAGACGGCGACCGATTATTGAACCTGATCCATTACCAGGTCGGGCATCCGGGATCGTCTCATTCCATTCCATCGATCGAGCGTATTCATCCATTGACGAACATCGCCTGCCGAGTCCGGGACGACGGCATTAGTGCCATCGCATTGGAACCAGGCGGCGAGAAGCTCGAATTCCGCCGGGCATCAGGTTATTTATTTTTCACGTTGCCTGAACTCGAACACCTGGCCGTGATCAGGCTGATCCGCGCCTGCGGGGGCTGATGGACTTGACATATGGATGATTGAGTGCTAACGCAAGCGAACAACGCAAGGAACCCGATATGAATGACGACAATACTGCATCCCGTAAGGAACGGCAAGCCTACTGGGCCGACCACAATCACCGGTTTCATGCGGCGGGCAGCCCGCCCACGCGGGAATGGCAGGAATACTTCGGATCACGCCCGGCGCAAAGAATCAAGCAGGTTTACAATCGCTTATGGGCTTGCGGCTTGATGGATATGGCATGGCTGGTCATGCTCTACGAGCAGGGACTGGTCGATCAAGAGACGGTCGCAAAGCTGGAGCCGATACTCGAAAAATCGCTCACCGAAAAAGGATTCGGCGGCGAAGACTGGATTCGGCAGAACCTTCCGGACCATGACGAGGATGTCGCTTCGGCGATCAACTACGGCAGGACGCTCCAGGAGCCCATGGGCCGCATCATGATGCGCGAAGGGATACTTTTTGCGCTTGAAGAACTGCAACTGACGCGGGCGGGCCTGCTCGACAAGGCAGCGGAAAACACAGAGACAGTAATGGCTGGGCAAAGCCATCGTGCGCACGCTCAACCCACCACCTGGGGCGCGTATTTGCTGGCGGTGCACGACCAGCTCGCCAGGGGCGAAGAACAGCTCGAACTGGCTTTCCGTCACGTCAATCGCAATACAGGAGGCTGCGGTGCCTGCTCAGGAACGGGGTGGCCCGTGGACCGCGAGCGCGTCACGGAATTGCTAGGTTTCGATGAGACGGTTGAATTGACTTACGATTGTGAAGGGAGCATGGACGACCATCTGACTACCCTCTTTGCGGCGGCAAACATCGCCGTCACACTGGGTCGGACGGCAACCGATCATAACAACTGGGTCAGTGAGGATATCCGTCTTTTCGCGACCGATATGGAATGGCGGGGTTGTAGTTCGTTTATGCCACAGAAAGCGCATGCTGGGAGTTACTTCGAACGCTTGCGCATCATCAGCAATCGCGTGCTGGGACAGATGCAGACCGGGTTGTTGAATTACCACAACGAACCGATTCAGGATGTGCTTCCGGTATACATGTCGGAGGAATACGTGATTAACGCGCTGGCGCAACTCGAGGGTGCGCTGGGAATGCTGCGAGTCATTTTGCCGCATATTCATCCGGACCAGAAGCGCATGTGGGCTATATTACGAGAAGGGTACTCGGGCGCGCCGGACCTGGCCATAGTCCTCATCCGCGAGAAGGGGTATGGCGGGCGTGCGGCACACCGCGTTTGCGCCACCATGGTGCGGATGGCCCGTGAACGGGGTATCCCGCCTTATGACTGCTCAGCCGCTTTACTCCAGGAAGCCGCCAGCATCTCGAATGATCGCATACCCGACATCACGGACGAGGAAGTATACGACTGCATGGGATTGGAACACTTCTTCGAAAAGCACACGAATCTGGGAGACCCGAACCCGAAGGAAACGCTGCGACTTGTGGACGTGCGTCGCCAGGCGCATGCGCAGGCCCGGCTACGCCAGACCGAGCGGCGCCAGCATATCGAAACGGCCATTAGCGCCATGAAGAAGCGGCTGCACGACATCGCCAGTGAAACTGCGGAGCGACTATGACCGGTGGACCTGACGGCAATAACCAAACCCTCACTGGTATCCTCGCCGAGTTGGCGACCGGGACATCCCGGGATGCGTTGACCGAAGAAGCCTGCGATGCAGCCAAGCGGCTGGTACTGGACAGCATGGCCTGCGCCATCGCCGCTGTTGACCAACCCGGTTGCCGTGATTTGCTGGAACTGGTTCGCGAGACCGGCGGTCGCCGCGAAGCATCGCTCCTGGGGTATGGCGGACAAGCCCCCATGGAACAGGCTGCCTTCCTCAACGGCCTCCTGATTCATGCTCTGGATTACGACGACATCTATCCGCTGGCCTCCCTCCACGTTTGTTCCGTCCTGCTTCCCTGTTGTCTTGCTGCCGCGCAAAAGGCCAATGCCTCGGGCACCGACTTCCTTGATGCCATGATTGTGGGTGCCGAGGTAGCCTGCCTTCTGGGGGATGCCTGCGTCGGACGGCGTGGCGGACTGGGGTTTCTGCCAACAACGGTCGAGGGTGGTTTCGGGGCTGTAGCGGGTGCCAGTCGCCTGCTGGGCTTGTCGGCAGGGGAGACCATGCAGGCCATGGGACTCTACTATGCCCAGGCTGCGGGCAATAGGCAAGCCTTGGCCGACGGCGTGCTGGCCAAGCGCATACAGCCCGCCTTTGCAGCCCGCAATGCGATGTGGTCGGTTCGCATGGCGCAGCAGGGCATTACCGGGCCGCCACGGGCCCTGGAAGGAGCGTTCGGGCTTTTTCAAACCTACTATCGCCATGAGCCCCCTTTGCCGGAAGCCCTGCGGCGAGGGTCAGACGATCCCTGGCGCATCGAACACATCGCCATCAAGCCGTACACCAGTTGCGGCGGCTGCCATGCCCTGATCGACGCAGCGTTACGGCTGTCCGACAAGCATGACCTCGACCCCGCGGCCGTGGACCATGTGGAAATCGCCTGGGGGGGCGCCGGGCGAAACGCGATGGTCGGGCATCCATTCCGCCTTGAGCCGGATCCACAAGTCAGCGCCCAGTTTTCCGCTCCTTATTGCGTCGCACTCGCCCTGGTCAGGCGTACACAGAGCATCGAGGCCTTTCGCGCAGAGACGATTCGCGCGGACATGGAGGTCATCGAGTTCAGTCGCAGGGTCCGCGGGGCTGACTGCGCGCCACCACCGCGGCAGCCGACCCCGGACTGGTTCCCTGGCTGGTACGGCGATCCTCATAGCGTGCGCGTGTTCATGAAAGACGGCGCCCTGCTGCACGAGTCCTCCTCTCTGGCACAGGTGCGATCGAAAGCAAGCGACGGGTGGAACGCCGTCGTCGCCAAATGGCATTCCTGTCTGGCCTTCTCCGGACTCTCCGGCCGTCTGGACGCCGACTCACTCATTCAAACCATCCAGGGGCTGGATGAGGCCGCTACTCTAGATTCCTTATTGGATCACTCGGTTCCTTGGAGGTCATAATATTGTCCTGTGCCCACGATGCTGATGGACGACGTGCATCCGGACACGGTCGGGCCTGTGGTCTATGGTTAGAACCGGGCGAGACAGTGACGTTGCGTCTGCATGTGACGGGAGAAAGTTGAGCTTGAAGCTTGACAGGGGGATCCCCCAGGGCTTACTGATAAACATAATAGCAGGCGTAAATGATCAGGTTTTCGGGCAACATGAACAGTATTCGGGATTCACGGAACGGCAAGTCGGTCGGCGAGGCTTTTACGCTGGTCGAATTGCTGGTGGTGGTGGCGATTATCGGGTTGCTGATCAGCCTCGTTCTGCCAGCTGCTTCCAGCAGTCTGGCGCGGGCACGTTCGGTGGGTTGCCTGAGTAACTTGCGGCAATACCACTTGGGTTTGACGCTGTATGCGGTGGACAATGGCGGCCGGGTTCCGCGCTCCGGCGATTATTTTTATTTCAAGGGCGTGCGGCCCTATGTGGGCGGCCCGGATACGACCAAAGCCTACTTGGGCAGACCGGAGCCTGCGGTATTCAGTTGTCCGGAGGCGGGCCGGCGTGCGCTGAGAGACTTCAATGCTGATATCGTTCAGGTTACCTATGGCTATCCGGTTGTCATGTTGCATCGCAAGGTGAATAATCCTGCGCTGGCCGATCAACAGCGGGGTCGGAATCTGGGGTCGTTCAAGACCCCGGCAACCAGCGTGGCCCTGTTGGACGTCGGCACCCGCGTGGTGCAACCTGGCTCGATCCGCTATGTGGTCGCGAGCAATTCACTGACCTGGCAGTTACTCCAATTGGACCTGGCCCATCCTAATGGCAGCGCCAACGCCGTATTTATAGATGGCCATGCCGCGAATAGTGGCGTAGACCAGTGGGCGGTCGAATGGACCCGCCGCATCCGCTGGGAGCCCGGGTTTTGAATCAGCGCGAAACCTGATTCCCTTGGAATGGATTCATAAGAATGAGGTGTTGTGGCCATGAATAATTTGCGGGTCGAATCTGCCAAACAGCTGGCCACCGGGCTGGGGCCGATCTCTATTGGGATGGGCGATGGGCTGTTGAACCGACTGCTGCCGGACGCCCTGCCGCGGCTGGCGGCCTGGACGCGCCGCCCGGCCGCCGCGCTCCCTCCCGATGCGGGGGGCGCCCCGGGTTATCGTGACCTGGCGATTAAGGCCGACGGTTCAGAGGACTGGACCTGGCCGTGGTCCAACCAAGCGGAGCGGATCACGGTCTGGCTGCGACTCGCGCAGGTCCTGCGTGACGCAAGCTGGACCGAAGACGCCCGGCGCTACGCGGACGCCATGCTGTCAGACCCGGTGCGCGGGATCTACGCGGGACCGGAACAGGAATATGGCGGCTTGGTGTGGTATTGGCGCGAGAGCGGCGACTACATGACCAACTACGCCATGCGGGTTCCGCCAGCCTTTCTTGATTTGTTCGCCGTGACCGGCGACGCGCGCTATGAGCAGGCCGCGATCCGGGCCGGTCGGGCTATGCTGCGTCTTACCGGACCGGTTGGGATTCCCTATGAAGGCTGGACACCGCCCGGGCTGCCCGCGTCCCGCTGGGTCGGCCACGCGAAGATCAATAGCCGAATCGGGTATGCCACCTTGACCTATGCCCGGCTCTGGAAACATACCGGCGAAAAGTCGTTTTCCCGCGTGCTGGACTGCCTTGTGTCCGCGCTGTGCGCGGTTCAGGGCCAGGATGGCGGGCTGCCTGAGGATCTCCTCGTGTCGCGAAACGAGCCCCTCAACGCGCGCTTGAAATGCCATTTCATGAGTTATGTGCTGAATGGCGCGGGTCCGGCGTTGGAGCTGCTACCCGAACATGACGAACTGCGCGGGCTGGCCGTTGGTATCGGCGACCATTTACTCGGACAGCTCCGGCGCTGCGGTGGAATTCCCTATGGGCATTTGGACACCGACCCCGGAGCCGAGAGTCGCATTTGGCTCTCGACCCACGGCGATGCGGCCCCAGGCCTGCTGGCGTTAAGCCGGGCGACGGGCAATCGGCACTATGCCGAGGCCGCCAGCCGGGTCCTGTTGAATGCGATGCTGCAATCGTTTGATTGCCCGGATCAGCCGAATTTGCATGGCGGCATGCCGACTTGGCACGCACCAGGACGGGAAGTGCTTGTCGGCATCGGTGGCTATTTTCATTTCTTCACGTTGCTGGGCTTGTGCGATTGGCTGGTCGGGCACCCCTGAGTCCTCGCTGTGCCTGTCCGGTCAAGGCCGAACAGTTAGCGCCGCCAGGGTGAGAATACTATTTACGAGTAACCGTTGGCGCATTAAATATAAACAGTGAACAGGAATCTTTACGAGGAACTGCCATGGTAACGGTAAGAGATGTGGCCAGAGAGGCGGGTGTTTCGCCGACGGCCGTTTCACTGGTGTTGAATGATCGTCCGGGCGTCGGCGCGGAAACCAAAACGCGCGTGCGGATGGCGATTCAGAAGACAGGATATCGCCCCCGCGCGCCGGGGCGTCCGGCACAGATCGCGCGCCCTTTGAATCTGGGTATTGTTTATTCATGCCGTGTGATTCATGGGGGCGGATTGTCCAAGCTGGCGAACACCTGGATCTCGGCCATCCGCCAGACCGCAAAATTAGAGGGACATCATATCAGCGTATTTTCGGGCGGTGCGGACGATGAGGCGGATTCAATTTTCTGCCACGCGCTGGACGAGGGTGAGTTGGATGGTGTGATCGCGATCGGGCTGGCTTCCGGGACAGGGTACATGAAGCGGCTCATGCGCTCCGGTTTGCCGGTGGTGGCCATGAACCGACGTGCCGCGCACGGGGAATTCAGTTCCGTGGATATGGACAATTATGGCGGTGGCCGGGCGGCGGCAGTCCATCTGCTGGAATTGGGTCACGAGCGTTTGGCGGTGCTGGGCGTCGGTGACGCGTCAGCCTTCTTTCAAGAGCGAAGGCAAGGCTTTCTGGATGCATTGGCGGAGGCGAACAAAGACCTGGTGACCGATGAGGAAACGAAAGTCAATGTATTGCCGGAGACATTGAAGAAGGTCTTGCACCGTTTGCGTAGCGCGAAGGTCACAGGCGTGTTTGTGCTCACCGACAATATTGCCACCCAACTTCTGGCGCTGATGGAGGAGCAGCCGGGCAAACGGTTGCCCCAGATTTCCATAATTGGCTTCGATGACACCGGGGCGGCTGGCGGGGACGAAAAACCGCCTACATCAATCGGATATGACAAGGCGCTGATGGGGTGCGAGGCCGCTCTGATGCTTTGCGATCTGGTCTATCGTGGCGAGGCGATTCACTGCCGCACCCTGATGGTGCCGGTTCAGGTTGTCGATCACGGGACGACCGCCGCGCCCGCCTGAGGCCGCTTTCCGCCCCTCGCGGCTGCGGCGCGCGGGGGTCAAGCCCGGGTGCGTTTGAGCAGGTAGCCGCGGACCTCGTACTGCGCGAAGCGGCGCGTAGGGAGGGCGCCGTCGGGGCTGATTTCGACGCGTTGGGAGCGGAAATCGGCGGGGGTTGGGCCGGCGTACAGTTCGCTGACGTTGTAGGATCCGGTCATTCCCAGGGCGGGCTGGTCCAGGCGGAGAGTTGTTTCGGTGGCGGGCCCGAGGTTGGCGGCGACCAGCAGCAGCAAGTCGGCGCTCACCCGGTAGACGGGGGTATGGACCTCGGGCGCGGAACAGTGGACGACCTGGAGGTTCTCGGTCTGGCTGTTGTAGAGGACCGCTTGTTCCATGGGGATGGTGTTCCAGATGTGCCAGACGGCTTGCATGTGATGCGCGTCACCGGGGAAGCGGATATGGGGGCTCATGGCTAGCGCGGCGGCATAGGCGGCCTGGCGCGCCTCGGGGGCGTTGATGCTGCTGAGGGGGTGGGTGCCCATGCAGGACGCCAATCCCCAGTGCAGCGCGTCGTCCGGCGAATTGTAGAGATTGTCCCGCTGGTCTTTGGCTTCGCCGACCACATAGGCATCCAGACAGGCCAGGCCCGGGAGGCATGGTCCCGCGCCGCTATGGCCGATCAGAAAGCCCTTTTCGCCTACGCGCTCGCGCAGGGCGCGGGTGAAGAGAAAGTAATTGTAGGCCGAGAAGTGCAGCTCATTGCAGCCCTGGAAGCCAAGGGCATGCGGATTGCTCCAGTCCACGTACAGGCCGTCATAATCGCGCTGCAGGAACTGCTCGAAGTAGGGTTGAAACAGCGCGTACTTTTCCACGCCGCGCATGTAGAGCCCGACCCGGATGCCGTGGCGGTGGCAGGTGTCCACGAAGCGTTTGAGATCAGCCGGATCCCGGGGGATGTAATCGGCCGGCGGCTCGCAGTTGCTGCCCCCGGAGCGCATCCAGAACTGGTGAACGACGATGACATTGGCGCCCTGCCGGCGCATGGAGCGGATCTCTTCGTCGCTGGGCAGGGCGGTTTGCGGGCTGCGCAGGAGGGTGACCGGCGGGACGTTATAGGGCCAGTGTTCGGCGCGGCCATCCAGCACCGCCTGGCTGCCGCTGGCGTGAAAGATGCGGGCGCCGAGCAGATTATTGCGCCGGGAGACCGGGACCTGGCCGAACGCGCCCTTGCGGGCCGCGCCCAGGCAAAGCCCCCAGCGCGTCCGCAGAAAGCCCATGTCCCAGCAGGTGAAATTCAGATCCCGCAGGGCCCGGCCCGCGAAGTGCCACTCGAAGCCGAAGCCGCCCTGTTGATCAGCGCCAAAGCGGGTGGTCGCGCCCCGGGGCGGCGAATCCTCGATAAAGAACTCGAGACGGTTGGTAAAGCCGCCGGCGGCCGCCCGGCCGTAATCCACGACAGCCATGGGCAGCATCCGGTCCGGCTCTGTCACCTGGTCGTTCCGGCCGAGGCCCGCCCGGGCAATCGGATAGTGCCGGCGGAAATGGCCCCAGGCCAGCTTGCCGGCGCAAATTTCCGGCGCCAGGCGCAGGCCCAGTTGCCCGGTCAGGGCGTCCAGCCGGCGCATGTTCGCCTCGGCATCCACCCCCTGGGTCCGGTCATCGGCGATGCTTTCCCGGGGCAGGGTCAGTTCGCAGAAGAGGGCGCCTTCGCGAAAGACATGATACTTCAGACCAGCGTCGCAGTCGGCAATCCGCACGGTGAAGGCAACGATCACTTCGGTCGCAGTCTGCTTTTCGATGGCGCATTGGGTGCCGGGCAATTCGGCCAGTTTGAAGACCGGTCCGTCCTGCGCGGTGAAGGTCAATCCGGGCACCGTGCCGGCCGCGGGATCGTTGATGGGGAACCAGTCGGCGCCGTCGTATTGCCGGATGCCAGCCAGTTCCCCGCCCTGGCGGATGTCCCACTCAAGTTCGAAGGCGTCGCCGCGGATGGTCAGGCGTTGGCCTTCCCGGGTGGTGACCAGTCCATCGGGACGGGTCCGGCCTTCGGCGGTCAACTGCCCGAGCGTCGCGCCGTCGGCGGCGCGGGCCTCGACCCGGTAGCGATAGGCGGTTGCGGGCGCCAAACCGCGGTGGACATATCCCGGTTCGGGTTGCCCGGCCAGGGGCGCTTCATCGCCGGGTGGCTCGTCCGCACCGCAGCAGAATATCCGATAGGCCTCGGCGCCGGGCACCGCCGCCCAATGCAGATCCAGCCGGTCCGGGGCAATGGATTCGACGGTCAAGGCCTTGTTGCGCGCGGATTTCTTGGTGCTTACACGGGCAGCAGGTTTCTTTGACATGGTTTCCTCAAATCTCCAATTCACATTCCCAAAGGTAGCCCGACCGGTCGGGGACGTCGGTTTCGGCGACAAAGGCATGGGTCTTATCCGCCAGGCGCAGATCATGCACCCGGAAGAGCGTCCGATTGGACTGGGCATCGTGGACTGGGCCGAGCAGGCGAAACGCGCCCGTTTCCCGGTCGTAGGAGAAGATACAACCGCCCTCGTTATCGCCGGCGGCGCCCAGGAGCAGGCTGTCGTGCCAGAGGACGAGTCCGGGCAGGCGCGTGGTGGCCGCCGGTTTGCCCAGGTAGGTCACCTCGGCGGTCTTGGGGTTCAGTCGGCAGAGCTGGCCGCCGGTGGTGCCGATATAGAGGAAGCCATCGCCGCCGTTGATCATGCAATCCACCGGCCCGGCGCCCGGATACATCATGTTGGCTTCGGCCTTGGCATTCGGCAGCCCGTGCCGGAAGTAGGTGATGTCCCGCGTGGCCGGGTCGTAGCGGAAGAGGTAGTGGTGCACGTTGTCCCACGTGGACCAGAAGCCCCCGTCATCGTCAATGGCCGAGATGTGGGTGATGCTACCCATGAAACCGTGATTCTCCACTTCCCCGGTTGCGAGGTGGTAAACGAAGAAATTGAAGACGGGATAGGTGAGCCCGTAGATCAGGCCGCGTTGGTCATCCAGCGTGATGGTCTGGATGTAGTCATGCGGCAGCGGGACCGCGAGTTTCTGCGGCGTGCCCCCGGGCGGGATGCGGAAGAGCGCGCCGCCGGGCGCCAGGCGACGCTGGTCGAGCCCATACAGGCACGAGGTGGCGCCATAGACCGTGCCATCGGCCCCCAATTCGAGCGAGCGATGCACCTTGACCTCGAAGGATTCGGCGATGGGCCGGTAATCCAGCGGCTCGAAGCGCCCGGTAGCGGGATTGAACTTGGCCAGGACGTTGCTGTCCATGGCCGTCACGCCGCAGAACAGGCGTTGTTCGCCGGGGTGCCAGAGCAGGGAACAGAAGGCGACGTAATCGCGCTTCATGTCGTCGGTCCAGTCGCGGGTGCCGGCGTCAGTATAGTGGGTCTTGCAGTCGCGCAGAATGTGATGGCGCGTATTGACGATTCTCATTTCAAGGACTCTCCGGGTGGTAACGACTCAGGAAGCCCCGCCAAGGCGTTACCATTGAGACTGGAGTAGGGCCAGCCCCTCCCCATGGCAATAAAAAAAGATTCGGGCGCACGTCCTGATTGAATAGGAGCACGGTGAAATCCGTCCTTGCTTCTACGGCGTCGGCCGGGTAAGCTGGCGGAAACAAACCACGGAATGGCGTGCGCCCCGGACGGGCGCGCGGCGGTTCCAGGAGGCAACGAGATGAAGGCATTGGGATCGAGTTGGGCGGGTTTTGCTTTGGCAGTGGCCGTGGGTGTGGGCTCGAGTGGCTGCGCTGCGTTTCGGGTCAAGACCCAGGATGTGGACGTGGCGGATATGGAGGCCTACGACGCGGACTACAGCGCGCGCGACATGCGCAAGATTACAGAGAATCTGGCCACGAGTATTTCCGTCAGTCCCTTCCTGGAAGGTCATGACGTCCCGCCGATCATGATGATCGCCGGGGTCCAGAACCGCACCAAGGAATATGTGGACACCAAGAACCTGACCGACCGCCTGCGGACGCTCCTGATCCAGAGCGGGCGCATCCAATTCATCAACGAGGCCCGCCGCGACGACTTGTTGCGCGAGCAGGGCTATCAGGCCGCTCAGGCGACGCCGGAGACCCAGGCCGCCATCGGCCAGCAGCTTGGCGCCCGCTACATGGTCAGCGGCTCCCTGACGGAAATGGCCCAGCGCACGGGCCGCCAGGTCCGGGTCTCGAAAACCGAGATGAAGTACTACAAGTTGACCCTCGAAGTGACCGACCTGACCACCGGGCTCATCGTGTGGACCGACGAAGAGGAATTTGCGCGGACCGCGCGGACCCCGTTGATTGGCTGGTAAAATGCCCGGGGCGCCGACCGCCGTGGGGTCGGCGCCCGGCTTTTCGTGGCCGCGGGCCGGAAAGGACCGTGCATTGAGAAATCATTGGCACCTGTTTCAGCGCTTGGCGGCAACGCGGCGGATTGGGCTGGCGCGGCTGGCTGGCGGCGGGCTGGGCCTCCTGCTCCTGACCGCCCAGGGGTGCGGCACCCCGCTGGCAGCCGGACGGGCCAACTTCCGGGCTGGCCGCTTCGAACAGGCGGAACAGGCCTTCAGCCGCGTGAAGCCGGAAGCCCGGGACCAAGTGCTGTACCACATGGAGCGGGGTACGGTCCGTCAGGCCGCTGGCTGGCTGGCGGCCAGCACCGAGGACTACCTGGCCGCTTACGATGAACTGAAGCGCCTCGAAACCTACAGCGTCAGCTCCGGCGGGGCCAGCCTGGTCATCAATGACAACGTGCAGCCTTTCCGCGGCGCGCCCTTCGAGCGCAGTCTGCTGCACGTCATGACCGCCCTCAATCACCTTGGCCGCGGTCGGTGGGACGAAGCGGCGGTCGAAGCCCGGCGGTTGCTGGCCTCGCTGGACCCGGAGCAGCGCGGTGATTTTCCGGAGGACGCCTTTTCCCGCTATGTGGCCGGGCTGTGCTTCGAACTGCAGGACGACCCTTCGAACGCGGCGTTGCAGTATCGGCTGGCCAATGAGCTGATTGACCATGCGGAAATTGAACCCGAAACCGGCCGTCTGCGGGCGCGGGAGCCGGTTATCACCCCGCCCGAGGGCGAGGAACCGCCGCCGCCGCCGCCCTGGCCGGCGCGGGAGATGGGCCAGGAGTTGGTGGTATTGATCATGCTGGGCCGGTCGCCCTCGGGCGCCGAGCTCAGCGTGGGCAGCGCCGGATTCCGGGGGGGCGCCTACGCGGAAATCTGGGACGGGGAAACCCTGCTGGGCCGCAGTTACCTGCTGACTGATGTGGGCCAACTGGCCATCGAGACCGAACGCAAGTTAGCCCTGATCAAGGCGGCCAAGGAGGCGGCCCGGCTGGCGATAAAGGAGGGCATCGCCCAGGCCATTGAACATAATTCAGACGATGTTTGGGGCAGCCTGGCGCGCCTGATTCTATTGGGCCTGCTTGACCAGCCGGACATTCGCCGCTGGGAAACTCTGCCGGGGGCGTTGCATGTCGCCCGCGTGCCCGTGGCCCGGCGCCTCGAGACGTACAGTGTGGTCATCAAGAACTTCGCCGGCGCCACCCTCAGTCGCACCGGGGTGGACTTCCCGCTCCAACATCGGCGCGGCCTGTCCGTCTCCTGGTATTGGGATCTGCCGGCCCGGCCGGTTGCCGACCGCGCCGAGGAACGCTGGATCGAACGCGAAATGCCCGCCGACCCGGAACCGCCGGCCGCCGTGGTTCCAACGGCGCCGGCGCCCCCGGAGCCGCGCGAATCCTTAGGGAACTAGCAAAAGCGCCTCCAGTCAGTCCGTTGGGGCAGTTAAGGGTAGCGGTTAAGAGTGTCCATTACAGCCGCCTGTTTGAGAAAACAGGTGTCAGGTTTCAGGAGGGATCCTCGCGCAGGGGGGGCAGTGGTCTGTCACGGTCATACTTCGTCGCAAGCCTTGTCGTGAGCTTTGTCGAAAGGCAGGAAACAACAACGAAACACACGAAAGACACGAAAAGGGTGAGGTAACCACGGATAAACACGGATGGGAAAGGGGATAATGTCTCACGCAAAGACGCGAAGACGCAAGGGGGGGGAGTAGTGATCAGTTTTCAGTGACCAGTGATGCATCCGACAAGGGGCGCGACAAGGTGCGCGACAAAGATTGGGGGAACACCACTTCCGGGTCCCGAATACCTACACACCCACAAACCAGAGGTGAATAACCGCAAAAAGGGGAACGCATCTTTGCGATCTCTGCGTTCTCTGCGGTTACATCTCCCCACCCGTTTCCTCTCCGTGTCCTCCGTATCTCCGTGGTAAAAAAGTTCCTTGCCGTCGGGCGCGTTGGCGGTGGCGGTGGAAGGGCATCGCGTAAGCGTATCTGAGTTTCCTTGCCCTGATCGAGCCGCGATTAGGGTCAAAGAGTAAGAGCCCATGACCGCAGACGACCAACAACTACGAGGCCGCCAGGAAGCGGTAGGTGGGCCGGGACTATCAGAGTGGGGGGAGCTTCCAGCTCCCCCATCCAAGAGCGGGAGCAGGATGCTCCCACCACCATAAGGGTTAGGGCAAAAGATTAAGGATTAGAATCCGCCCCCCTCATCTTTCGCCCTCATCTTTTGCCTTAATATTCCTTTCGATACCGACCCCGATTCCGATACCGACCCCGATATAGCTGTGCTGACATGCAGGGGGGGTGTTCAGCGGCCAGTGACCCCTTCACTCTGAATTCGAAGTGCGATAATTCATTCAACAACAACGAAATACACGAAACACACGAAAGATATTCCGGCCTTGATCCGGACGTCTGTGGCCGGAGCCCTGCTAAAGGAAGATTTTACATTCTTTTCGTGTCTTTCGTGTGTTTCGTTGTTTACAAAATTCCGGTGCATCTACACTGGCCCCATACGCTCAGCCGTACCCTTG
>JAIPIQ010000222.1 GCA_021734645.1 Fidelibacterota bacterium | reverse complement strand
GCCGCCCGTCGCCTCCGCGCGCAGCGTGACGCGGGTCACGGCCTGTGACTGGCGGCTGGAGACGGAGGCGGGCCGCCGGGGTTTCGCCGCCACGCTGGGCCGCGCGGGCGTCTGGGAACGGGTCAGCCTACCGCATTACGGCGGGCCGGTGGGCCGCGCCACGGCCTACTACCGAACGACTTTCGAGGTCACCCCTGCGATGGCGGCCCAAGACACGCTCTGGGTGTGTTTCCAGGGCGTGGACTACCGGGCGCAGGTCTTCGTCAACGGCGCTTTCCTCGGCGCGCACGAAGGTTTTTTCGCGCCGTTCGCGTTCGAGTGCACGGCGCACGCCCGCGCGGGCGAGAACACGCTGCTGGTCAAAGTCGAAAACGACGCCTGCCCGATCAGCGGCAATGGCTCCTGGGGCATGACGGTGGACGGCGACAAACTGTACGCGGCCACGGGGCCGGGCTGGGACGACCCGGAACTGGGTTGGCACCACTGTCCGCCCGGCATGGGCATCTGCCAAGCCGTCACCATCGAGGCGCGGCCGGCGCTGCACCTGACGGACCTTTTCGTGCGGCCGTTGCTCGAGAAGAGGCAGGCGGAGCTCTGGATCGAAGTCTTCAACAGCGGGCTCGAACCGGCGCCCGTCAAGATGCGCGTTTCGGTTTTCGGGCAGAACTTCCGGGCGACGCTGTTCCGCGACCGCGTCTGCGCGCCGCCGCAGCCGGCCGGGCCGCGCGTCAATCGCTACCGTTTCGTCTTTGACGTGCCGCAGGCGCGGCGCTGGGACCTCGAGACGCCCTGGCTCTACCAGGCGCAGGTCAAACTCGAGAACGGCGATGGATTCACCCGCCAGTTCGGCATGCGCTCCTTCCGCATGGACGAATCCGGGAAGCCCTATGGGCGATTCTTCCTCAATGGTCGCGAAGTCCGCCTGCGCGGCGCCAACACCATGGGCTTCGAGCAACAGGACGTGATGCGGGGCGATGCCGACCAACTGCGCGACGACATCCTGCTGGCCAAGCTCTGCCACATGAACTTCTGGCGGCTGACCCAGCGCCCGGTCGAGACCGCAGTGTATGAGCTGTGCGACCGGCTCGGCCTGATGACCCAGACCGACCTGCCGTTGTTCGGATTTCTGCCCCGCCGCCAGTTCTGCGAGGCCGTGCGCCAGGCCGGGGAAATGGAGCGGCTGGTGCGCGGACACCCGTGCAACGTCGTGGTCAGCTACATCAACGAACCCTTCCCGCTGAGCTGGGGCGATAAGACCCACCGCCAGTGCGACCGGGCGGAACTCGAACGCTTCTTCGAGGCCGCCAACCAGGCTGTGCGGCTGGCCAATCCCGACCGGGTGATCAAGCCGGTGGACGGCGATTACGATCCGCCGGCCCCGGGGCTGCCCGACAACCACTGCTATACGTGCTGGTACAATGGCCACGGCGTCGAGCTGGGCAAGCTGCACAAAGGCTACTGGCAGAAGGTCAAACCCGACTGGTTCTACGGCTGCGGCGAATTCGGCGCCGAAGGGCTCGACCCGGTTGACCTCATGCGCCGCCGCTACCCGGCCGCGTGGCTGCCGCAATCCCCCGAGGAAGAGTCCGTGTGGACGCCGGACCGGATCAAGAACGCGCAGACCGGCCGGTTCCATTACCTGTTCTTCGATACGCCGTCCACGCTTGCGGGTTGGGTGGCCGCCAGCCAGCGGCACCAGGCCTGGGCCACCCGGATCATGACCGAGGCCTTCCGCCGCGACAACCGCCTGAACACCTGCGCCATCCACCTGTTCATTGATGCCTGGCCCGCGGGCTGGATGAAGGCCATCATGGACTGCGAACGCCGACCCAAGCCCGCCTATTTCGCCTACCGCGAAGCGCTCACCCCGCTGATGGCCAACATCCGCGCCGACCGCCAGGTCTACGCCGCCCGCGAAGAGATGCGCTTCGAATGCTGGATCTGCAACGACACCCACGAGACGCCGGCCGGGGCACGGTTGCGCTACCAGTTGGAAGTCGGCGGCAAGATCGTCTTCGCGCAACAGGCCAAAGCTTGGATGGCCCCCTGCCAAAGCGCCTTCCAAGGATTCTTGACGCTGGCCGCCCCCGCGGTCAAGCAACGGACGCCCGCCGTACTGCGCCTGGCGCTGACCGCCCGCCGCGGGAAAATCCTGCACGATACCGCGCTGGACCTGACGATCTGCCCCCCGGCGTTGCCCGCCCCGCGACAGCGCGTGACGATCATCGGCGCCCGCCATGGCAAAGCCGCCCGCCTGGCGCGGGAACTGGGATTGACGCCGTCGTTCACGCGCCCCCGGCACGCGCCGCCCGCCGCGCGCCAGACGCTGCTGATTGACGACTTCGCCGGATTTGCCGCCCGCCGCGCGGAGGTCGAACGCGCCGTGCAGGCCGGGGCGACGGCCGTCTTTCTGGAACTGCCCCCGGCCGAGTACAGAATCGGCGGCGATCCGCTTGTCGTCGAAGCCTGCGGTATGGGCGCGCGGCATTTCGTCTCGCGCGCCACCGGCCATCCGCTGGTCGCCGGCTTCGAGCCCGAGGATTTCCGGCTCTGGCACGACCCGGCCGTTGACCGCATCGCGCCGTTGCTGGAGACCTGCTTCCGGGCTGCGGGCTGGACACCGGTCTTGACCACGGGCAGCGGCGGGGGGAATCTCGCGGCGCCGACCGCCTGGTCGCCGGCACTGGCTGCCGCCGAGCGGCGTGACGGCGCGGGCGCCTGGCGCGTCTGCCAGGTCGCGCTCGCCGGCCGCACCCGTACCAACCCCGGCGCGCGCCGCTTCGCGCTGCGCTTGACCTGTGCCGTAACCCCAAGTCCAGCCCAATAAGCGCTCGAGCAGAGCAACGGGGTCCGATTGATTCGGTTATCCGGAAAAGCTCCCGCCGATTCCTATACCTACTATCTGTATCACTCGCAAGCCTGGGGCGACCTGGCCTATCAGAAATATATACCGAAGTGCCGCCACCTGAACGAGGCCAATATCCTGTTGCTGGGGGGCGCCGCGACCTCGATTCCCTTCGGATTCACCTTTCCAGAATCCATGCTCTTGCCCTGATCGCCGCAGCCCACCGCCAACGCGTCACCACTGTTCACGCCGCCGCTTAGTTCCACGGCAATCGGCGCCCGCTTCTTGCCCCCCCCGCCGGCCGCCCCTGCGAAATCGTAACCGGCCCCTTCGATCCCCAGCCGACCAGTGGCGCTGTTCCACAGGCCGCCAGGGAAAAGACGGAATGAACCGCAAAGATCGCAGAGAACGCAGAGGAAAATCATTGCGACCGGTGGAGGCGAAAGTGGCGGGAGCATCTTGCTCCCGCGTTCGAGCAGGGGAGCTGGAAGCTCCCCCCACTTTGAAGCTGAATTCGACGTTCTCCTCTGTGCCTCTGTGCCTCCGTGAGAAGATCATGAGATTCCCGACAAGGTGCGCGACAAGGTGCGCGACAAAGATTGGCGGACCCAACTTCTCTTTCCCTAATACCGTGTTCGGCGCTTTTTCCCTCGATGGGCGACCCGCGCACATCTGGCGCATTTATCTTGACCCTGTGCGATTCGGGCGTATTATTCACAAGTGATTCTTGTTTATCACGGAGGCGTTATGACTGAGCGCGATTTACAGGCGGCAGGATTGCGACCGGCTGGATACGGAGCACTGATCGCCAGATTTGATCTGGAAGTGATTCCGAACTGGCATCAGTCCTTCGTGGCGCCAGGGAACACCCGCCGAACGGCCACGGCGGGAGGCCTGACGGAAGCAGTCTACCCGGCGAGATATTGGCCGGGGGAGACGCTGGGCGACCATCTGGAATTTGCGCTCAAGTATGACGGGACAAATCTGGCCATCCTCGCGAGGGTGTTTGAGGTAGCCCCCAGGGATGAAGTCCGGCGATTCGTTGCGGCTACTCCGAGGGGCAAGTACGCCCGGCGACTGTGGTTTCTCTACGAGATGCTCACCGGCTCAACGCTCCCATTGGATGATCTGAAGACCGGTGGATACATTGACCTGATCGAGCCCGCCGAGTACTACACGGCGACCCAGTCCCGTCCGGTCCGCCGCCAGCGCATCAACGACAACCTGCTGGGAGGCGCACGGTTCTGTCCGACCATCCGACGGACCGATGTGTTGCGCGGATTTGAAGAGGCCGACCTGCCTGCGCGCTGCCGGAAGATCGTGTCCAGTTATTCGCCCCAGTTGCTCAAGCGGGCCATGAGTTACCTCTACACCAAGGAAACCAAGTCGTCCTTCGAGATCGAGCACATCAAGCCCAGCTCAACTCGAGCCGAACGGTTTATCGCCCTGCTGCAACTGGCCGAGAAGGAAGATTTCTGCGCCAAGGGCCGGTTGCTCGATCTGCAGAATCGCATCGTTGATCCGCGTTTCCGGGTCACGGATTATCGAACGGACCAGAACTATGTGGGCGAAACCGTGGGGCCGCAGAAGGAAAAGGTTCATTTCGTCTGCCCGAAACCCGAAGACCTGGCCGGGTTGATGGAGGATCTCATTTCCGCCCACCAACGGATGGACACGGGCAACGTACCCGCCGTGGTCCATGCCGCCGCCGTGGCGTATGGGTTCGTCTTTTTGCACCCGTTCGAAGATGGGAACGGCCGCATTCACCGGTTCCTGATTCACAACATCCTGGCCCGCCGGGGTTTCACCCCCGCCGGCCTGATCTTTCCCGTATCCGCGGCCATGCTGAGGCAGCTTGCCGACTATGACGGATCGCTGGAGTCGTTCTCCCGCCCGCTGATGACGCTCGTGGAGTACGCGCTGGATGCGCAAGGCCGGATGACCGTGCAGAACGACACGGCCCCCTGGTACAGGTTCATTGATATGACGCCGCAGGCGGAAGCCCTGTTTCGATTTGTCGAGCAGACCATCAACCACGAACTTGTGGAAGAACTGGTGTTTCTGGCCAACTACGACGAGACCAGGAAGGCCATCCAGGAGATCATTGACATGCCCGACCGCAAGATGGATCAATTCATCCAAGCGTGCCTGCAGAACAATGGTCGGCTCTCCGCCCGGAAACGCGCCAGTCACTTCGATTTCCTCTCTGACGAGGAAGTCACCCGCATGGAAGCGGCGGT
>JAIPIQ010000221.1 GCA_021734645.1 Fidelibacterota bacterium | reverse complement strand
ATCCAGATGCAGAGGCCCGGGCGGAGTGCAATCTCGCCGGTCCGCAAGCGCATCCGCCCCCGACCGGCCCAGACAATCCAGAGATCGCAATCCCGCAAATGCGCGCCCCACCCGGGGGCCAGCGACCAGGCCGGCTCGCACCGCACGGAGAATATCCGCCCCAACTCATACTGCCACGTCAACGGTGTCATGGTCGGAAACATACAAAACAAACGCGGGTGCGGCAATGGGAATTCACGGCGCCTGGGCTATGCTGAGCGGGCGGATCACGGCCGGTCGCCGGGAACCGCAAGGAGCCATTCGTATGCGTTTTCATCGGGAGCAGTATCTTGATCACCTGCTGTCACGGGGCAGTTCACGCGAAATCTTCGTGGAGCTGTTCGGCCCCTTGCAGGGCCTGGAGGCGGAGTGGCGGGCGCAGGGCGCCAGCGCCGCGGAACTCAGCCTGGACGCCTTTGATTTTGATTCGGTCGAACGGGTGGGGCTGGGCAGGACCGGTCCCCGCGGGGATCGGCCTGAGCGCCTCGAGGTCGAGACCGAAGAGTATACGATCCGGGTGGACAATCTGGGAAGGCGCATGAAGCTGATCAAGTCATCCGCGAGCATCCCGTTGCCGCTGGACTTTCCGGTGCGGGACATGGATGACTGGCGGGCGGTGCGGCACTGGCTGACGGACGCGCCGGAGCGCACGGATGAGACCGAACTCGAGATGGCCAGGATCCGTCGCGCGCAGGGCGCGTTGTCCATTGTGAATATGCCCGGCGGTTTTGACCTGCCGCGCCAGCTCATGGGCGACGAAGAGGCCTGCCTGGCGTTTTACGACGCGCCGGAGCTGATTCATGACATCCTGAACACCGCGGCCGACACGGTCTGCGCGGTCATTCACCGGGCCGTCAAGGTTTGCCCGGTGGATTACCTGGCGGTCCATGAGGATTTTGCCGGCAAATCGGGTCCCCTGGTGGGGCCGGACCTGATTGCGGCGTTCATCCGGCCCTATTACCTGCGAATCTGGAACGCGGCCCGCGAAGCTGGCGCCCAGGTATTTTCCCTGGATTCAGACGGCAATGTCAACCCGGTGATTGACGCCTTGATGGCAGCGGGCGTCAATCAGATCTATCCGATGGAGCCGGCGGCGGGGATGGACATCGTGGCCCTGCGGCGGAAATACGGGCGGTCGCTGATCCTCAAGGGCGGACTGGACAAGCATGTGCTGCGCCAATCGCAGGCGGCCATTCGCGCGGAATTGGAATACAAGCTGCAACCGGCGCTGCGGGGCGGCGGCGTGGTGTTTGGTCTGGACCATCGCATTCCCAATGGGACCCCCCTCGAGCAGTATCGCTTTTATGTGCGCACCGCCCGCGAACTGCTGGGCCTACCCCCCGCCGAACCGCGCCACGGCGCCTGGGCACGCATGGCTTTCTGAGGGCAGGCTCTTCGCCGCGCATGATTTTGCCTGAAACAACTTGGACAATCATTGCGGCGCGGCCCTGGCTGCCACCGGCGGCTTGGTCCATGCGGTCATTGGGGCGCATCATGGCCGTTTGGGGCACTGTCGCTTTGATCCCGCCGCGCCCGATCGGGGCTGGACGGCGCTGGGCGAGGTAGGCTCGGGGGGCACCTATCCGAGCCTGGTGGCCGACGCGGAGGGGAATCTGCACCTGGCCTATCGCGCCCGCGACAAGCCCTGGGCTCTGCACTACTGCCGCTGGGAAGCGGCTTCACAATCCTGGATCGCGCCACGCTCTCTGGTGCTGGCCGACAAAACGGGCTATGTGTACTGGACCAACGGCCTGACTGTTGGCGACGACGGCGCCGTGCATCTGGTGTTTGGCAACACGCATCAATCCGCGGACGGCAGCTTGTATTATGGCGTCTCGCAAATGGATTGACCGGCGCCGCGCACTGGTATTGCCGGGAAGACGATGGCTGGCGGTGTCATCCGCTGATGGCGCACGCGTTGGCCGCCGGCAAACGGCGCATTCATATGCAGTCGTCCCTGGCCCGCACCGCAGGCCCCAACCTGCGCGCCGCGCTCATGGTGGACGATACGGCCTGCTGCACCTGGGGCGCGCCAGGCGCCAGCCTGCTGCTGCTTGATCTCGAGCCGGAGTCCGGGACCAGCCGCCCCGTTGATCAAATCATGGCCACGCCGCCGCGCGCCGCCTGGTTGCCGGCACTTGAACAAGAGGCCGGCCGCACCGCCGCGCCGCATACGCCCGCGCTGCTCTACACCCACGGCGTCAACGGGGGCGGCTTCTCCGCCAATACCAATACCATCCAGACGGAAGTACACCTGCGCGGGTGAGATCCAGCGCATTCCGTGAGTTACTCTCTGAGCCTCTTGTAAAACCTCCAGCGGACGACACGGAGGTCGTCCCTCCATTTGAAACGCGCGGGTCTTGAACTGATTTCTGGAGGGTCGGGCTCCGCCCCGACCGATGAACAAGAGGTTTTGCAATCGCCACTCTTAACCACGCTCCTGGTCGCTCACTGGTCAGTCACGGTCACACTTCGTCGCAAGCTTTGTCGTGAGCTTTGTCTGTATCGAGGAATCAACAACACAATCTAAGAAGGGAAAGACCGATCCGCAGATGACGCAGATACACACAGATGGGGAGCATCCTCACGCAGAGGAGCAGGATCGCAGGGGGCGTGTTCACTGGCCAGTGACCCCCTCATTCTGAATTCGACGTTCGATGTTCCGATGTTCGACGTTCTCCTCCGTGCCTCCGTGCCTTTGTGAGAAAGAAATTGCCGCACCGACAAAGCTCGCGACAAGCTCACGGCAAAGATTGGCGGATTCCACTTCTGCGTCCCCAATGCCTCGATTTCTCTCACCCCCCGGAAAAATCAACCGGACGCTCAGTAGTGCGCCGGGCGATCCGGTGTAGGTTTCCGCCAAGCCTTGTCCGGCTTCGGGATCTTGGGCATAGACCACGACGGCGGCGCCCTCTTGCGCTTGAAAGGCAAACCGGGCCGCGCCGTCGAATGCCGACCACCCGCTATTCACGGCCCGAGCGCTTCAATCCGGGCGGTTGTCTCCGGCGGCCGCATTGAATTTCTCGATTTGCGCGTCCCGAAAGGCGTCATCGCCCTGCCAGGCATCGAGGCAGCCGCGGGCCTGGGCGGGGAGATTGAGATTGAGATAGTAGTCCACAAGGTAGGCCATCTGCACGGGGTCGGTCCGGGCCTCGGCGATATCCCGCTCGGTCACGCCCGGCCAGTCGTCGAGCCGGAAGGGCGAGGCGGGCAGACCGGCCTGGTTGTAGAGGCTGCACGGCGGATTATCGGCCCAGGCGTAGCGCACGGTAACAGGTTCGGCGACCTGCGCGGACCGTACGATAACGGTGTCACCCTCGATCAGCGCCTGGGCGGGATGAAAGACCCGATCCGCGCCCGCCATCACGAACCCCGCCAAGGGCTGGCCGTCCCGCGCCACCAGGCCGCCGGCGGCGTGAGTGAACCGCAGGCGGATGGCGGCGCCTTCCCGCTGCCACTCGCTCAGCAGCGGGCCGGACGATTCAAGATCCTCGCCATAGACCATGGCGCGGGCCAGGCGCGCAAGGCGCTCGCCAAACGGGCGCTTGTTGCGCGGGTGCACCTCGGCCGGGTCGCCCACGTCGAACGTAACGGCCAAGCCGGTCCGCTGCACGGTCCGGGCCGTCAGCAGTTGGGCCTCGCGCAGCTCGGCGAAATCGGGCCAGGTGGCAATTTGGGGCAATTGCACAATCAGGAAAGGCAGTTCCCGCCCCCAGTCGCGGCGCCATTCGGCGATCAGCGCCGGCAGCAGTTTGCGATAGACATGGGCGCGGCCCGCATTGGATTCGCCCTGGTACCAGATGACCCCGCGCAGGGGAAAGGTCGTCAGGGGCCGAAGCATGCCATAGTAGAGTCCGGAGGGCACATGCTTGTAGATTTTCCGCTCGAGACGCCCCTCCCGGTAAAGCGTGGTCATTTGGGCCAGCAGGTCGGGGAACTGCTCGAAGAGTTTCTGCTCCGCGGCATAAGCCTCCCAGCGGCGGACGACCCATTGAAAGTCGGGATCGCTCTCGAGTGTTTCGGCGCCGACCCAGAATTCGGCCCGGGTGGCCCCCTCGGCGCAGAGGATCAACCCGAGCGGCACATCAAGGCTCCGTTGCAGCGCCTCGCCAAAGAACCAGCCGACCGCGCTGAATGACCCTGCGCTGCGCGGTCCGGCCACGGCCCAACTCCCGGTCACATCCTCAAGGGGCGCGCTGGCCACGACGGTGGCCACAGAAAACAAGCGGATATCCGTGCCCTCCGCCGCCGCTGCGGCTTCCGCGCCGCCCGCCACGCCCTTGAGCGCGCCCTTCATGTTCGACTGCCCCGCGCACAACCAGACCTCCCCAACCATGACGTTGCGCAGCGTGATCGTGTTTTCACCGGCGACGGTCAGCTCGTACGGACCGCCCGCCGGGATCTCCGGCAACTGGACCCGCCAGCGGCCCGCGGCATCCGCCACGGTTGCCGCCGCGGCGGTCCCCAGGGTGATCCGCACCGGTTCGCCCGGCGCCGCCCAACCCCAGACCGGCACCGGGCCGCCCCGCTGCAATACCATGTGCTCACCGAACAGCGCCGGCAGGCGCACCGCGGCCCGCACCGGCGCCCCACCCCATCCAACCAGCGCCAACAATAGAATGTATCCCGTCTGAATCCTGCGCATGGCTTTGACTCCTGAAGTTGCGTTTTCGTGATCTTGACCGACAGCGCCCCGCCAGGCAAGCCGGTATCGCTCGCGCCGGGCCGGGGCGCAATCACGATTCACTGACCTGTGTTAGGCAGCGCTTGCGGCGTCGTCCCGATTCGAGCATCCAGAACCACAAACAAACTCGGGAACGGATCCAAAGAAGCAGGGACCCGTTCACGGGGTCCATTGGCCAACGCTTTGGAGTGCGGCAGCGTGAGCTCCCCCTTAAAGCGGCGAAGCGCTGCTTCGCCGCGCGCCTGACCAAGCGCCCGACCGATCACGCATCCAACCACCTTAAAAAGCGGCACCCCACGCTGCCCCACTCCAAAGAGCGCTCGCGGTCATCCCCCGCCTTTTTGTGCGTTTGGTACCGCTTTGTGGCCATGCTTTCTTCGCGTTCTTTG
>JAIPIQ010000220.1 GCA_021734645.1 Fidelibacterota bacterium | reverse complement strand
CCCCGGACCATCCCTGGATCGAGACCGCCCGCCACGTGGGCACCTGCCTGGGCTGACCCTCAGGCCTTGCGGTTCAACACGTCCAGCAAACTGGCCGCGAAATATTCCCAGTTGGCCGGCGTCAGGGCCGCCACATTGATCCGACCGCCCTTGACCACATAGATGCCGAATTCCGCGCGCAAAGTCGCCACGACTTCATCCGCCAGCCCCAGCAGGGAAAACATCCCCTGATGCCGGGCAATATAACCGAATTCGCCCGGCGTCGGACGCGCTGCCAGATAAGCCTGCAACTGCTCGCGCATCCCTTGAATCCGGCTGCGCATGCCGTCCAGCTCCTCCTGCCATAACCGCCGCAATGCGGCATCGCCCAGAACGGTCTCGACAATCAGCCCCCCATGCGCCGGCGGATTCGAGTAGTTGACCCGGACCACCCGCTGCAACAGACTGAAGGCCGCGGCCGGATCCGTTCCCGGACGCGTCGCCACCGTCAAGGCCCCCGTCCGCTCCCGGTACAAACCGAAGTTTTTCGAAAATGACGAGGCAATCAGCATTTCAACGCCGGCGTCGAGCAGGGCGCACACCCCCGCGCGGTCCGGCTCGATCCCCGCGCCCAGCCCCTGGTAGGCAAAGTCCAGAAACGGCAACCAACCCTTCTGCTCGGCCAGACGGGCGACAACCTGCCATTGTGCCGGGCTCAGATCCGCACCGCTCGGATTATGACAGCAGACATGCAGCAGCACCACATCGCCCGCCGGAACCTCCTCCAAGCCGGCGCACATGGCCTCGAAGTCCACCGCATGGGTCGCGGGATCCTGGTAGGGATACTCCGCCACCGTAAAGCCGGCGGCCTCGAACACACCGCGATGATTGGCCCAGGTCGGCCGACTGACCCAAACCCGGTGCGCGCCGGGTAGGGACGCCAGCCAATCCGCGCCGACGCGCAGGGCGCCGGTGCCGCCGGGCGTGTGCAGCGTCACCAGGCGGTTCCCGGCGCAGGCCGGATGATCCGCGCCGCAGAGCAATTCACGCACCAAGCGCCCGAAGACGGGACTGCCGCCGATGGGCATGTAGCTCTTGGTCGTCTCGCTGTGCCAGATCCGCTCCTCGGCCTGCTTGACGGCCTGCAAGACCGGTGTCCGGCCCTGCGCATCCTGATATACCCCCACCCCGAGATTGATGCGCTGGGGATGCTGGTCTTCCTTGAAGGCCTCCGTTAAACCGAGAATGGGATCCGGCGGGGCCGGGGTCAGATGCTCAAACATGGTGTTACTCCTTTTTTTTGTGTGGATAATGCTTATCAATCCAGGACGGCAGGGTGTCTTCCCCCACCCGGATGATCCCGATTTCGCGGCGCGCGTTCTCCGGGGAGTCCGACGCATGGGCGGCGTTGACCATGACGTCGCGGCCGAATTCCTTGCGCACGGATCCCGGCAGCGCCTTGCTGGGATCGGTGGGGCCCAGAATATTGCGAATGATTTCCACCGCATTGGGTCCGGCATAAATCAGCGCCAGACAGCGCTCGAGGCCCGGGGCCGCGCGATCCACCGCGCTGCAATCCGGCAGCCAGCGCCCGGTCATGAACCGGATGATCTGGTAAAACTGATGATCGCCGTAAAGCGGCGCCAATAAATCCGCCACGGCTTCCCGCACGGGCGACGCCAGGGGCATTTCCAAATCGCGCTCGAGCGCGTCGGCCGCCAGATCCAGGACCCGGTCGCGCAGCTTGCGCTGCAACACCTCGCGCACGGGGCCGTAAAACTCCTCGGCCTCGGCAATGCTCATGCGGTGGATTTTGGCGCCGATGATCCGCAGGCCGGAACCGCTGAACGAGTCCAGAATACTGCCCGGCCGGGCGCTCGGAAAATAGAAGTTATCCGGCTTGATCAGCACCAGGGTCTGCTCACACGCCTCCGAGCCATCCACGTCCCAGGCGGTATCCAGCACGCCGCCGTCGGCGGGGCTGTACGCGCCCCACAACTGCAGGGCGCGGGCCGTGGATTCGCGATCCGGCGCGCTTAAAACCCCCGGTTCGAGATACTGCAGGCGCCCCTCGTCATCCAACACGTAGTCGCCGTACACATCCCGTACGGTCCGCGCCGAACCGAAGTTGTGATGCAAGGGGCCGACCGCCTGATACAGGCTGGCAACGGCATTCTCCCCTTCAAACAGCAAGAGCAACACCCGGCGACGGCGGCCGCTGCGCGCGTCCGGCCCATAACGCCGGCGCACGTAATCCGCCAGCACGCACTCCGTCCGCCCATCGGCCCGCTCGTCCTGTTCCACCAACGCCGCGTACTGCTCCGCCAGCTCTGCACTGGGCCCGAACAGCCGCGCCGCCACCAGATTCAGACCGGTCCGGCTGATCAACCGCCCGACCACGCCCCCCGTCCGCGACTTGGACAAGGTGTACGGATTCAATAATACAAACGCCAATTCTTGAGCCATGATACTCGTCTCGCTTTGTTGGCGCGCAACCATACAGGCCGCCCCGCCGGGATGCAAGCCCCAGTTTCGAAGATTCGCACCAGGGGCAGGGGGCATTGGACGAAGTCGTATGGCCCGTCTCTTGCGCTACAAATAAATGCTTGCATGATGAGCGCCTGAAACTGTATTCATTCACACATGAATACTGCCTGCGATAGACCGGCCCCGAACGAAACGGGCGAACGCATCCGCACCTTGCGACGGCGACGGCACCTGACCCAGGCCGAATTGGCCCGCCGCGTGGGCATCCGCGCCGGCCCCATGAACAACATCGAGCAGGGCCGCAACCTGCCCTCGCTGCCCGTGGCCTGCGCCATCGCCCAGGTCCTCGATTGCGCCCTCGATGACCTGTTCGCCCCCACCGCCGCCACCACCGCCACGCTCGACGCCGAGCCCGCCCAGCAACGCCTGTGCCCCCTGCGCCCCCGCGAACTCCAACCCGCCGACTGGCAGCGCCTCGTCGGCCTGGCCGATGCCTACCTCGCCCTCGAAGATCTCTGCGGCGCCCCCAAACAGGCCCTGATTCCCCTCGAAATGGCATACCAAATCACCGATCCCGGCCTCGAAGATCTTGCCCGCCGCGTGCGCACCCTCTTCGATATCGGCCAGTCCGTGGTCTTCGACTACCTCGAACTCTTCGAGAACGCCGGCCTGCGCGTGATGTTCTGCCCCCTCCCCGACCCCCTCCAAAGCGTCGGCGCCCTCGAGCCCGCCAACCGGAACCTGTTCTTCTTCATCCGCGCCGACCTCAACCCCGAACGCCAAATCTTCCGCCTGGTCTATGAACTGGGCTGGGTATACCTCCGAAACGCCGAACCCGCCGCCGAATTCTCCCGTGACCGCGCCGCCCGCCGCTTCGCCGCCTTCTTCCTCATGCCCGCCCCCGCCGTCCGCCAATCCGTCGCCCAACTCGGCATCCAACCCGACGCCTGGACCTACGAGCTCCTCCTGCGCCTCAAACACCGCTTCGGCGTCTCCACCGAATCCTTCATCATCCGCCTCGAAGAACTCAACCTCATCCAAACCAAAATCGCCCAAACCACCAAAGCCCGCCTCCGCAAACACTACACCCAACAGGGCTACCACGAACCCGACGCCTCCCGCCGTATCCTCTCCCCCAACGGACGCCTCGGCGACCTCCTCCTCAACGCCCAACCAAACCCCGAAGCCCAACGCATCGCCCGCCAACTCAAACAACTCCGCATCGCCACCTGAGGAACCTCTGATGAATGCCAATGGACGTCAATTGCAGCGCCGAATCCTGGGCCAGGGAGGAGATATTGTGATCTATCAAGCAAGAGACGGGCGCACCACCCTGGATGTCCGCCTCGAACGCGAGACCCTCTGGCTCTCCCAGAAACAAATGGCGCAGCTCTTTGACAAGAATCCCGATACCATCGGCCTGCACATTCGTAACGCCTACAAAGAAAACGAATTGGCGGAATCGGCAACTGCCGAGGAATACTCGGTGGTTCAGCGGGAGGGCAAGCGCGATGTCACTCGAAGCATCCGGTTCTACAACCTCGATGTCGTTATTGCCGTCGGTTACCGCGTGAACTCAAAACGGGGCACCGAGTTCCGGATTTGGGCCACGCAGGTGCTCCGCGAACACCTCTTGCGGGGCTACACCCTCAATGAAAAGCGGTTACAGAACGAACAAGCCCTCGTCGCGTTTCAACAGCACCCCATCCGCCGCCGCTACGACGAACAAACCCAAACCTGGTTCTTCTCCGTCGTGGACGTGATCGCCGCCCTGACGGATAGCGCGAATCCCGCCGTTTACTGGCGGGTACTCAAAAAGCGCCTGAAGGACGAGGGCGCCGATGAAAGCGTTACAAAGTGTAACGCCTTGAGAATGCCGGCAGCTGACGGGAAAATGCGGCTCACGGACATGGCCGCCACCGAGACCCTGTTCCGCATCATCCAGTCCATCCCCTCGCCTAAGGCCGAGCCCCTCAAGCAGTGGCTCGCCAAAGTCGGCTACGAGCGCATCCAGGACATGAGCGACCCGGCCCGGTCCCTGGACCGCGCGCGGGAGTACTGGACGAAACACGGACGCAGCGAGAAATGGATCCAGCAGCGGATGATGGGCCAGGAAACCCGAAACAAGCTGACCGACTACTGGAAGAACCACGAGATCAAGGGCGAAACGGAGTATGCCATCCTCACGGACATCATCCATCAGGAATGGAGCGAGGTTTCCGTCAAGGCCCACAAGGAAATCAAGGGCCTGAAAACCCAGAACCTGCGCGACCACATGAATGAGGCCGAACTGATCTTCACCGCGCTGGCGGAACTGTCCACCCGCCAGATCGCCCAAACGGTCGCCGCCACCGGCATGGAGGAAAATGCCCAGGCCGGCCAGAAGGGCGGACGCATCGCCAAACGCGCCCGCCGCGAACTCGAACAAAAAACCGGCCAAAGCGTCGTCACCGACGACAACTTCCTGCCGCCTGCCCAAAAGCCAAAGAAACTGCACAAGAACGCCAAGACATGAGGAACCGCGAATGAACGCCAATGCACGCAAATGGAAAAATCAGAATGCGGCCCCCTTTCGCGTTCATTCGCGTGCATTCGCGGATCAATCTGAGCCAGCACGCGTTGCCATGCCACGCCTAATGGCTGCAGAATGGGCGCGCTCCATGAAATGCTACCCGACGGGCAGCCTATTGCTACCCC
>JAIPIQ010000219.1 GCA_021734645.1 Fidelibacterota bacterium | reverse complement strand
GCCAGTTTACGGGCCTGGATTCAAATGGGCCGGATCGAACCGGAACGGGCGCGGCGGTTGCTCGCGCGTCCCGGGCGCTGGTTGGTCGAAGCGGTGCTGGTGGGCTGGCTCCCGCGGGGGCTGCATTGCCTGTTGGTGCGCCCGGCCCTCATCTGGGAACGGCTGCGGGCGGGGGTCACTTTTCTATTGCGTTTCGTGCGCGAGGCCGATTTTCGCGAGCAGTGGTTTCTGGAACAACTGACCGCCGGTTTACGGGCGGGCATGCTGACGCCGGAAGAGCATCAGGAGATCGCGGCCTGTGTCCGGGACCCGTTTATCGTCAAGTACTTGAAATGCCTGGGCGCCCATTTTGCCACCTTGCCGGTCACACAGGTGGTGGGGTTGATCGGCGGCGGAGCCGCCGCCCTGTGGATGTTGGCGCACGGCGCCCCCTGGCTCGAAGCGCTCGGCATGATCGCCCTGGTGATGGGCCTGCTCCAGGTGTTGCCCATTTCCCCCGGTTCCATCGCCCGCGGTCTGATCGTCGTCTATCTGATGATTCGGGAGCGCAACGCGCGCGATTACCTGGTGGCGGCGCCCCTGTCGTTTGTCAAGTATCTGGGCTACCTGGCCTTTCCCCTCCAGATGACCGCCACCTATCCGCAACTGGCCCGCTTCATGGCCGCCCGCTGGGCAACGAATGCCGTGCATATCGTGCCGGTGTTCGGCGAACCCGGCGCCTGGCTCGAGCATGCGGTCTTTGACCTGTTTTTCAACTGGCCGCAAGCCCTGGCGCGCTGGGCGCGCCCCCGCCTGCGGGGTCTGCTCACGGCCTGGCTGTTGACCGGCGTGGCGCTGACCTGGCTGATCATCAACGGGTGCGCGCTCGATCCCACGGGCAAGGTCGGCGTGAATGTAATCCTGGCCATGACGGTCCTGTTTGGCGCGCCCCGCCTGCTGTACGCCGTCCTGCGCCGCCGCTGAAAAGTCGTTTTGCGATTGGCAATGATCCAAGCCTGTGCTAACCAAGGAACCCATGGAACAATTCAGTCAATTACGCGCCAGCGAGTTGTATTGTCCGCGCTGCCGGGTCGCGCGCCCGGTGCGCGAGCGTCTCTTGCTGGTATTGCCGCATTCGGAACTGCATGACTATCGCTGCACGGTGTGCGGCGAGTCCCTGGGCTCTCGCGAAGTGATAGCGGCGCCGCCGGGCCTGCCCCGAGCGCCTTCCCGACCTTAGCGCATTTCCTGTCCGCCGGTGACATTGATCGCCTGCCCGGTCATGTAGGCGGCTTGATCCGACGCCAGGAAAACCATGGCATTCGCCACGTCCTCATAGCGACAGCCCCGCTTCATGGGCACCTGGTCAATGTACTTCTGGCGCACCTCGGCTTCGGTCAGGCCCCACTTCGCCGCGTACTGCTTGTAGAGCGAATTGACCCACAGGGGGCTGTCCAGCAGGTTGCCCGGACAGATCGCGTTGACGCGCACGCCGCTTTCCGCCAGATCAAGGGCGATGCTCTGGGTCAGCCCGATGCCGCCGAACTTAGCGGCCGCATACGCTGAATTCTTGAAGCTGCCCTTCTTGCCCGACTTCGAGTTGATCTGGATAATAACGCCGCGCCCCCGGGGTTCCATGACCCGCGCGGCATGCTTGGCCGTCAGGAAATAGCCATAGAGATCCACATCGAGCACCAGCTTCCACTGCTCAGCCGGAAAATCGGCAATCGCCCCGGCAATCAGAATCCCGGCATTGGCCACCACGATGTCCAGCGGTCCCAGCTCGCGCTCCACCCGGTCTACACAGTCGGAAACGTCTGCTTCGCGCGTGACATCCACCCGCTGGAAAAGCGCCTGCCGGCCATGTTGCTCGCGGACCAGGCGTGCCGTTTCCGCGCCCCCCGCCTCGTTCAGATCCGCCACGGCCACATGGCACCCCTCCTGGGCCAGCCGTTCACATAAAGCCCGGCCCAGACCCTGTGAAGCCCCGGTCACCAGGGCCACCCGATCCTGCAATTGCGGCGGCATGCTCAATGGCCGACTGCTCAGGCGACCCCGACCTGCACCCGCAGGTATCGGCTGATCGTCAACGTGTCGTTCAGGGCCTTGCCGGCCGCCGTCAGCCATTGGGTAACGCTCTGATCGCCATCCTTCACAAACGCCTGCTCCCGGAGGCAAACCTGGGAATAGAACTTGTTGAGCTTGCCCTCGACAATCTTCTCAAGAATGGCCGCGGGTTTGCCCTCGACCTGCTTGGCGTAAATCTCCCGCTCGGCCGCCACTTCGTCCGCCGGGACTTCCGTCCGGTCCAGATAGGAAGGATTGCAGGCAGCGATGTGCAGCGTCAGATCTTTGATGATCTCACGGCAGAGGTCGGTCTTGCCCGTCTCGGGCTTCTCGCAACTGAGCTCAACCAGCACCCCCACCTTGCCGCCAAGATGGACGTAGGATGCCAATGCGCCTTCGCCCTCGCGCTCGAACCGCGCGTGACGACCCAATTTCAAGTTCTCGCCGATCTCCGTGACCTTGGCTACCATGTCGGCTTCGACCTCCGCTGCCAGATCGCCGGTACAGGCCTTGGCCTTCTCGAGCAAGTCCGCCACGAACGCCTTGAAGTTGTCGTTTCGGGCCACGAAGTCCGTTTCACAATTGACTTCGATCAGCACCGCGCTGCGGCCGTCATTGAAAACTTCGGCGGCAATCAAGCCTTCCTTGGCTGTGCGCCCGGCCTTCTTGCCGGCGATGGCCACGCCGCGTTCGCGCAGAATTTGAATGGCGCGGTCCTTGTCGCCGTTGGCTTCCTGCAACGCGCGCTTGCATTCCATCATGCCCACGTTGGTGGCGTCACGAAGTTCTTTTACCAAAGATGCGGAAATTTCAGTCATGGTATCTCTCGTTCTTTCTGTGGCGCCGGTCCGGGCGCGTCCGCGCCCAACCGCCGCCGGTTGGTTAATGGGTAATCAGGCCGGGGTTTCGGCCTCTTTTTCAGGTTCGGGCGTCTCGGCTGTTTCCTCCGTCGCTTCGGCGGCGGTCGCGGCGGCCGCCTTGGCGGCTTCGGCGCGTGCCTGGTTCTCCGCCGTCACAGCCGCGGCGGTGGCTTCGGCCTTGGCGCGCTCTTCGGCGGCGGCCGCGGCGCGGGCCGTCCGGGCTTCCTGTTCCTGGGCGCGCCGGGCATCTTCGCGGGCCTGGGCCTTGGCCTTGGTCTCGGCTTCGGCGGCCGCCCGGCGCCGGTTCTCCTGGGCCATGTACAGCGCATTTTCATTGGAGGCTTGCAGGATGGTGTCGCCGATGGCCTTGAGGATCAGGCGAATCGCGCGGGTGGCGTCCTCATTGCCCGGAATCGGGTAATCCACGAGCCGCGGATCGCAATTCGTATCAACCATCGCGACCACCGGAATTCCCAGGGTGCGGGCTTCATTGACGGCGATGTCCTCGCGGCCGATATCAATCACAAACAGCGCACCGGGCATGTCGGTCAGGTCGGCCACGCCCTCGAGGTTACGATGCAGCTTGGCATGCTCCCGCCGGAGTTCGGCCACTTCTTTCTTGGGCAAGCGGGCCATCTCGCCCTTGGTTTCCAACTGCTCGATATCCCGCATGCGCTTGACGCTCTTGCGGATGGTCTGGTTGTTGGTCAGCATGCCCCCCAGCCAGCGATGGGTGACATACGCCTGCTTCAGGTTCTGGGCCACCTCGCGCACCGGTCCCTGCGCCTGTTTCTTGGTGCCCACAAACAAGATCGTGCGCCCGCGGGCCACGATTTCGTAAAGGAAGCGCTGGGCGTTCCGCAACCCCTCAAGGGTCTTGTTCAGGTCAATCAGGTGAATCCCGTTGCGCACCCCGAATACGTAGGGTTTCATCTTGGGGTTCCACCGCTTGGTCTGGTGCCCGAAGTGCAGGCCGGCGTCCAACAATTCCTCGATGGACACATTCGTCTCGATCACGGCTTCGTCAGCCATAGTTTTCATCTCCAGTTTTCTATTCCGGGACTCACCCCGGAAAATCCGCTTTGGCCGAATCCTGGAAGATCCGGCACTCGCTTCCGCCCGGCCGCCACGCTCGCGCGCCACGCCGGACCCATTGGTGAACACGGCACCCTAACCGTTCGGCCCGGGCGCCGCAAGCTCAAAAAACAGTTTGTCTCCTGGTGGAGCGGATGGGGATCGAACCCACGACCTCCAGAGTGCGATTCTGGCGCTCTCCCAAACTGAGCTACCGCCCCGGGAATGACAAACTCGAGCAGACCCTAACATCCACCCGGCCCCCCTGCAAGCCCGAAGTGCATTATTTTCGCCTCCCCCGAATCCTTAGCGAAGGCTGGTGGGTAAGCGTACTGCACCGATCACTTGTTTGAGAGAACAGGTGTCAGGTTTCGGGGCCTTCGGGGGTGAGAGAACGCGATGTACGAGAGGCTCTTGAAAACCTCCAGCGGACGACACGGAGGTCGTCCCTCCATTTGAAACGCGCGTGTTTTGAACTGATTTCTGGAGGGGCGGGACTTCGGCGAGCTCAGTCGAGCCGCTCGGTCCCGACCGATGAACAGGAGGTTTTGCAAGCGCCTCGAATGTTGGGGCCTCATAATCGAAATCGGGATCGGGATCGTCCCCCGCCGTGGACTGTGCTTGTTCCTCATGCACGGCATAACCTCGCTGCCCGGGCGCAGAATGCGTAGGCCCAGCCCAGGCACTCGATTGTGGTAGAAATTTCCTTGCCATCGGTCGCGCGGGTGCTGGCATGGAAGGGAATCCCGTAGGTGTATCCGAGCAAGGGCGCCAATCCCGACAAGGCTCACGACAAAGATTGGGGGACACCCCTTCCGGGTCCCCAATGCCTCGCGTTCTCTCACCCCCGAAGAATCCGAGCGTGCGGCGTCCGGACGCCGCACGATCTGAGGCCCGACTGATCACTGGAAACAGATCACTGCCTGCCCTCCCCGCCCCGCAATGGTCGGGCTTGTCTTCGGCCGTTTCCAGGGCTAGGGTGGGGGGCCATGAAGACCATTCCCTTGATCGGTCCAGCGGACGAATGGCTGGCCTGCCAGCGGGCCGCGCGCCGGGATTTGCCATTTTTTGCGTTCTATTCTTCGCTGATTGAGGCCATTGTCACCGAACCGGCCCTGATGGTTGTGGCCGTGGACGATCATTTGACCCATCGGGGGGACGGGGTTTTTGAATCGTTGAAGTGCGTGGG
>JAIPIQ010000218.1 GCA_021734645.1 Fidelibacterota bacterium | reverse complement strand
GAAAACCGCATCGAAGGCAAGCTGCTGCCCTATCAGGGCGAAACGCTGAAAACCAACACGCCGCTGACGTTGAATGCCGTGATCTTCGGCGGACGCGGCGACAGTGTGGTGGCTGCCGTCAAGCATTTCGTAGCGTGGTACGGCCTGCCGAAAGTGCCCGCAGCCGGCGATTTCAAGAGTTACAGTGCCATGGCGGCGGCGGGTTGGGTTGTCTCCAAAATCCGCGCGGGGGATTTGTTCCGTCACGCCTATTGGCCGGGATTCAGCCCCCAACCCGCCGCCGATGCCGCGTTGCTGATGGACTGGCTGGCCGCGCAAGATGCGGATGCCGCGCCGCGGCTGCGCGAGGCCGCCAAAGCCGCGCTGGCCCGCGTGGCACCTGACAATTTCAACGGCGCGAGTGTCAGCCATGTCACCTATCCGGTGGCGGCGCTGGTTTATGGCCATGTCGCCCAAAATGCGGACAACGCCGCACGCGCCGCACGCGCGGCACTGCAACGCTTCGAGGCGGACGGCTCCGTGACCTATCACAAACGGCCTGACGGCGGCGACCTCGGCAGCACCCACTTCGCTCCGGATGCCAACGGCTTGACCGCGCAAGTCGTGGCAGCCTTGCTGGAAAACGCCGCCTTTGGTGGCGATCAAGCGCTGCTCGCCCAGGCCGTCACCAAACTGCGAGGCCTCGACAAATTCAAAAACACCGTGCCCCGCGGCGCCCAAACGTGGGAGGTGCCGCTCCACACCCCCGACATTCTGGCGGCCGCCAATCTCGTGCGCGCCTACACGCGCGGCTACGAACTCACCGGCGATCCACACTTTCTGGAGCAGGCGGTCTATTGGGCGTGGACCGGCGTGCCGTTTATCTATCTGCGCAGCCCGGTCAACCAGCCCGTCGCCACCTACAACACGATTGCGGTACTGGGTGCCACCGGATGGCGGGCTCCGGTGTGGCTGGGGCAGCCGGTGCAGTGGTGCGGCCTGGTCTATGCCGACGCGATCTATCGACTGGCGGCGCACGATGGAGCCGGGCCGTGGCGGCAGCTCGCGGATGGCATCACGGCGGTTGGGATCGCGCACACCGCGTTGCAACAAGCCCCCGAGCGGCGGGGCCTGCTGCCTGATTATTTCCTGCTGCGCCCGCAACTCAGCTCCGGGCCCGCCATCAACCCCGGCACGGTGCAAACCAACGCCGTGCGACTTTTCAACAAACCCGCGCTCTACGATTTTCTGGCGGCGCGTGACTGCGGTTTGCGGGTACATGCCCCAGGGGCCATTACACGGGTCCAACAAAATGCGGCGAGCCTGTCGTTCTGCGTGAACGGCTGGCCCCGGCAGCCGTATTTCGTGCTCATCAACGGCCTGCGTGCCGCGCCGCAAGTACTCACGAACGGCCACCCGACCGCGCTGGGAGCGCCACACCAATTCATTGAGGACAAAGGCCGTTTGATTTTGCAGGTCAGCGGCAGAGCGGAAATCGAAGTGAGACTGCGCTGAAGAAACCGTCACCCACCACCGCGCCCCCCGGAGAGTACCAACCTTTTTCCCGCTCTGCGAGCCCCCTCGGGCGCGTGAAGTACAGCGAGTCCCGGCACCCGCGCCCACCTCCATAGCAATTTCCTAGCAGTCCAGTAACAAAAGGCGAATCCATGATGAAAACAAGCAGAATGATCATGAGTATGGCGATGGCTGCCGTCTTGGTGGGGCAGAGGGTGGCGGCAGCGCTCCCAGCCTGGGATTCGGGGTTGCTGCAGGAGGCGAGTGCCACAGCTTCGGACGTTCACGCGGTGACCACCAAACCGCTGCCCCTCACGGGGGCTCACGCGTTGCGGATGGACTCCGCCTGCCTGCCGGAGACACTCGCGGGCTTCGCTGTCAGCGCCTGGGTCAAGCCGACCGCGTTCGAGCGCTACAACGAGATTTTCCGCATCGAGGCGCCGGCGGGCCGGGTACTCTTCTCGTTTCAGGAACACGGCACGGTGCTGGCCCTGGGGCTCGATGTCAACGGCGGCTATCAGGAGTGCGACGCCCGGATCCTCCCCGAGGCGGTGCTGGACGGATGCTGGCATTTCGTGGCGGCCACGTTCGACGGCAAGGAGCAGCGCGTTTATCTCGATGGCACCCTGATCGGCCGCTTGCCTCACGCGGGTATCATGCGCGTTGCCCGGGCGCCTGGCTTTGTCGGGTCCATGGGAGGGAGCGGCGAGTTTTTCCAAGGCGCGCTGGATGACTTGCGGCTGTACGCGGAGGCGCTTCCTGCGGACGTCCTTCCTGCGTCGTTCCAGGCGGGAACCGCCCAGGTGACGGCACGTTGCGTTGCGTCCCTGCCAGCGGAGTGGCAGCCATTCCTGCGGCAGCAGGCGACCTTTGCCGCCACCCTGCTGGTGGCCCGCGAGACGCTCAAGCGGGGCGGTTCCGAGTGCCCGCCCGCAGCCATGAACCTGTTCATCATGAATCTAACAGCGAATTTCCCCACGGAATGCGCCGCCTACGTCCGGCTTTTCAAGCAGTCCCCTGCCCTCTTTGTCACGCTGCCGGATCTGGGCGTGCTGCAACGCGCACTCGAACAGACGGTTGCCCGATTGTCCGAATACCTGCCGCTGACCGACCTGCAATGGTCACGTTGTCCGGCGGAGCAACGCACGCGCTGGCAGCGGCTCAAGGCGGATGCCGAGCGCTTCGCCGCCGCAGTCGCCACGGGCGGGGAAGCCGCACTGGCAGCAGGTTTGCTAGAAGCCGTGACGACCGACTGGCCGCAGGCGGCCGAGCGGCCGACGGCTGAGGCGGTGGCGCCGTTTGTGCCGCCGACCACGCCTGCAGTGCGCTCGCTCACCAAGGAGGAGGCCCGCGCGGCGATCGAACGTGACTGGCTGCGCCAAGTGGACACCCGCCCCGATCTGGCGCAAGAAATCGCCCGCACGCAGGCGCTGGCGGCGCGTCTCGGGTTGGCCGCCGACGGGCTCGCCGAGGTGGCGGATGCGATGGCGGAACCAATGCTCACGGCAGCGAAATCGCGCGAGCTCTATCTGGCGGTGCGACGCATCCGGCGCGGGCTGGTGCTTCGCAACCCGGTGATCGATTTCTCCCAACTCCTGCTGGTGGACATGCCGTTCCCAGCCGGCTCGGAGTGGCGGCACGAGACCCGCCATCGGCTCGGATACATGGCGGTGCCGGGTGGGCAGTTGCTGGTGGTCGATGGCTTGTCGTTGGATGGCACGGTGCGCCGACTGATGCCGCAGGCACCGCTCCACGGAAGCTTCTGGCGGCCCGACCTGTCGTTCGATGCGAAACGCGTGCTATTCTGCTTCAAGCCGCACAATGAGAAGTCGTTCCACATCTATGAGATGGGTTTGGACGGCCGCGGACTGCGGCAAATCACCTCCGGGATTTACGACGACCTCGACCCGGTGTATCTGCCCGACGGCAGGAACTTCGTGTGCTCGTCCACCCGCGGCCACACCTACGTGCGTTGCATGCCGCCGACCAACGCCTATCCACTCGCCCGCTGCGGGCTGGATGGTGAGAATTTGTATATTATCTCGGCCAACAACGAGCCGGATTATCTGCCGATGGTAATGAACGACGGACGACTCATTTACACCCGCTGGGAATACACCGACAAACCGCTGTGGCGGGCGCAGAGCCTGTGGACGGTCAATCCCGACGGCACCCAATCCAACACCTTCTGGGGCAATCAATCGGTCTGGCCGGACTTGCTCAAGGACGCGCGCCCGATTCCCGGCAGCAACCGCGTGATGTTCACGGGCAGCGCCCATCACAATTGGTTCGCGGGCAGCATCGGCATCATTGACCCGAGCCGGGGGATGAACTTCCCCGACGGCCTGACCAAAGTGACGGCCGACTGCGACTGGCCGGAAAGCGGCAATGGTCCGGTGGATCCGGTCGAATCGCCCGACTACCAGGCAAACGGCACATACGACGCCTACCAAACCCCCTATCCGCTCAGCGAAAAGGACTTCCTGGTGTCCGCTCAGCGGGACGGCAAGTTCGTCCTCTATCTGATGGACACGGACGGCAACCGCGAGCTGATCTACGAAGGAGCCAACCACGTGTTCCACGCCCAGCCGATCCGCCCGCGGGCGGTGCCGCCGATCATGCCGGACCACGTCCAATGGCCGACGACGGCGGAGCGGTTGGAGCCGGCGGACGGATCGATCTTCAGCGCCAATGTCTATCAAGGCGCGCCGCCGGAGTTGCAGGACCGGGCGAAATTCCTGCGGATCCTGCACATCGAGCAGAAGACCTACACCTACTGGGACCACCGCCCGGCGCTGTCGACCGGACCAGTGGTCTCGCTGCTCCAATCCGACGGAGTCAAGCGCGTGCTCGGGACGGTGCCGATCCATCCGGACGGCTCGGTTTGGTTCCGAGTGCCGGCGGGCGTGGCGCTGCACTTTCAATTGCTGGATGAAAACCATCGCGCGCTGCAAACCATGCGCAGTTTTGTCAACGTGATGCCGGGCGAGAGCCGGGGCTGCCTTGGCTGCCACGAACAGCACAGCCGCGCCCCGCAACCGGGTGGCGTGACGGCGACGGCGTTGCGCGGGCTGCCGGAGGCGATCACGCCGGTGCCGTGGGCTTACGACGCGGAATTCACCGTCGCCCCCGAAGGCTGCGACACGCTGGCTCAGGCGCTCGCAAGAGGACCGCATGCGGAGACACCAGCGGATGCGCCAAAGGCCGCCCGCGTCGCGCGCTTCGGCACGGCGGTGGGCTATCTCAAGGATGTGCAGCCGGTGCTGGACCTATATTGTGGCGACTGCCATCAGGGCGAGGGCGAGGCCCGCAAGCAGCTCGATCTAACACTTCGTGACTATCAGCCCTACACCACGCTGATTGGCAGCCCCGGCTGGGGCAGCGCTTACGCGGAACCCGCATCGCCGCCACCGGGATACGATCTGGCAGGGACCCTGAAAGTGGAGAACTTCGCCCAGCGGGATCCGGCGGCCTACCGCACTCCGCAGCCGATGACCCGGCTATCGCTCAAGAGCAAACTGGTGGAATTGGCGACGAGCGGCAAGCACCACCAGGTGAAGGTTGATCCATACAGTCAGTTGCGGTTGATCCTGTGGGTGGACACCATGTGCACCTATCTAACGGACAAAGACATCGCCGCGATGCCGGACCCGGAGTTTCCGGGGGCCGACTGGTTGGCGATCAAACCCCGGCTGCGGACCGCGCCACTGCTGATTC
>JAIPIQ010000217.1 GCA_021734645.1 Fidelibacterota bacterium | reverse complement strand
GGGTCTGCATCTCGCACAATTCCGGATACGTCACCGAGAGGCGGCAACCGCGATGGCCGAGCATGGGGTTGAATTCATGCAGGGCCTTGACCCGGCTGGCCACCTTGGCCACGGGCACGCCCAGGCGCTTGGCCATGTCCGCCTGGTCCTTGTCGCTGTGGGGCACAAACTCATGCAAGGGGGGATCGAGCAGCCGGATGGTGACCGGCAGGCCGTCCATGGCCTTGAAGATGCCCTCGAAGTCCTTGCGCTGGAAGGGCAGCAGCTTGGCCAGGGCCTGGCGGCGGTCCGCCGCGTTGTCCGCCAGAATGAACTCCCGGACGGCCCAGATGCGGTCGCCCTCGAAGAACATGTGCTCCGTGCGGCACAGGCCGATCCCCTCGGCGCCGAACTCGCGGGCGGCCAAGGCATCCTTGGGCGAATCCGCATTGGTGCGCACCTTCATGGTCCGGAACTTGTCGGACCACTCAGAGACCTGCTGGTACATTTTGTAAATGGGATGCTTGCGCGAGGCCGCATGCTTCTCGACGATCGCGGCCACCACCGGGCTGGACTGGGTGGGAATCTGGCCGGCGTAGATCTTGCCGGTCGAACCGTTCAAGCTCAGCCAGTCGCCTTCCTTGTAGACCTTTTTGGCGACGGTGACGGTCTTGGCCTTGTAATCAATGTCCAGGCCCGAAGCGCCGCAGATGCAGCTCTTGCCCCAGCCGCGGGCGACGACCGCCGCGTGACTGGTCATGCCGCCGGTCGAAGTCAGGATGCCTTGGGCCGCCCACATGCCGCCCACATCCTCGGGACTGGTTTCGTGCCGCACCAGAATCAACTTGGCGCCCGGCTGATCCTTGACCCGCTTCTCCGCCACGGAGGCCTCGAAAACGATCTGGCCGACCGCCGCGCCGGGACCGGCGGGCAGGCCGCTGGAGATCGCCTCGGCCTTGGCCTCTTCCTTGATGTCGAAGATGGGGAACAGGAGCTGTTCGAGGTCGTTGCCGCCCAGCATGGACAGGGCTTCCTTGGGGGTCACGAGCTTGGGCAGCTTCGCGCCGGTGAAGACGTCCTTGCCCGTGGCCATTTCCACGGCCCAGCGCACGCCAGCCAGGCCGGTGCGCTTGGCATTGCGGGTCTGCAACATCCAGAGTTTGCCTTCCTGCACCGTGAATTCCACGTCCTGGGGATACTTGTAGTGCTTCTCGAGCAGGGTCATGATCTTGCAGAGCTGCTTGTGCGCCTTGGCCCAAATGGGGCTGGCCTCGGCGGGCATGTCGTCAATATCCTTCGGGGTGCGGATGCCAGCTACGACGTCTTCGCCCTGGGCGTTGATCAGATACTCGCCCATGGGCTTGGCGTCGCCGGTGGCGCCGTTGCGCGTGAACGCCACGCCCGTGCCGGACGTCGCGCCCATATTGCCGTACACCATGGTGCAGATATTGACCGCCGTGCCCAGCAGGCCCGTGATCTTGTTGATCTGGCGGTACTTGATCGCGCGTTCGGAATCCCAGGAGCCAAACACCGCGCGCACGGAACAATCAAGCTGTTCGAGCGGATCCTGCGGGAAATCCTTTCCGACCTTCTTGCGATAGACGCGCTTGTAGATGTCCACCAGCTCTTCGAGCTGCGCCGGGGTCAAATCCGTGTCTTCCTTGGCGCCGTATTTCTTCTTGAGGGCGGTCAGCTCGACTTCGAAGTCGTGATGGGAGAGGCCGGTGGTGGGGCCCATGACCACATCGCCAAACATGTCAATGAACCGGCGATAGCAGTCCCAGCCCGCCCGCGGGTTTTCGGTCTGCTTGATGAAGCCCAGAACGCTGCGGTCGTTCATGCCGAGGTTCAAGACCGTGTCCATCATGCCCGGCATGGAGACCGCGGCGCCGGAACGGACCGAAACCAACAGGGGATCATTGGCGTCGCCCAGTTTCTTGCCCATCATCTTTTCGAGTTTGGCGAGCTTGGCGGCCAACTGGTCCTTCATGCCGGGCGGATAGACGCCCTTGTGGGCCGAGTAGTAGGCGCAGGCTTCGGTGGATACCGTGAAGCCGGGCGGAACGGGCAGATCCGCATTGGCCATTTCCGCCAAATTGGCGCCCTTGCCGCCCAGAATGGCCTTCATGGTCTGGTCGCCTTCGGTGTGCTCGCGGCCGAAGCCGTAAAAAAATACATACTGTTTTGCCGTCATCTGTCTTCGCTCTCCCAGGTCTCTACCAATTATTGTTGCGTGTGAAGCCACCCGGTCGTTGGCCGTCGGGCGACATAAACGGGGGCCAAGATAGCAGAGCCGGGCCGCGTGTCAAGGCTAAGCGCAAAACAAATCCGCGGGGGGCGCAATCACGATTCACTGACCTGTGTTAGGCAGCGCTTGCGGCGGCGTCCCGATTTGAGCATCCAGAACCACAAACAAACCCGGGAACGGATCCAAAGAAGCATGGGACCCGTTCACGGGGTTCATTGGCCAACGCTTTGGAGTGCGGCAGCGTGAGCTGCCGCTTTGAGCGGCGAAGCGCTGCTTCGCCGCGCGCCTGACCCAGCGCCCGACGGTCGCTGATCCAAACACCATGAAAAGCGGCAGCTTCCGCCTTTGCAGGTCATGCTACGGCGGACACGCACGCTGCCGCACTCCATAGAATGTTCGCGGTCATCCCCCGCCTTTCTGTGCATTGTGTGCCTTTTTGGCGCCAATGACGGCCCAAAGTCAGTGAATCGTGAATGCGCCCGGTGCGGCGGTTGAGGCGCTTAAGAGGGATTGGGTTCAGGGGCGGTCACGTAGCGTTTGACGGTGCGCCGGTCGAGACCGGTCTGGCGGGCGACGGCCTCGTAGTTGTTGTTCCGCTGGTAGAGGTGGCGGCAGTAGCGGGCCAGGAGTTCGTCGGCGGTGAGGGCCCCGGCGGTCACGTCGGCGGCGAGGCGGGCGACCGCCTCGCCGGTTGTGTGCCGGGTATCGCCGTGGTAGGCCTGCGTCAGCAGGATGCGGCGGATGGCCTGTTCGAGTTCGCGCACATTGCCGGGCCAGGGGTAGTGGGGGCCGGGTTGGCGCGCGAGGGCGGAGCGGACGATGTCGGTCAGCTCGGCGGCGTCCGGGCCGGCCAGGCGCCGCACAAGGTGCGCGATCAGCCGGTCCAGTTCGCCGGGATCTTCGGCCAGGCGCTGTTGCAGGGTGGGGATCTCAATCACATCGGAGCAGAGGCGGTAATAGAAATCGTCGCGGAACCGGCCGGCCCGGCGCAAGTCGTCCATGGGTTGGTTGGTGGCGGCGATGACCCGCCCGGAGAAGCGGAGTTTCTCGTGGCTGCCCACGGGGGAGAAGACGCGTTCCTGCAGGACCTGGAGCAGTTTGATTTGCACGGGGATGGTCAGCTCGCCGATTTCGTCAAGGAACACGGCGCCGTGGGGGCTGCAGCGGGCGAACAGGCCCTGATGGGGGGCGAGGGCGCCGGTGAAGGCGCCCTTCTTGTGACCGAAGAGCTCGGACTCGATGAGCGGTGCGGGAAACTGCGAGAGATTGATGGCCACGAAAGTCCGGCTGAAGCTTTCCTGGAAGCTGCCGCGGGGCTCATCGAAGGGGATGTAGGCCGAGCGGCCGATGGCGCCGGCCGCCGCGCCCTTGCCGGTGCCGGTCGCCCCCAGCAGCAGCGTGGCGAAATCCTCCATCCGGTTCCACAGCCGGTCCACGTACAACCGGGTGTCGTACGTGAACAGATTATTCCACAGCCGGATCCGCAACTGCCGCATGGCCGCGCTCTGTCCCACCAGCGCGCCCCGGATGAAGTAATAAGCCCGGCGCATTTGGTAGAAGAGCGCCAACGCCCAGGCCGCCTCCGACCGGCTGAATCCCCGGCGGCGCAAATCCGCCAGCGCCTCCGCCGCAAAGGGGACTCGCACGGGCTCGTCTCCCGCCGCCACCTGCGCCAGAATCAACGCGTCAAACCGCTCGAGGTATTGATGGAACAAGTCAAAGAGGAGCGCCGACCGGAAGATCTCCCGGTCTGCGACCGTCCGCGCCCCGGCCAAGGTTGCGCCCCGCGCATCCCAGGCGGCCAGCCTTTCGCGGACGACCCGGATCGCGCGGTCAATCGCCAGCTCCCGCGCCGGGCCGGGTCCCGCCAGTTCCCGGTCCAAGCGCTCGCGCTCCGCGCTGAACGGATTGCAGAACGCCGCGCGCGATACCAGGCGCAGAAACCCGCGTTCCTCCGCGGTCCAAGTGAAGGATTTAGTCATACACAAAATGTATATATGCTATACAACAGATGTACAACATTAAAATTCAGGCCCTGGGCGGGAAATATATATCTACATACTATGCAACAGGTTGTGAAAAGGACGGCGCGTTTGGCATGCCGCCTGCAATGCAATTAGGCAGCCCGTGCCGGAATGAGCCGGCCGGAGCGGAGAGAAGGAGACGGACGATGAAGACGAGGAAGCGGTTATGGAGCAGTGGTTGGCGATTGGGACTGGTGGGGTTGGCCCTGGCGGTGTGGGCGCCCCTGGCGCGGGCGCCGGCGGCGGGGCTGCTGGTGGCCGACGGCGGTTTCGGGGGAACCCTCGAGATCAAGGAGCATGCGGTCCAGGTGACGATCAACAACGGGATCGCGGTCACGCGGGTCACCCAGGTATTCGTCAACAAGGAGAACCGGATTGTCGAGGCCTTGTACACGTTCCCGGTGCCCCGGGGCGCTTCGGTGGCCAACTTCAGCATGTGGATTGACGGCAAGGAGATGGTCGGCGAGGTGCTCGAGAAGCAGCGGGCGCGGCGCATCTACGAGAGCTACAAGGAAACGCGCAAAGATCCGGGTTTGCTCGAACAGACCGACTACAAGACCTTCGATCTGCGCATCTTTCCCATCGCCGCCGGCGCCGAGCAGCGCATCGAGCTCACGTACTACCAGGAGCTGGATTTCGATCATGACTGGGCCACTTATGTGTATCCCCTGGCGACCAATACCCGGCGCGAGCTGGATACGCGGGTCACCGGTACCTTCGGTCTGAATGTCGAGATCAAGTCGGCGGTGCCCCTGGCCCAGGTCGAAAGCCCGAGCCATGGTGACGCGTTTGTCGTCGCCGCGCACCGGCCCGAGTATTTCCAGGCGGCGCTCGAAGTGCAGGGCGGCAGCCTGGCGCGGGATGTCGTCCTGGCCTTCCAGCAGTCGCGGCCCCGCACGGGCCTGGACCTGTTGACCTCGAAGCCACGGGCGAAGACGGCTATTTCGCCCTGACGCTCACGGCCGGTGATGATCTGGG
>JAIPIQ010000216.1 GCA_021734645.1 Fidelibacterota bacterium | reverse complement strand
CCCCACGAAGGTTTTGAACATGAGGTTGAACTGGCGGGGCGGGGTCAGGCTGCCCGGCGTGGCGGCATCCGGACCGAGAACGCGCGCCAGATCCGGCGCGGCGACTTCGAGCAGCGAGCGGGTCGTGAAGGGCAGGGTGCGCCCGGCGGTCAACGTGCGGATCCGCTTGACGGCCGTGGCCTCCTGCCCCTCGAAAAATGCCACCCAGGGCACGTCTTCCTGTTCGGTCACCGCCACCAGCAACTGGTCGGCCCGGTAGCGCCTTTTGGTCTCCCGGCAATCCACCATGGGATCCGTAAAGCCCTGCACGTGGCCCGACGCCTCCCAAACCCGCGGATGCATGATGATCGCCGCGTCCAACCCCACCACATCCTCGCGCCGCTGAACCACCGCCTGCCACCAGGCCGTCCGGATGTTGCGCTTCAATTCCGCGCCCAAAGGTCCATAGTCCCAAAACCCATTCAGGCCCCCATAGATTTCAGAGCCCTGAAAAATAAAGCCGCGCCGCTTGCATAGCGACGTCAGCGTGTCGAGCGTAACCGGATATCGAGGATACTTTTTCATGGGGCCGGATACTGCGACAACCCCGCGTCCCGGTCAAGGGGGAATTGATCCATTGAACCCGAATCCTTAGGGAAGGCTGGGGGCGTGCCGCCGCCACCCTTCGCCGAGGAGGGGTTGCCTGAAAATAGAGACGTCCGTTCTGAACGAAGTTCGCACACCGGTAGCGCGATCCCGGCAAGCGCACCAGCAAAACGGCGGGTGGTCAGGAGGTCTTCCGCCTGCAAGGCCACTATGTCCCCAGTGAGGGCGGGTCCCGGGCTTGACAGTCCGTAGCTAACGTATATGTTACTAAAGAACATGTGACATCAACAGGAGTTTGGATATGGCAGCAGATGAGAATGTCCGGCGGAGCGGGGCGGAGCAGGTCGCGTTGAGGCCGGTGTTGGATCCGGGGTTCGAGCCGGCGGTGCGCTGGCAGGCGCGCTACGAGCGGGAGGTGGCATTGGCGCCGGACAGCGTGCCGGTGGCGCTGGCGTTGACGCGCCCGGACGGGGCGGTGTCGGTGGTTGAGACGCGGCTGTTGAATGTGGATCCGGCGCGGCATGGGGCCACGGGCCGGTATTTGGAGCGCCTGGTGAAATTCCTGCTTTGGCAGCGGGGCGGTTCGCGGGTTGTGTTGTGTGGTTCGGTGGCTGGCGCGGACTATCTGCGGGGCATTTACGGGCCGGAGGGTGCACGGGCCTTTGATGCGGATGTCATGGGCACGCGCATCTTTGGCGAGCCTTTCACGGTTGAGGCGCGACCTTATGAAGAGCGGCCGGTGGCGCGCGAGGCGGAGCTGGCTTTGGGCGGGCACCTGGAGGGGTGTCGGCTCGGGTTTGATTTGGGGGGCAGCGATCGCAAGTGCGCGGCGGTGCGGGACGGCAAGGTTCTTTTTGCCGAGGAGATTCGTTGGGATCCCTATTTTCAGGCTGATCCGGCTTATCACCGGGATGGGATCAACGATTCCCTGCGGCGGGCGGCGGCGCATTTGCCGCGGGTGGATGCGATTGGGGGCAGTGCGGCGGGGGTTTATGTCAACAACCAGGTACGGATTGCCTCCCTGTTCCGGGGGGTTCCCGCCGAGCGTTTCACGGCGGAGGTGCAGTCGTTGTTTATTGAGTTGCAGAGGGAATGGAACGTGCCCTTGGAAGTGGTCAACGATGGTGAGGTCACGGCGTTGGCGGGGGCGCAGGAGGTGGGCGAGGGCGCCTTGCTTGGGATTGCGCTGGGCACAAGTTGCGCGGCCGGCTACTGCAATCCGGCAGGGAATCTCACGAATTGGCTGAATGAATTGGCCTTTGTGCCGGTGGACTACCGGCCGGACGGACCGCAGGATGAGTGGTCAGGGGACGTGGGGTGCGGCGTGCAGTATTTCTCCCAGCAGGCGGTGGCGCGGCTGGCGCCGGCGGCGGGGTTCTCCTTTGAGGCGGAGATGCCGTTTGCCGACCGATTGCTGGCCGTGCAACGGGCCATGGAGCAGGACGATCCGCGCGCCCGGCGCATTTACGAAACCATCGGGAGTTATCTGGGCTGGACGCTGCCGCTCTTTGCCCGCTTTTATGACTTGCGGCACGCCTTGCTGCTGGGGCGGGTCATGAGCGGTCCCGGGGGCGAGGTTTTGTTGGCCACCGCGCGGCAGGTGCTGGCCGCCGAGTTTCCGGAGCTGGCCGGGCGGTTGCAGTTGCATCAGCCGGGCGAGTCGCTCAAGCGGCATGGTCAGGCCATTGCAGCAGCCAGTTTGCCGGCCGTGCGGTGATAATCCGTGGCGCAAGAGAATAGGATAGGAATAGGGAACATGAATCTTTCACAACCCCTCGCGGAAATATTCGTACCGGACGGTTTGCCGCCGGACCAGGCTTTGGCGCGGACGACGCATCTGGCGCTGGGCGCGCATCAGGATGACATTGAGTTCATGGCGCTGGCGGGCGTGCTGGCCTGCTACCGTCAGTCGGGGCGCTGGTTCACGGGGGTGACGCTGACCAACGGCGCCGGGAGTCCCCGGGCCGGACTATATGCGGCCGTAACGGACGACGAGATGCAGCGCATTCGGGTGCGCGAGCAGCGCCAGGCGGCGCAGGTCGGCGAATACGGCGCGATGGTTCAGCTCATGTATCCCAGCCGGGCGGTCAAGTCCTCTGGCAATGCCACATTGCACGACGAGCTGCGGGCGTTGTTTGGGGCCTGTCGACCGGAGGTGGTGTATCTGCATAATCCGGCGGACAAACATGATACGCATGTGGGGAGCTGCCTGCGGGCGCTGGAAGCGTTGCGGTCGCTGCCGACCGCGGAGCAGCCCCGCCAGGTGCTGGGCTGCGAAGTCTGGCGGGATCTGGATTGGCTGCCCGACGCCCTCAAGGTTGTCCTGCCCGTGGCCGCGCATCCGAATCTGGCGGCCGCGCTGAACGGCGTCTTCGACTCGCAGATCACGGGCGGCAAACGCTATGACCTTGCCGTTCAGGGACGGCGGGCCGCCAATGCTACTTTCCTGGAGTCCCATGCCGTGGATCAGGGCACGGCCGTGCAGTTCGCCATGGATTTGACGCCTCTGCTGGCCGAGCCGGACTTGACGCCGGGGGAGTTGGTGCGCCGCCACCTGGCCGCGCTGGCCGAGGACATCGCCGAGCGGGTCAGCCGCTGCGCGTAGCGTCCATCCCAGCGGGTTTCAGTCGGCGGCCGCTGCGGCGGCCGGTTCGAGCGCGTCGCGCGCGGCGGCCGGCAGGTCCGTGCCGCTGCCTAATCGCGTCCGCGATCCACCAGCCGCAGCATGGCCGCGAAATCGAGGTCCGCGTCCCCCGCCTCCATTTGCTGCTGATAGCTGGCGGTAAGCCGTTCTGTTTGGGGCAGGACGCAGTCCCGCGTGGCGGCCAGCCGCAACGCCAGGCTCAGATCCTTGTGCAAGTGCTTGATCGAGAATTGGGGCGTCCAATCCGCCTGGCTGATCTTCGGGCGCTTGAGGTCGGCCAGGCCGGAATGGCCGACGTTCTGGTCCAGCACCTGCCAATAGGTTTCATCGGGAACGCCTGCCGCCCGCGCCAGGGCCAGGCTTTCGGCCAGGCCCTGATAGACGGCCGCGATATTGAGATTCATGGCCAGTTTGATGGCCGCTGCGCTCCCGATGCGGCCAATGGGCAGGCAGGCCCGGCTGAGCCGCTCGTAGAGCGGGCGCACCCGGCTGAACACGTCTGCGTCGTCCCCGACAAAAAATACGGTTTGGCGCTGTTCCGCGGCCGGCTTCGAGCCGGTGAAAGGCATGTCCAGATAGAGATGGCCCGCCGCCTGCACCTGGGCGGCCAGGCTCAGGGTCTCGTCCACGCCGATCGTCGCGCTCTGGACGACAATGGTCTCCCGATCCAACGCCGGCAGGATGCGATCGAGGATCCCAGCCGTCACGGGGCCGTCCGAAAGCACGAGGCTCACCACGGCCGCCCCCCGGACAGCTTGCGCCAGATCCGGGCGCCAACCGGGAACATCCGGCTTGGGCGTCCGATTCCAAGCCCGCACGGCCAGGCCATCCGCGTGCCAATTGCGCGTCCACACCGAACCGATGATACCCAAACCGATTACCGCGACAGGTCCTTCTGTGCTCATTGTGCCATGCTCCTTCTGCTCAAGCGTTGCTTTCATTCCGATCAAGTATGACCGGGTCCGGCGGCGGGTCAAGCGTCGAACCGCCGACAGCGTCGAACCGGGTGCAGGACAGGAAAGTTACCGGCCTGAGATCAGGCAGTGATTGCCGGGGTTCTCGACATCCTTGGTTGTATATCTTCCAATACAACCGTGGGTTACTCTGTGTTTCCAGACCTTGCGGGATTGTGGGCTCGAGGCGAGATCGAGGGACAGAGCCAGCTGGCGGTCCATGAACGGTTACCTTTAATCTTTGTCGTGAGCCTTGTCGCGAGCTTTGTCGATTGCCTCACGCCCTCTGTGCCTCCCCGCCTCTGTGCGAAAACCTTGCCGGACCGACAAAGCTCACGACAAGGCTCGCGACAAAGATTGGGGGGACTCCACTTCTGGGTCCCCAATGCCTGTCCCTGCATTCCTCAAGGTGGCGCAGGCATTCCTGCCTGCGCACCCACGAGCATGCACCAATGCAGAACCACGGATGGACACGGATGGACATGGAGAAGCAGTGATCAGTAATCAGTAAACAGTGATCAGTTTCCAGTGTCTTTCATTCTGAATTCGATGTTCTGATGTTCCGATGTTCGACGTTCTTCTCCGCCTCCGTGCGAAAACCTTGCCGGACCGACAAAGCTCACGACAAGGCTCGCGACAAAGATTGGGGGGACTCCACTTCTGGGTCCCCAATGCACTCCAGCTCGCAGATCCAGCCGGAATGCCGCGGCGTAGCGCAGCGCAGCCGGGAGGCGGCTCCGCCGGGATATGCGATGAGACGAGTGCGATTAGGATTAGCGATGGTAACTTTCGTGTCCTGCGCCCCGTCGAACCGCCCGGGTGGGGGTGTGGGCGTGGAGTCCGAGGACGACGACGAAGGACGAGAACGAGAACGATTCGAAGGGCGTTCAAGGACCGACTGGCGATGACTGCGAAGGCCAAGCTATCCCGGAGTCGGCTCGGAGGCTTTGTTATGCCAGTATTTGAATTCTTTCATACAGAAATTCAGGGGCAAAATCTGCTCCGTTGGGCCAGCATAGGGTATGAAATTCCGGATGGACGGCAACCTGCTTGAAGATTTCACGATTCTTTAGGGGTTCAA
>JAIPIQ010000215.1 GCA_021734645.1 Fidelibacterota bacterium | reverse complement strand
ACGAGACCCGTGCCCTCGAGGCCTGGCGCGAGCTGGTGCGCCGCGAACCGTTCACCCACGACTACCGCCGCGAGGTCGGGCTCTATCTGCGTTCAATCGGCCAATTCGCCGAGGCCCTCGAGCAATTCGAGGCCCTGCGGAAAATGCACGGCGGCAATACCCCGCTGGTGCGTCAGAACCTCGCGCTGCTGAAGCGCCGCCTGGCTGCCCAGCCCAAGCCCGCGCAATAAATTGCCTCCTCGCGCGTTATGGGAACCAGAGCCGACTGGCGGCCCAGGGAAATATCCTATGGACGATGGCGAATTACTGGCAGCCTATCGCCTGGGTGACGAGACCGCCCTGGCCGAACTCGTTGCGCGCTGTCGTCGGCCGCTGTATGGATTCATTATGAAAATGTGCGCCTATCATGAGCAGGAAGCGGAAGATCTCTTTCAAGAGGTCTGGCTCCGCGCATTGCGCCACCTGCCCCGCTTCAAGCAGGGTTCATTCCTGTCCTGGCTGTTCCGAATCGCCCATAACCTGGTGATTGACCAGGCGCGCCGCCGGAAAGAGGTGCTCTCGCTCAACGCGCCCTTGGGCGCTTCGGGGCTGACCTTGTCCGACCAAGTGGCCGCGGACGAACCGGCGCCGGATCAGCAGGCGGCGGCCCGTGAGCTGGGGGCGCGTATCCGGGTGGCGGTGGCCGGGCTGCCGGTAAATCAACGGGAAGTTTTTCTGCTGCGAACAGAGGCGGAACTCCCGTTCAAGGAAATCGCCCGGATTCAGCGGACCACGCTCAATACGGCCCTGGGCCGCATGCATTATGCGGTGACCCGTTTGCGCGCCGTCCTGCGTACCGACTACGATCTGTTGACGGGAGGCACATCATGAGAACCTGTGCGACATGGGAACGGGACATCCTGCTGGCCCAGACCGGGGAGTTGTCGGCTGCGCGCGCGGCGGCGCTGACGCGCCACGTGGCGACTTGTCCGGCCTGTCGCGCCTTTGGTGTCGAGAGCGCGGCGCTTTGCCGCCGGGTGCAGGCCGTTGGCGCGCCGCCGCCGTCCCTGCCGGCCGCCACCTGGGCCCGCCTGCGGGCGGTACAGCCGGAACCGTCCGCGGCATACTGGTCCGGGCGCCTGTTCGGGCCGCGCCTGACCTGGGCGGCCGCCGCCGCGCTCCTGCTGGCCCTGGGTCTTTGGTGGATCCGGCCGCAGCCGGGTGTGCCGGTCCGGTCGGCGGACGGCGCCGCCCAGGCGGTGCTGGTCCTGACGCTCCTCTCCGCGGATTGGGAGGCGCAGGCTGCCGAACTTGAGGCGACCCTCGAAGCCGACTGGCAGCCGGGCGTCGCCCGCGGCTGGGAGGCGTTGGATGAGTTGGCCCGCGAGTTGATTGGCGGCGAGCAGTCGTAAACAAGACGTGACGTTGCGCCCGGGATCGTGTAGCACTATCTTTCAAACCAAGGAGCCGGCGCGGCGCGCCGGAGCGCGGGCGAAAGATGAACAGGCACGGATTCAAACAGGTGGGTGTGCTGCTGGGCGGGCCCTCGGCTGAGCGGGACGTATCCCTGCGGAGCGGGCAGGCGGTGGCGCGTGGCCTGCGCGCGGCCGGTTATGCGGTGACGGCAATTGACCCCGCCGGCCCGGATTTCACTTTGCCCGCCGGCCTCGAGGCGGTTTTCATTGCCCTGCACGGATCCTTCGGCGAGGACGGAACGGTCCAGGCCGAACTGGAGCGGCGCGGGGTACCGTATACCGGCAGCGGCCCCGCCGCCAGCCGCCGGGCTTTTGATAAGCGCTTGACGCGCGAGGCCTTTGCCGCCGCCGGGCTGCCCCAGCCTGAGGGCCAAATCCTCGCGCCGGGCGCGCGGTCGGCTCTGCCACTGCCCTGCATTGTCAAGCCCACCCGGCAGGGATCGAGTCTGGGCGTGTCCCGTGTGCGTGTGGCCGCTGAATGGCCCGCCGCCCTGGCCGCCGCCGCCCAATACGAAGGAGAGGTGCTCGTCGAACGCTACATCCCTGGCCGGGAATTGACCGTCGGCATCGTGGCCGACGAGCCCCTGCCCGTAGTCGAGATTTTTGCCCCCGAGGGCTGCTATGACTATCGGGCCAAATACACCCGCGGCTTGACCCGCTACGAAACGCCCGCCCGCCTGACCCCCGCAGAAAACGAAACCTTGCAGCGACTGGCCTTGACGGCGTATCATGCCCTTGGCTGTCGCGGTTTGAGCCGGGTGGATTTCCGCCTGAGCCTGGACGGGCAACCCTACATTTTGGAGATCAATACGATTCCGGGCTTCACGGAAACAAGCCTGCTGCCCCAGGCCGCCTGCGCGGCCGGCTGGCTGTTTGAAGATCTGTGCGCGCGGATTATGGAAACGGCGGCCGTGGACGGCGGAGGGCGGAGGCCTGGCGAGGTACAATCATGAGTTGGATGGATGCAATGAGCGGGAGCGGACCGCGCAACCGGCGCCGGATGCCGTCCCATACAAGCGTGCTGATGGTCAAGGCCCGCGCGAAGGAAGCGCGCGCCGCGCGGCGGAAAATCACCGCGGTGGTGGGGCTGGCGGTCATCGTGCTGGTGTTGGCCGTGGGCGTTGGCGCCATGGCGGTCAAGCAGTTGGGGCGGGTGCTTTTCAGTGAAAGTGACCTGTTCAATCTGCGTCATCTGGACTTGGCCTCGGACGGCGCCCTGACCCCCGTCCATTTGCGGGAATACGCCGGGCTCGAGGGCGCGCGCAACCTGTTTGCCCTTGATCTGCGCCAGGTCGAACGCAATCTGCTGGGCGCGGCCCGGGTGCGGTCGGCCACCGTCACGCGCGTACTGCCCGATACCCTGCGGGTGCGCGTGATTGAGCGCGTGCCCCTGGCCGTGATCGTGGCCGACCGCCCGTGGATCGTTGACCGCCAGGGCTACGTGCTGGGTCCATCCGCCGGCAACAGCCGCCTGCCGGTCATCCGCAGCCTGCAGGAAGCCGGCCTGCGCCCCGGCCACCGCGCCCGGCAGGCCGACTCGATCGAAGCCCTCGAGCTGCTCGATCTGTGCGACCGCACGCCGCTCGGCAAATTGATCGGCATCGCGGAAGTTCAGGGGCGCCAGCAGGATGATTACCTCGAACTGCGCCTGCGGTCCGGCGCCCGCGTGCTGCTGGGCCGCACCGAACTCGAATCCCGGCTCACCAAACTCGCCCAGGTTCTGGAGCGGAATCGCGAAATGGGACTGCAGCCCTCCCTGGTGGATGCTCGGGGCCAGAATCAGTTCGCTGTTCAGTATTAACCGACCATGTCGCTCGATCCCGTCATCGCATTGGAAATCGGCACCTCGCAGGTGCGGGCCCTGGTGGGGGAGGACCGGGAAGACGGTTCGATCATGATCACCAGCCTGGGCGAGACGCCCTCGCGGGGCGTGCGCAAGGGGCAGGTGGTGGATTTTGACAATGCCCTCGCTTGTGTGCGGCATGTGCTCGAACGCGCTGAAAAGGACGGCAACCTGCAGGTCGAGCTGGTGCATTTACTGGTGACCGGCGGTCATATCCAGAGCCAAGCCAACGTGGGGCAGACGGTGATCCAGGATGCCAGTGGAGAGATTCAGGAGGAGGATGTCGAGCAGGCCTGCGAGTTGGCCCGCGCCATCCGGCTGCCGGCGCAGCATGAGCGTCTCCATAGCATTGTGCAGCACTACCTGGTGGATGACCGCCGGGTGGATAACCCCATCGGGCTCGAAGGCGCGCGCCTGAGCGTCAGCAGCCTGATCATTTCCATGCGCGAGCTGTATGTGCGCAATGCGGTGCGCGTGGTGCACAGTGCCCGCGTGGAAGTTGACGATCTGGCTTTCTCGGGGCTATGCGCGGCCCAGGCGGTGCTGACCCCCGCGCAGAAGCAGAACGGGGTGCTGGTGCTTGATCTGGGGGGCGGCACCACCGATTATCTGGCCTATGCCAACCGAGAAATCGCCGCCGCCGGCTGTCTCGATCTCGGGGGCGACCACCTGACTAATGATCTGGCCCAGGGTTTGAATCTGCCCACGGCCCAGGCCGAGCGCCTCAAGCAGGCCGAGGGCTGCGTCTGGCCGCCAGAGGGGCCGAACGACCGCCTGTTGTCCCTGCCGGCCGACGGCAGTTTCGCTGGCCGCACCGTGCGCACCAGCGATATCCACCTGATTCTGCATGCCCGCATGAGTGAATTGCTCGAGCTGGTCCGGGACGAAATCGAATCGAAGGATCTGGCCGCCCATTTTGGCGCCGGGGTGGTACTGACCGGCGGGGGCGCCCAGTTGCGTGGTGTGTGCGAACTGGTGACCGACGTCTTCCGGCTGCCTTGTTGTCTGGGACGGCCCCGGGGATTCAGTGGGCTGGCCCTGGTGACGGACGGGCCGAGCTACGCGGCTCCGCTCGGGCTGGTGCGCTTTGCCATCCAGGCCCAACGGCGGGAAGCCCGGCCCGCGACCTGGTGGGGCAAATTGCGGGACATGGTCGGGCGGGGCGGGGGGGCGTCGTGACGGGGCGATCGAGTGGACCGGGCCCCAGGTTGTTGGCGGTGGGGCTGGGCGCCGGGGGGACCCGGCTGGCGGCGCGGTTGGCCGCCGAGGACGATTTGCCCGCCGTGGCGCTGCACACGGATGCCCTGGCCCTTGAACAGGCGGCGGTGCCCCACAAGCTGCTGTTGGGGCCGGATGTGTGCCGCGGCCAGAGTACCGGCGGCGATATGACGCTCGCCCGGCGCGCCACGCGTCAGAGCGCCGAACCGCTGCGGGAGCTGCTCGAAGGGCAGGATCTGGTTTTCCTGGTTTGTGCCCTGGGTGGCGGAACCGGGGGGGGCGTCGCCCCCCTGGTGGCCCAGACCGTGCGCGCTTGCGGCGGACTCAGCCTGGCCATTGTGACGCTGCCCTTCGAGTTCGAGGGCGGCCAGAAGATGGCGCTGGCGCGCGAGGGGCTGGCCGCGCTGCAGGAAGAGGCCGACGCGGTGATCGTCATGCCCAATGAAAAACTTCAGGCGGCCGTGGGCAATCAGGGAGGGATGCTTGCGTCCTTCGAAGCCGCGGATGCCCTGCTGGTCAATTGCCTGCGCGCCCTGTGGGCGCTGATCCGTCACGCCGGTCCCCTGGCCCTCGATTTTGCCGATCTGCGCAGCCTGATCCTGCGCGGCCCCGGGCTCTGTGCCATTGCCTACGGCGAAGCCGCGGGGCCCGACCGCGTGACCCAGGCGGTCGAACGCGCCTTCGCGCTTTCCGTGGCTGAGGGGGCCGACCGCCTGGCAACGGACTCCGGCCTGATTGCCGGGATTCTGGGCGGGAACGACCTGACCCTCCAGG
>JAIPIQ010000006.1 GCA_021734645.1 Fidelibacterota bacterium | reverse complement strand
AAATCGTCAGCACGCCGCTACCCAGCGTGACATCCGCGGCGGCGCCCAACAGCAGCGTTCCCTGCACCGCAAGAGTGGCATCCGCGCCCAGTTGCACTTCCCCATCCGCAAGCAGGGAAAGCGTTTCGTTTTGCGCGATCTTCAAATCAACGTCATTGTCCGCCTGGATCCGGCGGGCATTGCCACTCAGTTTATAGCCGTTCTGGTAGTCCGTCACGTCCGCGAGCGCATAGCGCACGACCACGATGCCCGAGCCCCCGGCGCCACCGCGAGTGTAGGTCACCCCGCTCACACTATTTCCGCCGCCGCCGCCGCCGGTATTCGCCGCGCCCGGCGAGCCGTGGGTGTTCGCCGATGGCCCGGCATTGCCGCCGCCCCCCACGCCACCGAGGCCACCGCCAGCTTGGCCACCGCCGCCGCCGCCGCCAGCATAATATACTTCGGCGCTGGTGATCGCGCTGGCTACACCAGCCCCGCCGGCGCCGCCCACCATCGTCGTACCGCCCGTCCCCTGAACGCCGGCCGCCGCCGCGCCGCCACCGCCAGCCGCCGCCTTATACTCACCCACACCCCCGTCATGACCCTGACCCACTACGCCCTCACCGCCTGGCTGCAATTTGTTGGCGTCGTCTGGGGTATAGCCCGGCGAGCCGCCACCGGACCCGCCATCCTTCCCCGGGATCAGGAACGAAAGAATGTTTCCCCGCCCGCCGCCGCCACCGCCCGTCGCCGTGATCTCACCGAATAGCGAATTGCTGCCGTTCGCGCCGGCCGCATCACCTGCTGTGGGGGCGCCCGCGCCCACCGTGACATCCAGTGTGCCAGATACGGCCAGCGGGTCGGTGCCCGAATTGTCGGCTTCCCCCGCCACATACTTGAGCAGCCCGCCGGCGCCGCCGCCACCGCCACCGCCATAACCAGGCTTGGAGGTGCCACCCGCGCCGCCGCCGCCAACGACCAGGTACTCGACCGCCGTCACCCCCGCGGGCGTCGCAAAATCGTGCTCGCCCACCGCGCGATACTCATGAATGACGAACGAGGTTTCCGCGACCGTGCGGAAAATGATTTCGTCCCAGTTCACGGCCTGCGCCCAACCCACCGCGGGCAATCCCAATAGCAACGCCGCACTCACCACGCCTGCCGCCAACTTCAATTGATTATGCTTCATCGTCTGCTCCTCATCGCTGGGTCTTCTTCAACCGACACTTTACTCCGATACGCCTATTTGGGTACCCGCGGCGCCCGGCGTCAAGTCATTACCCTGTCTTTTTTGTGCAACCCGTTGCGCGAGATCGGGTGCCACCGGCCCGGGGACGGCGGCTGGCGTTCGGGGTCGCGCGCGTCGGCGGGTGAGGGGCTTTGCCCGGCGCCGTGGGGCCGTCCACCCACATGCCTTCTGAAAGCACGAGTAACTGATGGGGAGGCAGGCCGGTCTCGTTGTGATAGAGCTGGGTGGCGACCAAGTCCGTGGCGTTGGCCCCGACGATCGGCAGGCGCTGGTCAATCCCGGCGATATGGGCATGGCCCTGGTTGTTCGTCACGGCGTATCCCACATCGCGGGGGATCTTGATGCCGGCGGATTCGAGCCAGCCGGTGATGAGCGGCTCACCGCTGAGAATGGCATCGGGCCTGTATTTTTCAAACCACCGCAGGCAGGTCTCGCGATTCAGCGTCTTGGCCAACAGCGGCGGCACGCGGCGCGCCGGCGGCACTTCGGTCGCGTGCCCCCCGGCCGCGCCGACAAACTGGTGCATGTACCGATCATCCATATCCGCATGGTTCGCCAGCGCCACCCGCTGGTACCCCAGGCGGGTCAGCGCCTGCAACCCGTTCAGCATGCACAAGTAATGGTGACTCGAAGCCCGGTGCAATGGCACGTGCGCAAAGGAAACCCCGAGCAGGGCAAATGAGAATGACTGCCAGAAAACATCCCAATCCGGACCGACGGGAGGGGCTTGCAACCGGTGCGGGCCGACCACCACGCCCCGGATACCGCGGGTGCGCAGCACGCGCGTGACCTGGCTGATTTTCCCTTTGCAGGCATCCAGCGCAATCGTGTCCAGTTGGAAGCCCAGTTCGTCACACCGCCGCCGCGCGCCGTCGAGAAAGTCAACATAAGCGGAAACCTTGAACCACACGGCGGCATTGTCGGCCGGGATAAAAAAAGCGATGGTCGTGGCGTGCTTCTTGGCGGGATACACGGCGCGAATATCGGCCATGAGGGCGGCGACCAGCGGGTTCTTGCGGTAGCCCAGGTCGCGCGCGGCCCGGGCGATGCGCCTGCGCATGGCAACCGAGATGCGGGCGTCGTTCCGCAAGGCCCTGGAGACCGTTGATTTGGACACACCGATCCGGGCGGCAATATCTTCCATGCGCGGCCGGCCGGCATGCGCCGACCGCGATTCCGTCGAGGGGCTTCCAACCGATTGCATGAGCTTCTGTACCAAGTAGAGGGGCGGTTGTAAAGCTCGCCGCTGCCGGGGGGATGCCGCCCGAGCGGGCTGGACCTGCGTGTGAACATGAATGGAAAGATAGGTGAGGCGCTTGCAAAACCTCCTGATCATCGGTCGGGACGGAGCCCGACCCTCCAGAAATCAGTTCAAGACCCGCGCGTTTCAAATGGAGGGACGACCTCCGTGTCGTCCGCTGGAGGTTTTGCAAGAGCTTCAGGCGTGTAGGAGCAGGTGTAATAAAATTCTGAACTCGACGTTCGATGTGCTCTCCTCTGTGCCTTCGTGCCTCCGTGAGAAGATCATGAGATTCCCGACAAGGTGCGCGACAAAGGTTGGGGAACTCCGCTTCTGGGTCCCTGATTCCCTCGGCGCTTCTTTCTGGGCGCTTGACGCCCACGTGCGCCACCAACATACTGCCCGGCATGAATAGGGAAACAGGGCAGGCGGATCAACGGGCGGCCTTTGGGCCCAGCGGGATTTCCGGTCAGGAGGGCGGCGTTATGAAGCTGGGGGTAGTCGGCTGGAGTGGACGGCCCCGGGGGGTGGCTGGCGAGATTCATCAGCAATCGGGGGGTCTGGTCGAGCTGACGGCCTGCGTCGAGCCGTTCGACGACAAGTATGAGAAGGGTTGTGAGTTGGGCGTGCGCCCCCGGCGCTACCGTACGGTCGCGGAGATGGTGGCCCAGGAGCAACTGGATGGCGCGGTGATTGGTTCCCCCAACCATTGCCATCTTGAGCATTTGCAGGGCTTCGCCGGATTATCCATACCCATCTTGATTGAGAAGCCGCTCGATAGCACCTTCGATAAAATCTGCGAAGTGGTCCGATTCGCCCAGGGCTATCCGGGCAAGATTCTTGTCGGCCACTGCATGCGTTACGCGCCCATTTTGCGCGCGGCGAAGAAAATGCTGGACCGGGGAGACATCGGCAGCATCTGTTCGACCCGCTTCGTCCAGAATTGCCATTACGGCAATGGTGGTTACCACAATTGGCGGCGGCGCAAGGAGCTTTCCGGGACTTGGCTGCTCGAAAAGGCCACCCATGATTTCGACATCCTGCTTTGGCTGCTGGAGGATGTGCCCGTCCGGGTGGCGGCGACGCAGAAATTGCAGGCCTTTGGCGGGGACAAGCCGAACGACTTGCGCTGCCGCACCTGCGCCGAACGGACGACGTGTCCCGAGAGCATGCAGAATATCCTCTACCGGAACGGCCATTTCGCGATGGAGGAGCTTTCCCGGGTGAAGAATGACCTGTGCGTTTATGCCCGCGAGGCGGACACGCCCGATAACGATTTGTGCCTGTTTGAATTCGCCAATGGCGTTTTCGGCACCTACCACCAGTGGTTCTTCTCGCCGCGTGCCTATCATCACCGCGTCTACGAAATTCATGGCACCGAGGGCGCCATGGAAATTAACCTGGGCGAGCAGTTTGGCGGTCACATTTTGGTTTGCCCACGCTATGGCATGGTTCACGACCAACAAAAGTACGATTTCGACTATCTTGGCCGCAACCACTACAACGGCGACGGATTCATGGCCAAACATTTTTACCTGGTCATGCGCGGCGCCGAGGAGCCCTTCAGCACCGTTGACCAGGCGTTCGCCGCCGAGCTGCTCGGCTATGCGGGCATCCAGGCCGCGGCCGAGGGGGGCTTTGTCAATCCCGCCGACCTGCTGCCGCCCGACCTGAGCCGCATCATTGATAATCCGCTCTGGACGTGAGCGCCGTTCAGATTCCCGCGGTGAACGGGTACGTTTGAGGAAACAGGTGTCAGGTTTGAGGTTTCAGGAGGCGCTAGGCGTTAGGCGCTAGGCGCTAGGCGTTATTCTCATTCTGAACTCGACGTTCGATGTTCCGATGTTCGACGTTCTCCGACAAGGTGCGCGACAAGGTGCGCGACAAAGCGTAGCGGACGCAGCTATTGGGTCCCTGCTGCCCTTTCATGGGCAAGACGCCCGTGTCTATACGACAAAGCTCACGACAAGGCTCGCGACAAAGATTGACGGGCACCACTTCTGGGTCCCCAATGCCTCGAATTCTTTCAGCCCCCGAAAAATCAGATCGTGCGGCGGACACCGCTCAAAGCGGCAGCTCACGCTGCCGCACGCCAAAATGCCGACCAATGGCCCCCGTGATCGGGTTTCTCTACTTTGCCCGATGGCCCCGGTTGCCGGCTGTGCCGGGGCTCAGCCGTTCCAGGACTTCGAGGCAGAGGATCAGGGCGCGGGACAGGTGAAACGGATCTTTGACGGGCAATGCCACGGTGGCGCTGAACGGCTCGCCGCGCCGGTCGAGTTTCTGGGTCCATTCGCCATGCCCGGCCACCGGGTAGCGCGCGAAGGAATAGTCCTGAATTTTCTTGTGCCAATCAAGGCACCATTGCGCGCCGGTGTATTCAAAGGCGAGCAATAACGCGTACAGCGCCTCGGTATGCGGCCACCAGAGCTTGGCCTCGGCGAACGGCCAACCGACCTCTGCGCGGCCAGCGGCGTCGATGGCGAGAAACAGCCCGCCATATTCCGCGTCCCAACCCGCCGCGGTGTGGCGCCGCATGAGCCGGCAGGCCTCGTTGATCCGGGCGGCGTCTCCCAGATCGCGCAAAATGTGGATTTGGAACCACATGTCCTCGATCACATGGCCGGGGACGACGGCCGTGCCCAGCGGCGCGGGCATTTCGCGGTTGTCCAGGGTAACGCGCTCGACAACGAAGTCACATTCGGGACGGTGGAAACATTCGAAGATTTCACGGGAGTAGCCTTGCGCCGCCGTGCGGTACAGATCATCGTCCAGATATTGTCCCAATTCCCAGAGGATCAGGCTGAACATCATGGGCACGCCATGGGTCTTGGCGCCGGGCGGGATGGGATAGGGAAAATGGGGCAGTTGGTCGCGGGGCGTGTCGCGGAGGCGGCGCAAGGTATTTTCGGCCGTCCGCCTGAGGAGCGCGACGGCCTCGGGGGCGTTGTTGGTGGCGCGGCAGTATTCGACCAGGCCATAGATGGCAAAGGCATCCACGTAAATGCTCTGGCAGCCATCAAGGACATGGCCCTGGTGGTCAAGGCGCAACGCCCAGCCGCCGACGCTGGCGATCCACCCGTGGCGGCGGGTGAAATCGTAGATGTGGGTGGCAAGTTCAAGCCACTCCGGGCGCTTTTCCACGCGATTGTAGAGCGTGCTGAACACCCACACGGCGCGCCACTGGCTCCAGAGCCACTTATCGCGGGAAACGAGTGTGCCGTCATCGCGCAGGCAGGTGTTCAACCCCCCGGCCGGGTCTATGGCATGGCGCATCCAGAACGGAATGATATCATCCAGTAAGGTCCGCCGGTAGAACAACCGGAGTTCTTCGAAATCCATGGGAACCTTTCGGGCATTGGCCACTGTTCACCTCCCCGTCGGCGCGAATCCTGCTTCCCGGCGTTAATACTTCAGCAAATGTGGGCCAAGGGTCAACGGATCCACGAACGGGCTGTTTCTGGCGCCGAGCCAGATGTTTTCCGGGTCGCCGGCCAGCTTGGCCAGCGCAATCAGGGCATAGGAGGTGGTGCGATTGTTGAGGCAACGGGCGCCGCCGCCAGGAACCCCGGCCGCCCCCTCGTACCGGCCCTTGAATGCCCCGTCCAGCTTCGGATCGCCGCGATCGAGATATTGCATGTTCAACAAGGCGCCCAGGGCCCACTCGCGAGCCGTCAACAGCTCTTGGTCTTGATAATAGTTGCCGAAGTCGTTGAAATACATCAGCCCCATCGGGACGGCGGAAGGCGTGTGTTCCCAGTTCCCCGGCAGATGCGCCGCCAACCAGCGCACAAACCGCAGGGCCGTGAGCCGGTATTCCTCATCCCCGAAAAGGCCGGCGGCGGCCCACAGCATCGGCGCGCCGAAATCATCGTTGAACGCATGCATATTGGGGCTCGTATGCCCCTGTTCCGCGGCGCCGGGTTTCTCCGCCCACGTGAAAATCTCCCGCTCCTGCACCAGGCTGCCGTCCTCCCGAATGAAGTACTTGCGGTAGTTGTCGGCAATCGGACGCAATCCGGACGCGATATAGCGGGGATCCTTGGAAGCCATGAACAAGTCGTAGTAGAACAGTCCGGTTCCGGATTGGAAGGAACCGCGGGCCAAGAAATCATCGAGTTCCGTGGTCATGTAGCATGCGTACAGCGGCCAGCCTTCACACATGCAGTATTTCAAATGGAATTCCGCAAAAAGGATCGCCCGCCGCAGGTACGTCTCATCGCCGGTGAAGGTGTACAGCCATACCAGGGCCCAGGCGGCGCTGGTGGCGTCGCGCGGCGCGAACTCAAGCGACTGGGGGGTCAATTCGCGAATGGCCCCGTAATATTTATCCGCACTGTCCATGACCTGCAACGACATGATGTAGCGGCCCGCCAACTCCGCCGCGTCCAGGCAGCGTGGGTCACCGGTCAGCCGGTACACCGCCAACAACGCCATCAGCGCGGTGCCGGTTTGCCAGTTGCCCGTCAGGATGAGATGCCCGGTGGCCTGGTCGTAGCTGCGGATGAAGCGCCCACGGTTGGCGTCCTGCCGGTCTGTGACCTGATTGCGGATTTGCCACTCCGTGCAGCACGCCATCCGCTCCAACAATAACTGGTTATCCATTGATTGCTCCCTGCCAGGCCTGGACTTACTGGAATGTCGGCAGGTATTCCAGGAACTCCTGCTTGTAGGCCTGCCAGATCTGTTTGGCCTGGGTAATGCTGCGCACGAAGGGGGTTAAACAGAGGGCCTGCACGACCAGGCTTTCATCGCCGGCGACGGTGGCCGCGACAATCATCTCATGCAGGGCGGTCTGACGGCGGCAGATTTCGAGCGGACCGGGCGGCAGCTCGCCGACATGGACGCTGCGGACTTCGCCGCCGATCGCCAACCCCGGCACGTCGAGAATGACGTCCGCGGGCAGATTGGTTACCGCGCCGTTGTTGCGGATGTTGATGGCGTCGAAGTACGTTGGGGTGTTGGTCTCGAGGGCGACGATCACCTGGCAGGGCTTCTCCGCGTAGTACGGATGGTCGGAATCCCTGGGGAAAGGCGGGGCTTTGTATTGCTGGCCGAGTAATTTCTGCTCCTTGACCTCCCGGAAGGTCTGCTGGGCCATCCGCGTGTAGGTTTCGGTCATCGAGTGGACCCCGTGCGCCGCCCATTCCTGCGGCTCCCAGAAGAAGGACATATACTCGCAGATATGGTGGTCATAACCGATGGGATACATCCCGAAGGTGTTGAGCACCTCGAGTGTCCAATTCTGCTCCGGCACATTGGGAAAGCGTTCGCGCCAGTACTTCGAGGCGCGCACCCGCTCGATAAACTCCGGCAGGCAACTGGTGGCGGTGCCCCGCCGCCGCACATCAAACAACCAGTTGAGATGGTTGACGCCGGCGGAAACCACTTCGAGTTCGCCGGGTTCCATATCGAGCATCTCGGCGACCACGCCGAAGGAACCATGCACCTGATGGCAGAACCCCAGCGCGCGCACCGGGGAATGGTTCTTGAAGTAGGTGCACAGGATGGACATGGGATTCGTGAAGTTCAACAACCAGGCCTCCGGGCACAGGCGCTCCATCTCGGGCAGAATCCCCATGAACAGCCCGATGTTGCGCATGCCGTGGATCATGCCGCCCGGCCCGCCGTTCTCCCCCTGCACCTGGTACACGCCAAACTGTTCGGGAATGCTCAGGTCCTTGGCCCAATTCACATACCGGCGCAGCTCACACGAGGTAACCACGTAGTCGGCGCCCGACAACGCCTCCTCCAGGGAGGTGGTTCGCCGCACGTCCAGGTCATGCTTGGCCCCCGCCAGAATCGGCGCGATCTTGGCGCCCAACAGGTCCAGGTTCTCGTCAGAGAGATCCATCATGCAGAACTGCCAACCCGCGAAAAAATCATGCCCCACCAATTCCTTCACAATCCCGATGGTGAAACCGGAACCGGCCCCGATCATACTGATTTTCTTTCCGTTCAACCCCTGACTGCTCATGTCCTCAATCCTTCCTTGGTATCCATTGACGGCGGCTGTTCACTCGCCGACCCGCCGCTTCGACAACCAGGCGACGATAGGAGCCCGCGGCGCTGATCGTCAAGCCATTGCGCCCACTTAGTGGCGCAACCCGTTGCGCACGAAAGCCGACCTCATCGGGGGGGCGCGACGTGAGGAGGAGAGAGAGGAGAGGGACCCAGACGGCCGGAGAAGGTTGCCCAGCGCCGGACCGCCCGGTTTCTTGATTCGAAGCGGCACGGATTCTCTGTCCCCTCTGTCGGCTTTAACCGGTTACCGTGTCAAGCGGGCAATACATCAACACCACAGTATGGGTTATTCTTCGACAATGCGGGGCCAGCAGCCGCGCAGGGAACCATAGTGGGGGCGGAGCGCAGTCAGGGTTTCGCGGGTGGGGGTTTGCGGTTCGCCCTGTTCGTCCAGGAAGAAACAGCCATAGGGCGCGTCCCGGTCCAGCAGCAGATCAAAGAGGTCCCACGCTTCCCGCATGGCCGCCAGCCAGATTTTCTTCAGGGCAATGGGATCAACGGGATGGGACCACTTCAAGCTTTCATAGGTCTGCTGATCATAATGGTGGGTTCTCATCATTTCCGACCGCATAAAATCCGGACTCAGGCCGGGATCTTTGGCCGCGGCCGCCCAGATCAAAGCACCCAGGGACAGGCGGGTCTGGTGCAGATGAATCAAATCCACATAGTCCCTGACGACCCCTCGGCCCACGCCGGCCAATACTTTGTTGGTCGCCGCGTCCCACAAGTTGAGGCGGTAGCCCATGAGGGCATCCGCCTCAGTGGGGAAGAAACGGAAGGCGGAATCGTGCACCCATTCGATCTTGGTGGAGTCCTGCCTGCGCGACACTCGCGCTCGGTAAAAACTGGGGCGGTTCAGCAGAATCACCACGTCGAATCCGTGGGCCCGCAAAGTCTGCTCATCCATTTGCACGCTTTGCTGCAGGGTGTCTTCGGAATCATGGAAGACATCAATATCCTCCGAGGTCCGGGGGGAATCCGGCCCTTGATTCAAGACCATTGCGCCTCCAATAAAGCTCTCCGGATTCCGGTTGGCGGCCACGGTGCGCAGGATTTCCGCTTCAAAAGGGCCGATGGGCATGGTTACGCCTCCCCGGCGGCGTGGAGCTGGTGGAGCCGTTTCGCAAGAGCAAATGCCTGAGCGTTGCCCTCGTCCCGCAGTGTTCGGATCACCAATGGAACCTGCTCATGCTGTATGTTCCATTCCGGGTCAAAACTCCAGAAACATTGGGTCTTGTAGTCCCGAAACGCCCGCCGCGCCTCGCGCACGGCCACCATGCGGCGCGCCTGCGCCGGATCAAGACGCCGACGGCTCTTCCGGCCCCCCTTGGCGCCGATCTCCCTCAAATACGTTTTCACGGCTTCGCTGATGGGCTCACTCATAAGCACAACATATGATAAGGTGCTTATGATGTCAAGGGCCCTGGTACACGCACTCTTACACCTCAGAAACCAAAGATACCAAAGGAAGCATATCTTGAAATACAACGCTATGCGCCCCCCCCAATCCTAATCGCACGCTCTCCATCTCCGATCCCCCGCGGAGCGGAGCGTAGGCCAACAGACCCAGCCGGCATGCCGCAGCGAAGACCGGAGGCGGCTCCGCCGGGATAGGCGATGAGACGAGTGCGATTAGGATTTGCGATGGTAACTCTCGTGTCCTGCGCCCGGCGCCGACCCGCGGCGGGTTTCTGGTTGCAACCCGGCGGCGAGTACGTAAGGTAGTGGTCATGCAGGTGCGCACAACATGGCGAGTGGGAATCCAGGTGCTGGCCGGCGGCCTGGGATTGGGGCTGCTGGCGGGGGGCATCCTGCTCTGGCTGGCGCGGCCCGCCGCGTCAGCGCCCGGCGCGGCCCACGCGCCGGTAACCACCCGCCCGCCGCCCGCCGCCCAAGCGCCCGCGCGTTCCGTGACGGACACCGCGGCAGCCAATTCGGTCCCGGCGGCGCCGACGGCGGACCCGCGCGCCGCTACGGCGGAACCCCGCGGCGCGCTCGCGGCGGAAAACGGCCGGCTGCGCCGCATGAATGCCCAACTGCAAACGCAACTGACGGACTTGCTCAACTGGATTCTGCGCAATTTCCGGGGGCGGTATCCCCTGTCGGAGGAGCACCTCGAGCGGCTGGCGCTGCGCCCGGTAACGCCTGCCTTCACCTTGCATCCCGAGGTGGCTGATTTTCTGCGCGTGACCCCCGAAGAGGAGGCCCTGCTGAACGATGCGCTGGCCTATGTACACTGGGCCGTCAATGAAATTGAAAGCGCCGGCCGTGAGATCGAGCGGCCCGCCGCGGATAAGAGCATCATCCGGCATCCGCCGTTCCCGGAGGCTGGCCTGGCGTTGCGCGAAGATTTATACCACGCCTTTGAAATGGCCCTGGGCCCCGAGCGGCTCGACCGCTTCCTGCTGGTGGCCGAAGAGAACCTGACGGCCGAATTCTCGTACTTCGGCCAGGGCCAACGCACCGTCATCTTCCAAACGGTGTTCGCCCCGGATACGGGCCAACCCTATTTGCGCATCAAGGATGGCTGGATTCTGCGCGACGCCGAAAACCGAACCACCGTCCAGGCCGTCGAGAGCGATCACGAAAACCTGCCGCGCGATTACGCCGACTACCGCCCCTACCTGCCCCCCGGCTGGGAAACCACCCCGCTCGAATAAGGCCGGATCTAGGGCTCGAATTGCTCATCCATCAGCGTCACGGCCTTCAAGCGGCGCGGCTCGGTCTCGCGCGGCCCCAGGCGATTGCCGGTCACGGTCGCCGTCCGGGCCGACCCCTCATCCATGATCCACGGGGTTTCCCCGGCGGCGCCGCGGCATTCGTTTCCGGTAATGCGGGCGTTCCGCACCCGGTAGAGGGCCAGGGTATATGGCATGCTCTCCGCCTTGGGCGGAAAGGTGGCGGTGCGTTCGATGAGATTGTCCCGGAATTCCAATGCTTCCACGCAGAAGGCCGCGAGAATCCCGGGATCGAATGTGCGGATGCGGTTGTTACAAATGCGGACGCCGCGATGATAGCCGGGCGCCTCGGGATCAATCCGGTCGATCAGCGGTCGCACATCAATCACGGCCCGTCCCCAGGGACCGCGCTTGCAATCCACGAAATCGTTGTCCTCGATCAGCACATCGCGCACCGGCCCGGATTCGCAGAAGCCGGAACTCTTCCCTTCCAGCACAATCGCCGCCCCGCCCGTCGAGACCGTATTGCCGCGGATCACGGTTTTCCCGCGCGATTTGATCAGGAACCCCCGGCCACGGTTGGCGACGGCGCGGCAGCCGGTAATCGTGAGATCCGCGGCCCAGCTTATGTTCTCCGCCACGGCCGGAGTCGCCCCCAGGAGCGCCGCCACCGGACGATCGAAACGCACCAGCCGGTAGCGCCCGTTGATCACCTCCACCGCCTCGACGCCCGCCTGGCCCAGGGACCGCAGTGAATGCTGATGATGAAATTCCAGCACGTCCCCCGGCCCGCAGCCGTCGAACCCCTCCTGTTCATGATGCCTCACGCCCAGCTCGAGGGTGCGTTCATCCCGCCGACCCGTGACGAACAGGTAATTGCCATGAATATTCAAGGCGTCATCAAGTTGATATTCCGAAACACATTCCTCGACCCGGATCTGCCCGGCGCAATTTACAAAATGCAGCGCATCCGCATTCAGGGAAACCATCCGCCCGGAACCGGGCGGCAGGCGGGCATTGACACGGCGAACGACCAGGTCGGGTGTCTTCTCCGCCACCAGCCCCATGCCGCAGGCATGATACAGTTCGACCTGCGCCACCGTCACCCGCCGGCTGGCGCTGATCGCAATCCCCGGCGCCGTCCGGGCCGTGTCATTCTTCATCACCAGCATGTTGCCCGGCCGCGGCAGGTGGTGGGCCGGACGGCGACCGGCGCTCTTTTGCACCTTGTGCCCGTCGTAGCCGCCGAACAGCCGCACCCGGCATTTATCAAGCGCCACCGCCCGGACGTTGTTCGAGGCTTCGTAGTAGTCCCGGGCCATGTAGGCGGGACCCCCAAGACGCGGGTCGAATTCCACCGAACTGCACAGAAAATTGCTCCGCCACCCCTCCCCAATGAAATAGAGCCGCTCGTTGACCACCTCGTGCGGAAACGCCTCGTCGAAGGCCAGATCCACGTACTCGTCGGTGGCGGCCAGAATCAGGGCCTGTGAATAGAAGGGACGCTCCCAGTTGATCGAAAAATCGTGAAGCGTGATATGCTGACAGCGCTCGATGATGAAGGGATTGACGAGGCCATGAAAGACAAAGGCCGCCCCGCCTCCGTCAATCTCGAAATCCCGCAGGCCGATCAAGGGAAAGGCGATCGCCTTGAAGCCATTGGTGTTGTTGGATATCGCGCAGTAGCGTTCGCCCGCGCGGTCCGGCCAGAAGTCATACCGGCCGGCCGCAAATTCGAGGCGTACGGACCCGCCCGCGACGTTCGCGGCCTGGCGCAACACCCGGTTGACAACCGGGACGGCATCCTGTCCCGTTCCCGGGCGCAAACCGTGGTCCGACAGGCGAAATACAATGGTCCTGTCCGCCTCCAGTCCGCCGCATCCAGGTCTCCTGTTCATGCCAGACAAGGTAACGGACGCCGCAACCGGTTCAAAGTCAAAACGAGCGGAAACATTCATCGCCTGCCATCTGCTCAAAGCCGTCGAGGGGTGGACCGATCTGGGGCTGGGCGATTTTGAGCTCCGTTACATCCGCGACAAGCAGAAGCGGGAAGTGGATTTTCTGGTCGTGCGCGATGGCCAGCCGTGGTTTCTGGTCGCAGCCAAGCAGTCCGCGGCGCCGCTGTCCGCGCACCTGGCCTATTTCCAGGAGAAGACCGGCGCCCGGCATGCCTTCCAGGTAACCGTCGCGGCAGATTACGTGGAAGCGGATTGCTTTTCCCGGACCACCCCGGTTAAGGTTCCCGCCAAGACGTTTTTGGCCCAGCTCTTATAGGGCACGATCAAATGGTCACGAGAAACCTGAAATGCCAGTAAGGCAGAGGAGTACGGACGGCATGAGTGTCCCCACAGTGGCGATAATCGGCGCGGGCAGTCGCGGCCTGCATTGTTATGGCGGATATCTGGAGCGGCATCCGGAAGCGGGGCGGGTCGTGGCGGTGGCCGATCCCCGGGCGTTTTACCGCGAAGAGGCGGCACGGCGGCACGGCATCCCGGCGGCGAATCAGTTCGCTGACTGGCGCGAGTTGCTCGCGCGGCCCCGGCTGGCGGATGCGGTGATTATCGCCACGACCGACCGCTTGCATTACGAACCGGCCCTGGCGGCCGCCGCCCAAGGATACCACATCCTGCTCGAGAAGCCCATGGCGCCCACCCCGGAAGAATGCGCGGCCATCACCCGCGCCGCCCAGGAGGCCGGCATCGTGCTGATGGTTTGCCATGTGCTGCGCTACGCTTCCTTCTACAATCGCATTCGCGAGATCCTCGAGGCCGGGACGCTGGGGGATCTGGTGTCCATCCAGCACCTCGAAGGGATCGCCTGGTGGCACTTCGCCCACAGTTTCGTGCGCGGCAATTTCGGCAATGAGTCCCGGTCGTCTTTCAGTCTCCTGGCCAAGTGTTGCCATGATATTGACCTGCTGCGCTGGTGGGCGGACCGGCCGTGCCGCCGGGTGAGCAGCTTCGGGAGCCTGCACCATTTCCGCGCCGACCAGGCTCCGGCCGGCAGTACCGCGCGTTGCCTGGACTGCCCGCTGGCCGACGGGGCCTGTCCCTACTCGGCCAAGGCTTTCTATTTCGGCCGCCTGCGCCAGCAGAACCTGGGCTGGCCGCTGAATATGGTGGTGGAGAACCCCGACGAAGACCGGCTCACAGCGGCGCTCCGGACCGGACCGTATGGCCGCTGCGTGTACCGCTGCGACAATGATGTGGTGGATAACCAGGTGGTGAACTTCGAGTTTGCGGGCGGGGTGTCGGCTTCCCTGACCATGAGCGCGTTTACCCCGCATGGCCGCAGAGTGAAAATCATGGGCGCCCAGGGCTATCTCGAGGGCGATGAACAAACCCTGCGCGTCCTCGATTTCAAGCGCGATGCCTGGACGGAAGAGGATGTCAACAAGCTGGGGACGGATCTATCCGGGGGGCATGGCGGCGGCGATCAGCGGATGATGGCGGCCTTCATGCAGGTGCTGGCCACCGGCGACCGCAGCCTGCTCCGAACCGGACCGGAGGTATCCCTCGAATCGCACCGCATGGTCTTTGCCGCGGAGCAGTCCCGCCTGGAAGGCCGGACCGTCACGCTTTGAGCGGCGGCGCGCGCCATATGGGCCTGTAACTGGAAGGCTGGGGTCAGGCGTCGGGCGGCAGGGTATGGTCCACGCGCCAGGCTTGCGCGCCTGCGGCGCGCAGGGTTTCGGTGGCGACGGGGCAGCGCCAGGGGGTATCGGCAACGGTATAGAATACGCCGCCTCGTTCGAGGGTGTGCAGGGCGAGTCCGGCGCGGGTGCGGCGCGGGCCGGGGCCGTCAGCCGGTTGGTGGGCGGAGATAAAGAGCGGGGCATACATTTCCACGGGCACTTGCAAAGCGGCGCCGTATTGACTCAGGAGGCGACCCCAGTTTTCGGGTTCGTCTTCCGGGGCCAGCACTACGGCGCGCAGGCCCAGCGCCTGCCATTGCGCCCAGGCCGCATGATTGCAGGTGTAGAGCGGCCAGTCGCCGGTGATATCCGTCGCGCCGGCCTGGCGCAAGATCCACAGCGCGCCCCCATTGGCGGCTTCCCAGCGGGTCAGCCCCGCCGCCAGGCCGCGCCGCACCCACTCGAGGGCCGTTGATTCATCGCCCGCCCGCAGAATGGGCGGCAGGGCCAGACGCACGGGCGCGGGACTCGCCGCCAAGGCGAGGCACAGTGCGTCCGGATCCGGCCAAGGGGGCGGCACTTCGAGGATACACTCGGTCAGGGGGCCGCGCGCCCATTGGGCAGCTCGGGCGAGATCCGTCAGGGCGCCCACTTTGACGAACCAACCGGCGGCAGCGCCCGGAGACGGCGGCGCGGGAGACGCCGCCAAGTCCAGCGTGATTTCGGCCAGCCGCGCGGCCTGCTGTGCATCCCACGCGGTCCCAAGCTCGGCGCACAGGATCCGCCGCGCGGCATTGGCCTGGCTGGGCGGCAGAAAGACGCCGGCCGGATTCTCGATGGTCAAGGCGGCGGCTTCCCAACCGGCTTCGCCGGCGCGCGCCCAGGCTTTCTCGAGGGCGGCCTGAGTCCCCGCCGGATTACGGGCCGGCGCCAGCGGACCGTCCAGGCGCACGGAGGCGCAGACCGTTGCCCCGGCGGGGGTCGTGCTTTGCGCTTCGAGTTCGGCGCCCGAGGGCTGCAGACGGACGGCCAGCGTCAGGGGGCGGGGCTGGCGATGGACGGTGGGCCGCAGGGCGGGAAAGGGATAGCTGCGTTTGACGGCCTGGGAGGAAGCGCAATACACGCGGGCGCCCGCAGGCAACACCGGCGCATCGGCGGGCAGCAATACGGCCAGCCAACCCGGCCCCGCGCGCACGGCCGACCGGCCCTCGAGGGGCTTCAGTCCGGTCACCGCGAAACCATAGGGCTGGATCTGCTCGGGCAGGTCCACCTGCAAGCCGTCGTGTTTCTCGAGCTCCCGTTCGCACTCGAACTCGAGCCACAGCTCACCGTTCCGCTCGAGGACCGTGCGGGACACACGGCCCACCAGCGCGCCCCGATGCCCCGTATGCACCGCGTCAATCACCGGTTCCTGGTCTCCGCCCCGCAACCCCAGGCTCGTGACCGGCCGACTGAACAGCGTCTGAATATCCGCGCGCCGCCGGGAAAGGTCCGCCCCCGCCAATTCGCCATCAATCAGCCGCCGGTAAAAATCCGTGACGGCCGCCACGTACAGCGGGCTCTTCATCCGCCCTTCGAGCTTGAACGCGGCGACGCCCGCTTGGGTCAAGGCCTCGAGCGCCGCCGAACGGTCCAGATCGCGCATCGAAAACGGCAGGCGCGGGGCGCCGACGCAGGCCTCGCGGCAGCCATACGCACACCGCCCCCGGTTGCCGCTGCGGCCCTGGGTCAGCGCCGAGTACAGGCACAGCCCGCTATAGGAATAGCACAGGGCCCCATGCACAAACACTTCCGTCTCAAGACCGCCCCCGGCTGTGATCCGACCAATCTCCTCAAGGTCCAGCTCGCGCGCCAGCACCACGCGCGCACACCCCATTTCCGCCAGCGCCCGGGCGCCCGCCAGATTATGCACGGCCATCTGCGTGCTGGCGTGCCAAGCCAAATGCGGAAAATGCCGCCGCAACAAACCCACCACCCCCAGATCCTGCACCAGCACTGCATCCACCCCCAGCTCCTCGAGCAGCGCCAACTCCGCCAACAATGCCTCAAGTTCCGACTCGCGCACCAACGTATTCACCGTCACATACACCCGGCGACGCGGCGTCAGCGTATGGGCCAACCCCAATACCGCCGCCAACTCCTCCGGCGAAAAATTGACCGCCTCCGCCCGCGCCGAAAACCGGGTCAACCCCAGATAAATCGCATCGGCCCCGTAATGCAGCGCCGCGCAAGCCGCCGCCGGACTCCCCGCCGGCGCCAGCAATTCAGGCCGCCGAAAGGACAAAGTCCGCGCCGACGCGGCCGAAGTGGAATCCTGTTTGGGCATTCGCACACGAGGCCCCATTTTCAGCGCCCCGTCAAGGGTTTTCGCAACCGTCATCGTTCACGATCGGCAATGGCCCGCACACCAAGCTCCGCCCAGCGCAACTCGGCGGCGCCGGTGAAGCCGCTCAGCTCGACAACATTCTCGGCGGGGTGCAGGAACTCGGGCGGAACCCGGTAAGCCAGCAGAAACGGGATGGCCTGCGCCAGAGGGGCCAGGCAACGCTCAATCTGGTTATTGCGCAGTACCGCGCCACTGGTGTCCGCGACCCGCGCGAGCACCCGCCCGTTGATGCGGAGTTCGCTGTGTTCGGCCAGCTCGATGGTTTCCGAAAAGCCCAAGTATAGCATGACCCCGGCATCCAGCGCCGGAACGAAACCGGTATCGAGCCGCAGCGTGATGCTTGATTCCAGACGGGCATAGTCATAGCCGACGGAAGGATTTGTCAACGGAACGGGCAGTTGACCGCGGGCCGGCACGCCGGGCGCGGCGACGCCGTGGCCGGGCAGGTGGGCGCGTGGTTGATCCCGCAACGTTTCCGCCGCGCCCAGGGTTTGCAGGAGTTGTTTGAATTCGGCTGGGCGGGAGCTTTCCTCGTAGCACTTGTTGAAAAAGTACAACCCGTCCACGCCCCGGTTCAGCAGTGCGGCGGCTTCGCCGCGCAGCAGATCGTCATGTTCGAAGAGGCCGGTGAGCCCCAGCGCCGTGTAGGGTGCCTGGACGCCGCAGCAGTGGGCGAGCAAACGCACGTCATCGCCCAGGACGCGCCGCCACAGGGCAATTGGAGCGCAGCCAAGCGACATCCCACCGAAGGACGACAGGGTCACCTGATCCGCCAGTTTCTCTGTCGCCCAAACCAGGGGATCATAGCCCAGCGCCTCACACACCTCGATCTCGGCGGGGATGCGCACACCCAGCTTGACCGGATGCCCGAGCCGATGTTCGGCCTCGCGGACCAACGCACGAACGGCCTCCATGAACCCCGTCAGGAGAACGCGGCATTCGGATTCGCAACCGGGCCGGAAATGCATGCCCCAGCGCAACCAGTCCAGCTCAATGCCGTCCAGGTCCCACTTTTCAAGCGCCTCGGCCACCAGTTTCAAATGATGCCTGCGCACTTCGGCCAGCCCGAAGTCGAAGGCGCCCTCCAGACTGCGTTCCTCGCGGTATGTCGCCCGCCGCCATTCGGGATGGGCCTTCCACTGTTGCGAAGGGAACATCAGCGCCCAACCGTGGTAGGCGCCGGTCTGCTGCTCGATAGTCTGCCGGTACTCTTGCAGGCCGTGACAGTCGTTCATGCGCAGGGTCAGCCAGCCTTCGACCCCGTAGCGGCGGCAACGGTCGATCCAGAGCTGGTAGCGGTCCAATCCCTGGCGGTCGAGTGCGAGCATATTGTCGAGCATGTGTCGCCCGTGGCCACCGGTGCTGAGGTCGACGTGCCGCAGGAACAGCTGGTCATCCGGGCCACCCGGGTCGTAGCCGTCGCAGAGGTACTCCCAGACCGCGCTCTTGTACAGGGCCTTCTGGTAGTTCACGCAGAATAGCACGCCCGCAACCTGTGTATTGTCGCAGTAGAAGTCGGCCAGTCGCTCGATCCCCTCGCGGGTCATGTCCGCGCGCGGATGGTAGGAGGTGAAATGACTGTCGTCCTCGTTGATGAACAGGGTCCGCTTCATGGTTCTCCATCAATGCCTTTCATCTCGGTGGATCTCGATCATAGCTTCCTTCTCTACGCCAGATATCCAACATCAATTCGTATCGCTCCAGACTCATGCCCGTGTATATGCAGTTGCTGGTGCCGAAAACATACCCGCCGCCAGGCATCCCCTGTGCGAGCGCCCGCCTGACGTCGGCGGCCGCCTCGTCATCCGTTCCTGTTTGAAGCAACGCACAGTTGACGTTTCCGATCAGGCAGACTTCGTCGCCCACTTGACGCTTTACCTCGGCCAGTTCCACGCCACCCTGGGGATCAATGCTGTGCAGGGCATGCGGACGGGTTGACACAAGTGAATCCAGAATCGGCATGATGTTTCCATCCGTGTGCTTGATGACGTAGAAGCCCAGCTCGCGATATCCGGCCACCAGTTGAGCCAGATAGGGGGTCACGAAATCGTCAAACATGCCCGGGGACAGAAAAGGATTATCATTGAAGCAATAGTCCGCGCACAAACAGAAGCCGTCCAGAACACCCCAACTCTTGATTTGTGCGCCTCGCTCCAAGGCTTGATTCACCCGACGTTGGGCGTCTTCTTTCATCTCCTTCGGTTGTTCGGATATCTTCATCACGAAATCCATCATATCGTTGCCGTCGGGGAGCGCGTATGTCGCGTCACCGTGCAGCGTGATCAAGTAATCCTGACCGGACAGCTCGCGAATATGTTCGATGGACGACCGCGTGTCCTGATCTTGCCAGCCCTCGGGGACATGGAACAGCATGCCCGCATGATCGTATCGGCGTGCCACAGTAACGTGTAGATCGGCGACATCCTTTCTGTGGAGTGTTTGCTCCCGTTCGGACATCTGGTCCCACTGACGATATTGACGCTGCGATGGATGTACGCGACCAAACGCCTCCATGGTGAGAAAAAACTCCAATTCGAAATGCGGCACACGCCCTCTGGGCGCCTGTCGCGTAAGTGCCGCTATGAACGATTCTTTCGGCGTCATCCTGCCTTTCCCTTTCTGATTGCGCCTCGAGTGACGCCGAAATCCCGCGTCGGCCTCCGCGGGGCCCCTTGCCCACGGCCGTGCGGATCAGGCGCCACCGGACTTCGCAGTTCGCCCACCCAGAAGGCGCCGGGCGACAAGACCAGCTCAGTGTCGGTGCATTCGGCTCCGTCAGCGTCCCAAACGGCCGTGGGGGCGGCCGGGAGGGACAGACGGGCTGTGTCGCCGCCAATGTTGCGGACGAACCAGACTTCGTGGTTCGGGCCGCAACGGCGCAAGATCTGCGCGTCTGGACAACGCCGGGCCAGATCCGGCAATGACATGGTATCAAGCAGATTTGCGAACTGCGTGGCGGATGGATCCCGCGGCTGATCGAGGAAAGCCAGCGAGAGACTGAGGCCGAGAACCCAAACACTGCCATTGCCGTAGCGATTGCGCAGGGCGGCGGCGGAACCGTTGGGCCACTTGGCCAGCACCTCGCCGGTTGTGGCGGTCAGCTCGATCCGCCAGTCGGATGCGGGTATGCGCACGCCGTTTGCGAACTCCGCAATATCCTCGGCCGTTGCCTCCACCCGGTCCCTTTCAACGGCGCCGAGCAGGTCATCAAGGCCGTAGTCAGGCCGGCGTGGAGACACCCAGGTGCGGTGATCGCGGCAGGCGAATGGGAATTCGACGATGAGATTTCCGCCGCGCCGCACGAACTCGCGCAACCAGTCGGCGGTTTTCGCAGCGCTCATTTCAGCGGCGGTCACATGCAGGAGTTCGACCGCGTCTAAGTTGTCGCCGGGAACCACCCAGTCGGGGGCGATTCCCGCCTGCATATGGAGCGTGTGGGCGGCGCGAATGGCTCGCTTGTAAGGGTAGTTTACCCGATCGGGCTCATGGGAGAGGTCGGCCACCTTATCGGGCATGGCCTGGATGCGGCTGATCAAGTCGGAATCATGGCTGTAGAGCAATGCGACGGGTGACGGAATCCGGCGGGTATTGAGCAGGCGCGGGCCATATTCCCTCAGGATGGCTGCAATGCGATCGGCCACCTGGCTACGCGGGGTCGCCGAGCCGTCAATATTGCGCAATCCGTGGCCATTCGCTTCGTTGCCGAGACGCTCGGAGCGGTATTGCCAGAAGGTGAACCCACCGGCGCCACCGAAAATGGCCGACCAGACGAGGCTCTTGAGGGTTTGCGGCTCGGGCGGCCGACACCAGTTGCCGTGATTGGGGTAGAACTCCTGACACCAGTAGTCGGGGTCAACGCGCCGCAGCCAGGACGACTGGAATTCGGGAGCGGCATGGTCAATGGGCGTTTTCGGATGCAACGGCACCCAGAAAGACGTTCCGTAGCGATCCACATGGGCAGCGTTCTGAAAATCGTCGCTGACCGCCCAGGCGGCATCCTGCGCGACCAACGAGCCGCCGGTATGCACCATGACGTGAGCGTCCGAATCAATGGCCCGGATTGCCTCGGCCACAAAGCGAACCTGCTCGGCGACTGCGAATCCAGCCCACTTGCGCCAGAGGAACATCTCGACATAGTCGGCGGCCGCCTCGGGAGCGCGAACGGTATCGAATGAGGTCCAAGCCTTGCCGAACGCCGCGTTCAACTCTTCGATGGTGCCGTAGCGCCGCTTCAGCCAGTCGCGATAGGACTGCTGCGAATGCGCGCAGTGGCAGGCGCCGAGGGGGCGGCTGACCGGTTCGTTCCAGGCATTGTAGAACCACAAGGCCGGATGCTGGTGGTAGCGGGCGACCAGCTCGCGGACAAACGAGGCGGCAGCCTCGACCACGGCCGGATTGTCGAAGCAGGGCCACCACCCGCCAACATAGTAGGCGCCATGGGCAAACGGGCTGATGGGTACGCCGTGGAAGCCGATGCGTGTGCCGCCGAGTTCCTGGAACACCCAGTCCGGCGCGGTCTCGAGCATCGGCTTGAGGATCACCCGCAAGCCATGTTTCGCCGCCAGGTCGAACAGCCGGTCCAGGTCATCCCAGGTCGCACTTCCCCGCAACCGCTCGTGCCAGCGCCATTGGGGGCGGAATTGCACATGCGTATAGCCCTTGCGCGCGATCTCGCAGAGGTCGCCGTCCCACTCCTCGGGCAGCGGCGTCGGCGCCCGGTGATATTGGGTGCCATACGGATAGAATGTCATTGCGTGATCACGATTTCTCTTCATGAGAAGGCAACACTGATTTGACAGGCTTCATGGCCTGCAAGGAGTGTGACTGGAAATGCCGGGAGTAAGGGCCCCAGACACCCAGGGCAGGCCGCAACGGCCGCTGCGCTCACCGCCATAAGCGCCCATGGCCGGCCGGGACGCCGCGCCCCGATGGCAATTTCGACGCCTTCCTTAACCGGCTGGTGCCGGATTTCCACATGATCATCCGGTTCGACAAACGCCGTCTGGCCGGCCGGGCCAGGGTAATATAGCAGTGTGACCGGACCGTCGGGCGCTTCACCTGTATGTCGCCGGCTGGGGCCTAGCGGAATGATCGCGCCGGCGCGCACAAACACCGGATAGTCGCGCAAGTTGCCCCGCCACTCGATCCATTCGCCCCGCGATTCATGCCGCCGGGCCGTCAGTAGTTCGTACCATCCTCCGGCGGGCAAGTATACCCGGCGACTACCTCCCGGCTCCAGCAACGGGGCGACCAGCACATCCTCCCCAAGATAGAACTGGTCCCCCAGCGAGCGGACATGGGGATCGTCCTGATGCATGAGCACAAGCGGACGCATCATGGGTAGCCCGCGCCCCGAGGCCTGATGGGCTTGCGCGTACAAGTAGGGCAACAGCCGATAGCGCAAATCAATCCAGTCGCGCACAGCCGCTTCGGCCTCTTCACCATACTCCCACGGCTCCACCGGGTAACCGCTGTGGAAGCGCATATGCGTGTTGAAGACCCCGAACTGCGCCCAGCGGACATACAGTTCCGGTGTCGCCACGCCGGTGATCCCGGCGATGTCCGAGCTCCAGTAGGTGAAGCCGGACATGCCCAGGTTCAAGGCGCCATACAACTGTGATGCCAAATTAGGATAATCGGACGTCGCATCGCCGCCCCAGTGAATGGGAAAACGCTGGCTTCCCGCCCAGGCCGAGCGTGCCCAAACAATCCCGTCGCCGGTTGCTTCCCGCGTATAGTTGAAGACCGCTTGATTGTAGAGAAACGGGTAAAGATTATGCATGAACCGTCCCGGTGCTCCCGAGTATCTGCCTTCGGCCGGGGCCTCTTCGCCGAAGTCCGTCTTGATGACCGCCGCCCCCAGCTTGAAGAGCCGGAGAAATTCCTCTCGCAGGGTGGCGACGGCCTCAGGCTTGGAGTAGTCGATCACGGTCTCGGCGAAAGGGCTCCCCGATGCGAACGCACCCTGCGCCTCGAGTTTCGCATACAGCTTGGACCGTTGCGCTATGTAGGGCAGTTGCCACAAACAGACGCGCACGCCACGCTCGCGCAGCTCCCGTATGAACGCGGCAGGGTCTGGAAACCCCTGCTCGTTGAATTGCAGATCGCACACCCAGTCGGCCGGGTCCATCCACCCGGGATCCAGGTTGACCACATCCACGCCGATGTCGCGTTCGCGGAACTTGTCCACGATCCCGCGCACCTGGTCGGCGCTGGTGTAGGTGCACCGGCTGAACCAGGCGCCAAACGACCAGAAGGGGGGCACAGGCGCTTTGCCGGTCAGCGCCGTATAGCGTTCGAGCACATCGGTGAGTTGCGGCCCGTAGATGATGAAGTACTCCAGAACATCGTCATCCACGCACAGGACATGTTTCGTGGCCGTGCGCGTACCGATCGCGGCGTGCACCGCCCCGACCGTGTTGACGAACACGCCATACCCCCGCGAGGAAACGAAGAACGGAACATTCTTGTAGCTCCGCTCCGTCGTTGTGCCCAAGGCGTCCCGCTGCCACAGTAGATGGTCGTCGCGGCGCGTACCGAAATCCCGGAACCGCTCGCCATAGCCGTAGATCGCCTCGTCCGGCGCCAAGTCGAAGGCTGTGGTGAACAGCGCCCGGTCGTCCGCCGCGCTTCGCACCCGGGCAAGCCCCGGATCGTCGTTTTGCACGAAGGCATTACGCTCAGGCCCGTCCACCCCGCAAACCGTTCGTCCGTCGTGCGTAAAGATTTCGAGCCGATACGGATTCCGATAGACTCGGGCGGTCAACTCCGGTCCGCGCAGTTCGGTGAAAGCAGTCGGCGCTTCGATCGTCTGGAATCCACGTTTCTCCCCCATGAAGCGCAGGCAAGACAGGGGCGCTTCACCCTCGCTCGATTCCACCTCAGTAAGCGTCTCGAGCTCGGTCAGCAGCAAAGGCAATTTGCGCGGCGGCGCATCGGCGCCTTCGAACACCCGGACCCGCAGCACGCACGGAGCCACCCAGGCCGCCTCCATGCCAAGCTCCATTGTCCCTCCGACTTCCTCCATCTTGCCGAACAACGAGCCTAGGCTGTCGGTGGCGACGGGGCGCTTGCCGTGGGGGGAAGCCGTCGCGTGGAACAGGCCGCCATGCACGCCGCATGCCTTCAGCTCCTCCACCCGGTAGAAGACCGACTGACCGTCGTCCAGTCGCACAGGCGCTGGTTCGTATCGTTTGTTGCACGTCTTATCATTTGTGCTCATGACTGTCCCTTGCTCGCCATCATCCCGTCACCGGATTAGGCGCTTGTCGTTGCGTTCCCGTGAGCTCGGCGATGCGAATGTTCACATCGGCCGCGCCGCGCAGCGGCGCCCCGGTCATCATGCTTCCGTTGGGCAGCGGGGCCGGAGGCTGCCGGGTCAGGCGGGGATCCTCCTCCATGACCAGCGGCTCGTGTTCCTCAGTTCCCGGGGCGACCCGGAAGCCGCGGGCCGGGACCTCCCCGCCCTCGCAGGTGGTCGGCCGCTCGCCCAAGTTGACCCACACGGTGGTGCCATCGGCGTAGTCCGTGCGCCACACGTCACCGTGGCGCTCGATGCATTCGATGAACTCGAATTGGAGCCAGTTCAACTGCTCGCAAAAGATGTGGTACTCGAGGGTGCGCAGTCCGTCAAACTGCGGCGAGCTGCCGCGCAGCTCGTCGCGCGGCATGGCGCCGATGGCCAGGTTGTAGAGCAGGTGGTCCCAGTAGTCTTTCTGGCCGAGGGTCAGCGATTCGTTGTAGTAGAGCACAAGGCCGTGGTAGACAACCACGTTCAAGGCTACGGGTTCGTCGCAGAGGCCGCGTTGACGCAGCTCGCTGTCCAGCAGGTAGCTCTCGCCGCGGCGTGGATGGATCAGCGTGTGGCTGGCATCCACGGTGTGCAGGGAGGGAGCGATGGCGTTTTCGGCCCGGGCGGAGCCGAACACGGCGCGGCACCGCTCAAGGAAGGCCAGGCACCCCTCGATGTAGGCACGCCGGGTCGAAAGATGGCCATGGCGGGTCTGGTAGCAGCGGAAGATCACACCGAGCATGAAGTCGGTGTAGATGCCGCCATCCAATCCCAGTTCCTTGAGCCGCGGGAAAAACTCGCGGTAGAACGGTTCGGCGGCAGCCCATGGACAGGCGTTGAAGTCCTCGCCCTCCGGGCCGGTCTGGTTGACCACCGGCCCGCCGTCACGGTCGCGCATCACCGTGTCGTAGCGGAACCCCAGCGAACTGCGGCTGTAGCAGCGCAGGTTGATGTGGACCGACGAGCGGTAGCCGATTTCGCGAAAGCCCTTGACGCAGCGGGCGAACCCTTCCTCGCCACCGGCCTTTGGCTCCATCGGAAAGATGTCGGGATAGCTGCCGTCGTGCCCTTCGCGGTTGTAGCCAATCATCTGCACGAGCGCGCTGCCCACGCCGTTCTCTTTGGCGCGCTGCATCTCCGCCAGCAGGTCATCGAAGGTCATATAGATATCCAGCGGCCCGCTGCCGTCGGGGTACGGGTTCGCATAGCAGGCGAAGCGCTTCAGGCCGAGCATGGGCATGAAGAAATATGAGCGCGCCTGGTGGGCCAGTTCCGGCGAGGCCGCCACCCGTTGACGCAGGGTCGGAATGTGTTCATTCTCGACCAGGTAGCCGCGATAGACGCGGGCCATCACAGCGTAGTCGGGCTCTCCATCAAGAAACTCGAAGACCAGACGGCGTGGTTCATCCACGCGCGTGTCGCGCGGGTGCTGCCGGTAATGAAAGCGGGCGTGCGCCCCGCACAGCTGAGCATTGCCGTGGTTGGCGGTGGCCACGATGGCGGCGTCCGCATCGCCATACCCCAGCGGGATGTAGGCGGCAAAACCGCTTTGCCCCGTGGTTACGCCCCACAGAGGAAACCAGATCATCTCGCGCCACTGGCTGTTGACGCCATAAACCGGCGTCTCGTAGGACTGCGGCGCGGTCGGATCGGGCGCGCCGGGTCCATGCCGGCGCGCGTAGTCGCCGCGCTGTCCGCGCTTCAGGGCATCGGCCATGGCCGCGCCGCGTTCCGGCAAGTCCTTGAAGTGGCGCAGCGTGCCGCCACCGTGCGGCAGCACCAGACTACCGTCGGCCCCGCGCGGTTGCGCGCCGAACAGCGGCAGCAGATCGAGCGACTGCAGCTCGTAGAACAGCTCGCCGTGGAAATTCCACGAATCCTGCGGCACGGTCACGGTCAGCCGCGCGCCTTCCAGTTCGAACCGCACGTTGCAGGCCAGTTCGATAGTGCGGAACTCCAGCCGGAATTCGGCGAGGTGCTCGTACTTGGCACTTAAGGCAATCTCGCAGTCATGGACAGGATGGCCCAGCCAGTCGGTGCTGTCGCTGGCCATGTCGCTGTCGTACCAGTGGTGACATTCCTCGGGGACCATGTACGTGCAGAGCGTCACTCCGGACCCCGGCGTGCGCCAGACCGCGCCGTTGCGCCGGTCCGTGACCGTCGTTTGCAGGTTGCTCTCGCTGATCTCGACGATTAAAAACTCACTCTGCAACTTCATTTGGTTCTCCTGCCTGTGTGCGAATCCTGACAATAACCGGCACCGCCAACAAGTTCACGGCTTGTCTTTCGTCAGCCCTTGAAGAGCCTCTGCGATTGATCGAGCCAGCGCGGGTGATGTCCAGAAGGGTTCATGGGGGGCGCCGAGCGTTGTCCACGGGCAAACCAGAACGCGCCCCTTGCCGAACGCGCTGACCACAAGCCTCGGCGACTCGGACGCCGTTTCAGCTCCAGGATTGACCTGGACACGATAGGCATACTCGTATGCCGCCGAGTCCGTGGTGCGGTCGAGCGTATCCCAACCCTCCTCGCCGGTGACCGGCAGGCACTCGGCCAGCGGACTGCTGAAGTACCGCCCTCGATTCAGCGTGGTGACACCTCCCAAGATGAACAGTTGGCCTCCGGCCCGCACATACTCCCTGAGCGCCGCGCAGCCGTGCCGTCCCAGGCGCGTGGCCGGGATGTCCAGCAGGGTCACGGACTGAAAGCGGCAAAGGTTTTCGAGCGAAAGATGCTGTTGCAACGGATTCTGCGCCGGATTTTCTGTCTGGTCGAAAACCGTTGTTAGGTTCCATCCGGCCTCGGCGAGGTCGGAAAAGAGGGTCGTGTCCAGGCCGCCCACGCCGCGCAGCGCCAGCATGGTCTTGGGGGCGGCGTCCAGCGTCAACCCAGCCGACGGCTCGATTCTCTCAGGCACGCCGCGCACCTCTATGTCGGTGATCCAGAAATCCCCGTGCGTATCCTGAAACGTCGGCGACATGTAATAGGGATTTTCGTCGGCCACCGCCGTGCTGCCGAGGAAGGCCAACCGTTCATAGCGGCGCATGGCATCGCGGAACGCCTCGCGCTCGTCCTCAGCGAGAACAAAGAATTGCTCGCCGTCGCGCCAGAGCTCGAAGGCGTTATGGCCGCCGAGCACGAACGCGAAGCGCACCGGTTTGCCGTCGCGCATTTGGGGTGTGGGCACGTGGACGCTTGCGCCCCCCCGATCCGTCATGGTTGGAACCACGCGCACCCAGATGTCGCCGTCGGGACCGAACTTCGCGCCCCATCTGCCGTCGCTTTGCGGGCCGAGCACCGAGAAATTGACGAAGTTCCTCCTGGTATCGGGCCGAAAGCGCACCGTCAGCGACAGGCGCATCGGGCCAAGCGCGGGATCAAGCGCCACCGGCCAGACCCGTTCGGGCGGCAAGGTGAACCATGTCCCCATGGAACCGTACTGTCGGGTCGTGGCGTACCATTTGCCCTCCAGCTTCTCGGCGAAAAACGTGTTGTTCCAGTTCAGATCGCCGCCGACCCAGGCCGGATCGGTATGGATGTTGCCGTTCGAGAAGTCGTCTGAAAGGGCGCGGATGGAACCGTCGGCGGCCATTGCGGCAGACTGAAACAGCAGGCAACCGAGCACAACCAAAGCCGACAGCACGCCCCCTCGTCGTCGTCCTCGGCCCTCGTACTCGACTATTGCGGACGAGGACGAGGGACAAGGACGATTGTCCTGCTTGCCAAGCCCCATCCGTGTCCATCCGCGTCCATCCGTGGTTCTCTTCATCATCCCCCTACTCCTTCCCCACCGCGATGGCCACCATCGTGCGCACCAACTCGCCCCACGCCGGCGACTGCCAGTAGCCCTCGGGCCGGATCGGCCCCATGGCGCTCAATCCGCAATAGACGATCCGGCCTTCGCCAACGTACGCCACGACCACCAGCGGCTGGCCGTTCACGGCGGCCAGAATGCCATTTGCTGGCGCATCCCAGAAAATCGCGCCGGACATTTCCGGGAACCAGGCGGTGTCCAACTCCGGAACGGACTTCAGCCCAGAGCGGACCGGCATCCGCGTCGTGACCATCGCTGAAGCCGGGGCAACGGCGACGGGAAACTGCGGGTTGCGCTCCGCCGACAGGGTTGTAGTGGCGGTTCCGCCCAACACCAGCAGGCCGCCGCCCGCTTCAACAAAGTCTTTCAGCAGCAGCCGGTCGGTCGCCCGCAGCAAACGGTGATCCACGTTCGCCATGACCATTAGCCGTCGCTGCATAATCTCGTCGTAGGATGCGGGAAAGCCGCGGATGCCGGTCTCCTTCATTTCAGTCATTTCGTAGGCATGCTCCACGCGCAGATCCGCGACCGCCAGTGGGTCCGCCAGACTGACGCCCAAGGTCATCGAACCATGGACAATCAGCACCCGTTCGCCCGCATCGGCGGCGAATTCGAGCACATCGGGCCGGGGCAGGTCGGGTGTTTTTTCGGGAATTTCCACTTGCCAGATCGGGGGGTAACCGGGCAGCGGTTCGTTGTCGGGAAAACTGGCGCCACCGAGGTACTCATGCACAACCAGGACGTTCTCGCCGGCTTTGATCGTGGCGGAGAACCCGAGCGGCGGCTTGACCCCCTTGGGCAGGGCAATCTCGTTCGCGCCCGCCTGGATGGTTGTTGTGAACGGCGCGGCCAGATTCAAGCCGGCAAACCGTTCAGCGTCGGGGGCACGGTGGAACAAGGTGCCTTCGACCGTCATTGGTTCGGCGGCGGCCTCGTCACCAACGGTCAGCTGGACGGCGCTCTCGTCCTCGCTCAGGCTCGCGCCCGCCCACAGCCCGGGGCTGATCGCGCACAGGTCGGACGTGACCTGGCGGCTGATCATCCGCGCATGCGTCGTCCAACTTCCTCCCGGCTGAATCGAGACCGGAGTCATGAACCACTCGATGGTATAGGCCGACCCGGCCGTGTAGTGGGAATCGAGAAAATCCCAGTCCTGGAAGTAGGCAATGGCCTGGCCCGACTCCGGATCCATCACCGTGTACCATGCCGCCAGGGAGTCGCGATAGCGTACCCAGGCTTCACCATGCCGCTGCTCAGGCATCTTAAAACGATAAACGCCCGACTTCGCCGCCCGCAGGGTTGTGTTCTGCCTCGGGTCGGCGCCAAGCTGCTGGATGTTCTGCACCCAAAGCGCGAACTGCTTCCCTTGGTCGGTCGGGTTCTCGATGCGATGCTCGACGCGCAAGCCGCGCTCGCCATCGGCCAGGCGGTAGATCTTGCGCAAAATGACACCGCGGGATCGCGGTTGACGGGACTGGTCCCATTCGCCCTTGATTTCCGTCGTGACTTCGAGCGCCACCTCCACGCCCACGTCAGCCAGCGCCTTAGCGTCGTAGGCCCGTTCCCACAGCTCACCGGGCCAATTCTGCTCGGTGAGGTGGTCAACAAACAAGCCTTGGCTGTTGGCGTTGCGAATCAGCGGCTCGGGAAAGGCCAAGTCGCGGAACTGCGAAACCCGCCCGCCGCGCGCCGGATGAATTTCTACCTCGACCAGCCCGTTCGAGAGCAGCCATTTGCCGGCGGCCATCTCCCGCAGCTCCGCGGCTCGACCTGTTAGCGCTGCAAGCAGCACTGCGGCCAGAACACAAATTCCAAGTTTATGCGCATGTAAATTCTTCTTCATAGTGGCTACCTGTTTTTTGACTTCGTGACTTCATGACTACCGGTCTCGTAGGGGCATGACTTCCTGCGCCTCACCGCGTCGGTGTCAGCTCGCACTCGATGACCAGCGCCGACCAGATCGAGACCGGCTCGGGCAGCGTTACGTCCACGCCATCGGCGCGGGCGGTGAACGGCGCCGCTACCTGGTCTGCCTCGTTCCACGGATCGAGCTGCCAGGCGGCCACCGCCCGCTCGAAGGAGTCCATATCCAGTTCGACCCGCACGTCCCGCGCAGGCGGGCGCAGCAGGCAATAGGGATTCTCTCCCTTTGCCCGTTCGTTGACCGGCGGATTGACGAACTGGATCAGGTACACTCGTCGGTCCGGCGCCGCCTCCATGAAACTGACGTAGCGCTGCCATTCCAGATCAGCGGCATTGCTCACGGTGATCCGGCTCTCCGGCGTGGTGATCGGCGCCAGATCTGCGCAGAGCAGCCCGGCATAGCGGGTGACGAAGCGCGACAGCCGTTGCATGAACGGCGTGTAGAAAGCAGACTGCGTGCCATAGGTCTTGGATTGCGCGGCCAGATTGTAGACGTTCTGGTAGAGATAATCGTCGGCCCGCATGCCGTAGCAGCCGATGGGCTGATGCCAGCCGCCCAGCGCGCGCGCGGTGCGCGACTGGTGCGACACCAGGTCCGCATAGCCCGCCCAGCGATTGTGGGGGGCCAGGGACTGGTGGGCGAAGGTGTTGAGCGGCTCGTTGACCAAGGTGCCGCCATCCCGTGCCATTTCAGCTTCGGACGGCAGAAAGCGGATGTCGGTGCTCAGCCCACCGTTGAAGCCGTGGTTGAAGGCGAACTCGAAATCAGGAATGGCCGCCCGCACCTTTTCCTTGTAGCGCCGGAGGTTGGCGGCGTACATGAAGTCGCGGTCGTCACCCAGCCCCATCGGCTTTCCCTTGAGATTGCGGATCGGCCCCCCGTAATAGAGATCGGAATGGGCGACGGCGAAATCGCCGTCGAAGCGCACGCCGATCCACCCGAACATCGCCTGCGAGGCGATGATCTCCGCGGCGCTGGCCTCGACCACCGACGGGCGGGTGGCGTCCAGGTAGATGTAGGACCATTGCAGGCCAATACCAGGCTCGCGGTCAACGATGATCCGCCGCTCGTAATCGTCCCAGTTGACCAGTCGCTCCATGTCCTGGCGGCCCATCGGCCTGCCGGTGTCGCGCTCGTACGTGCCCAGCTCGGGATGGCGCTGCACGTATTCGAGGCCCGCGCGCCCATCCGCGTAGTTGCCCTTGGCGTACGTGAACAGGCCGATCCCGTTCTGGCGACAGGCCGCGGCGATATTCTTGATGCCGGTCGCCCAATGGTGGCCCATGACACTTGAGATGAAGCGATCCTTCTCAGGGGTCAGGTCGAAGACGTCGCAAGGCGGCCAGAAGTTGAGCTCGAATGAACTGAGGTACGCTTCTCGGGCATTCGTAAAGACCCGCTCGGCAATCTCCGGTGTGCCATGAATGGAAGAGGTGAGATAATCACCATGATGAAGCCCCTGGATGCCGATCCGGGCGTACGTCTCTGAGCAGGCGGCAGAGCGCTCGGCGCTGGCCATGAGATTCCCGGCGGTGTCGAGCAGCTCGAAATCGAAGCGATAACCACCGAACGCCTCCAGTGCGGGCAGTTCGATGTCGAAATGCCGCGTCACGGCGGGGGCCGCCTCGATTTGCCCCTCGGCCACGGTGACCGGCGCGCCAATGTCTTTGCTCATCCGTACCCGGTATGCGTAAGAGATCGGCGTGGCCGCAGTGTTGATGACCGGAACCGACAGCACCGGTTGCATCCCCGGCTTGTACACCACCTTGTCGGCCGTCAGCCGCCCGAGGGCGATGGTCCGGTCGAGTTTTTCGACCTGAATCGAGCGCAGGCTCAGCCGGTTGATCGTGGCCGGCATCATTTCCGGGGGCAGCTCCCGACGTCCCGGCATGGTCTCACCGAGCTTCCAGCCGACCGCGATCTGGCAGGCTTCCGGCACGGTTAAAACCAGTTCGGCCTCCAGCGCGACCCATCCGCCGGCATCGTGTTGGAAGGCTCGTTTCTGGTCCGTTGCCAGCCCCATCTCATGTCGGCGCGGGGTCAATTCGTCGGACGCCTGGCGGTTTTGCGGCGGCGGCACAACGCGTCCGTCGGT
>JAIPIQ010000214.1 GCA_021734645.1 Fidelibacterota bacterium | reverse complement strand
ATCCTCGAAAGCGCCCGCGCCACCGTCCTGGCGGCCGGCCTGGCTATGGGATCCGCGCATTACCATCAAGTCCTCCCCCCCCCCGGCCGCTATCCGGACCCGGCCCTCATGGCCTATCACCGGCGCGCCCTGGCCCTCGCCGGCCAACTGGGCCTCAAACGCGTCACCACCCACCCCGGCTGGATGTTCGGCAGCGCCATGCCCGAATTCACCGGCGAGGCCGCCCGCGCCTTTCATGCCCGCACCCTCTCCCTCACCCAACTCAACCAGGTCGCCTTCGAAGCGTATGGCGGCGAAACCGCCGTCTGGCGCGACAGCGTGGACCTCTACCAGCGCCTCTGCGAATGGGCCGCAACCGCCGGCCTGGCCATCACCCTGGAAACCGCCATCTCCGAATGGTATGGCCTGACCCTCCATCCCGACCGCCTGCTCGAGTTCCACGCCGCCGTCCGCGCCCCCAACCTCCGCTTCTGCCTCGATGCCGGCCATTGCCACCTCAACGGTCTCGATGTGGCCGCCGTCGCCCGCGCCTGCGCCCCCGCCCTCCTCGAAACCCACTTCCACGACAACCACGGCACCCGCGACGAGCACCTGCCCCTCGGCGCCGGCACCATTGACTGGCCGCGGGTCGCCCAAACCCTGCGCGCAACCCGCTATGACGGCCTCATCACCTTCGAACACCCTGATCCCCGACGCAGCGCCCCCCCCTGGCGCGCCGCCTGCGCGCGCGGACGCCCACAGCCCCTGAAGGAGGCGGGAGCATGAAATTCTTCGACTCCGTGGCGAACCGGGAAGGTGAAAAATATTTCAATTTGGGGCTTGCCATGGACGCGGGCCCGTCTTATTGTACGATCAATGAAAGCGCCCGGCAGGGCGCATAGCAGAAGGAGCTGTGAGATGAAGAACGGATGGATCCGATTCGTGCTGACAGGAGTTGTGCTGGTCGCCGGGGCCGCGCAGGCCAATATCATTACCAATCCCGGTGGGCTGAGCACCGCCATCAATGCCAACAGCCTGACCATGGAGGAAGAGGTCGGCAACCTCAGCCTGGCGGCGTTCAATGCGCTCAGCCAGCGCTATGCCATCACCTTCGAGACGGCGGACGGGTATCCCGCGCCGGATGCGGGCAATCCGGCCAGCCGGGTGGACCGCGTCGAGCTGACCGGCGGCTACGGACAGCGGATTGACTTCGCCTCCACGGGCTATCGCTTGACTTCAGGATTCCGGCCCACCGGCGGCAGCGTCGATCTGGTGCTGCAAGCGGGGCACACCTTGACGGTCACGATCACCAACGCGGTGCAGGGCGTGGGCTTCACGCTCAACCGGGTTACGGGGGCGGCGATCACGGTGCAGTTGTTTTCCGATCTGGGGGCGACATCGCAGATCGGCTCCGATTATTCGGTCGCGGTCAATACCGGCGCCGGCCTGTCCGAGCGCAGCTTCTTCGGGTATTATGATGGGTCCGCGTCCATCCAGGCCCTGAAGATTATCGGCACGGGCGCCCAGCAGCACAGCATTGACGATCTGAACGTTGCGGTGATTCCGGAGCCGACCTCGCTGGCCGTCTGGCTGCTCGGAGCGGCTTTGCTCCTGCGCGTCATCCGGCGGCGTTGATCGCCGCGCGCCATGCGCCTTCCATGAACCGCCGGTTTTCCCCGCGGGCGCGGAATTATTTTCCGGCGGGTGTGTTCCTGTTGGCTGTCGTGTGCGCCCCGGTCATCCCGGCTGCGGAGCGGGCGCCCTTTCCAGCGGTGATTATCCACCCGGCCAGGCCGACGCCGACGGAGCGCTTTGCCGCGGCTGAATTGCAGGAGTACGTGGCGCGAATGACGGGGCGGCTGGTTCCGCTGCGCGCCGAAGCGGGGGCGGAGGACGGTTGGGTGCTGCGGGTGGGCCGCACCAGCGGGACCGGAGCATACGCATCTTTGACGGCGCATCCACTGCGGACGATCTCAGCGGAGACCGCGGTCATCGCGCCGGCTGGTGGAGACGTGCTGCTGTTCGGCGGGGGCGACCGGGGAACGCTGTACGCGGTGTATGCATTTCTCGAGCGGCAGGGGTGCCGCTGGTACGAGCCGGGACCGGACGGCGAGGTGATTCCGGAGCGGACGGACCTGTGGCTGCCGCCGGAGCCAGTGGTCGAGCAGCCGCGGTTCGCGGTGCGGGAGCTGGGCCGCGGGGCGGCGTCGCCGGCGGAGGCCGAGGCGGTGATTGACTGGTCGGTGAAGAACCGGCTGAACCGCAATTTCAATTTGCGGCTGCATCCGGCCTGGCGGGAGCGAGGCGGGCAGGTGCTGTGGCAGCATATCTGCCACAATACGCCGTGGCTGCTGCCCAACGACCCGTGGTTTGAAACGCATCCCGAGTATTTCTCGCTGTACAATGGCCGGCGCATCCCCCAAGCTAAAGAGGGTGGCTACCTCTGCACGACGAACCCGGACATGCGGCGGGCGGTGGCCGATTTCATCATCCGCTGGTTCGACAACCATCCCGACGGCGATGCCGTGCCAATTTCCCCGTCGGACGGCGATGTGAAATGGTGCGAGTGCGCCAACTGTATGGCGCAGGGCGGCGTGAATTTCGAGCCCGGGCCGGCGGGGCACATGACGCGCCGCCAGGTGGAATTCATCAATGCCGTGGCCGCCATGGTGGCGGAGCAGCATCCCGACCGTTACCTGGTCAACCTGGCCTACTCGCGTTATGTCTGGCCCTATGCCGGCCTGCGCACGGCCCCGAACGTCATCAATCAGGTGGCCCACGGCTATGCGGGCAACGGGAGCCTGGTCCATTCCATTTATTCGCCCTGGAATGCCGCCGCCCGTGACATTTTCGAAACCTGGGCGCAGGCCGGCGGCGCCGGCATCGGCATCTGGGACTACTTTATTCTGCATGTGCCGGACCAAAGCGGCTCGCCCATGACCCCCCTCGGGTTCGGCGGCGTGGCGGCCGATATGATCCACTATCTGGCCGACTTCCCCAATCCCTATAAAGTCTATTTCACCCAGGCCGGCGACGCGCTGCACGCCTACAACCCCTTTCTGTATTATGCCATCGCCCGCCTGGCCTGGGATCCCACCCTGACCATCGCGGCCCTCCGCGCGGACTATGCCGCCCGGCGCTTCGGCCCGGCCGCCGAACCGGTGGCCGAATACCTGGCCCTCCTGGACGAAACCTACGCCGCCGCCGACTGGAATCCCTCCATCTGGCGCGACATCACCGTGCCCTCCGCACGGGTCTTTACCCCCGAATTCCTCGCCCGCGGCGGTCAGTTGCTGGCCACGGCGGCAGCGCGGCTGCCCGAGGGCAGCGAACCCCTCGCGCGCATGATCACCGCGCTGAACTACGCGGAAACCACCGTGCTGCCCAAGCAATTGCTCGCGGCGGAAGACGGCGTCTGGCGGCTGGTCCGCGGCGACGACGCCTATGTATTCAACCCCGGCGCACCGGACGGACACGCAGCCCGCTGGCAGGCGATTCACAACCGCGCCCAGGATATGGGCCTGCTGGATGCCTCCATGGCTCGCGTGCTCTTCCGCGCCCGCTCCCGCGCCGAACCACTGGTCTGGCTCGAGAATGACCGACTGCGACTCGGCGTGCTGCCGGGCGTGGGCGGGCGACTGCTGCGCCTCGTGGACCGTCGGCATCCAGAAAATAACTTGTTTCATGAGCCCTTGAGCCTCAGCACGCTGACTGACCCCGGCGCGACCTATTTCCGCTACGGCGGCTATGAGGAATACACCCGTTCCGCGTTTGCCTCGCCGGGCTGGGAGCTGGCCCTGGCCGCCGAGTGGCTTGAAACAGCCGACGGCCGCACTCTGCAGCTCGAGGGCGTTACCGCGGAATCTGTGCGCCTGACCCGGCAGATCCGGGTTGCGCCGGGCGCGGCGCCGGTGGTCCACCTTTCGTCCCGCCTGACAAACGAGGGGGCGGTCCCCTTCCCCGCCAGACTGCGGGTGCATCCGGAGTTTCAGCTCACGCCGGATCTGGAAGCCACCGGGCTGTTCTACCGCGACGCCGCCGGAGCGATGCATTGCGCGCCGGTCACCGGCGTGGCTGGCGCCGACACGCTGCGGCCGGCCGGCTACTGGGGCCTGCTGGAGCTGGCCACGGGCCGCGGGTTCATCCATCATTATCCCGCCGGGGAAGCCGAGGCCCACATTCACCTCGACCGCGCCTACCAGACCGTTAACCTCGAGCTGTTCGCCCACGCAACGGAACTGGCGCCCGGCGCAACCTGTACCCTCGAACACGCCTACGAACTGCTCAGCGGGCCCGACGATATGCCCGACGACCTGCGGGTCGCCTGGTCCGCCGCCAGGCAGGCGCCGGCCCGCCCCGACCGCGACCTGCATTTCGAGCCCGGCCTCACCGGCCTGGGACTGCGGCTCGGATCCACCGCCACCCCATCCTACGGCCAGGTGGCCGAGATCCTGTGCGGCGCAGGCGCCTTCATGGCCTGGGTCAAGCCCGACGGCCCGCCGGCCGCCGAACACGACGCCCTGATTATGAGCGCCGGCCTGCGCCAGCCCGACTATCTGGTGCTGGCCATCCGCAACGGCCGGCTGGTCTTCTACCGCCACCAGCGCGCGCCGGACGGTACCCCGGGGTATGCCGCCTGGCTCAAGGTGGACGCGGAACTGCCCGACTGGCCCCCCGGCTCCTGGCATCATGTGGCCCTCAACTGGCGCCGGGCCGCCGCTGGCCACAGCCAAGTGGAACTGTACGCGGACGGCGAGCGGGTGGCCGCGCGCCGGGATCTGACCATGCGCCCCCTCCAGGAATCCCCGCGGCTGGCCCTGGGCTGGGATAGCTCGAACGCATCCCGGCCGCGGCTCGCCGGCGTACTGGACCGCATCCGGCTCCTGGACGCCCCGCAAGCGCCCGAGGCCGTGCGGGCCGCCTACGAGGCCGGCCGCACCGGGGAATCACCGGGACCCGCCGCCCGGCTCGACCTCGAGATGGAGGGCACCGCCCAATGAAGCCCCGGCCTGAATGCCAATGCGCCTTCACCCTGGTCGAGCTGCTGGTCGTCATCGCCATCATCGCCCTGCTGATCGCCATGTTGCTACCCGCGGTCAACGGCGCCCTGGAACGCGGCCGGCGCCTGGCTTGCGCCGCCAACCTGCGCTCCCTTGGCCAGGGAACCCTCGCCTACACCCTGGACCAGAAGGGACTGGTCCCGTTCGAGCGCAACCCCGGCGCCGGCAATGAATATGCCAATCCCCCCTGGTTCAACCTGCTCGCACCGTACGCCGGCGCGGTGGTGCGCACCCAGATCAGCCTGGAACCCGGAACCGACCGGGCCTTTCGCT
>JAIPIQ010000213.1 GCA_021734645.1 Fidelibacterota bacterium | reverse complement strand
CGGGCAATCAGCCAACTCAACAATGCCGCCCACCCAACGAGTCCGATCAACGACGGAACCGGACGCAGCTCGCGAATTTTGGGCTGCGGCGCGAATAGGGCCAGCAGAATCAGCCCCAAAACCGGTTGCCGCCACCAGCCCGCCGACCAACCCCCCCAGCGGACACCCCCCCAGCGGCTGACCGCCAGAATCAAACCCAACAGCCACCCCCCACCCCACCAGGCCAACTGCTCGCTGGACACCGCGGGCAGCGCACAGCCCGCCCGGCGCAGCCAATCCGCGCTCACAGTGGCGGCTGGCGTATAAACCGATGTCCAGGCGATGGCCAGGCGGATGAGGTCGCGCGGGGCGTACGTTGGCAAGCGGGCATCCAGGTAGGCCCGCAGCAGAGGCCAGGCCACCAGCGCGACCACCAGCAGCCCCGGCGCGGCACGGCGAGCTCGGGTCATCAATTCGCGGGGATGGGCTACGGCCTCGAGCGCGCCCCACCCAAGCCCGAGTACGAAAACCGCGACCGCGTAGTAGGGCGCACTGTAGAGCAGCCCCAGGGCCGCGACGGCCATCAGGACAATCCAGCGTCCAGCGGGCCGGCGCCGATACGCCAGGGCGGCGCCCGCAAAGACAAACAGGCCCAGCCCACAGAAATTCTGCAGGTGGTTGAAGTGATTCAGGATCAACTGGGGCGTGAAGTGCGCCCAATACGCGAACAACGGCACGGCCCAGAGGCCGCGCCGCGACCGGGGCGGAGCGCCGACCGTCGCCAGGGCGCAGGCCTGATAGAACAGGAACACCAAAGCGGCATAGTGCAATCCACTGAGCCCGTGAACGGTCCAGCGCAGCGCTTCGAGCAGCCCGGGCGTCAAGGCCCGCGCCAGGGCATACAGGGGCAGCACCGCGAGCAGATTATCGGACCAGAAGAACGAGTTCGCCCCGTCCGGCCAGAAAATGCGCCCGGCGCGCAGTTCCTGGAATCCCCCGGGCGCGCTGCGTAACCCCTGTTCCAGTATCCAGCCATTAAACAAGCCGTCGCCGGCATCGCCCCAGAGGGCTTCCGGGGGCTGGCGGGCGAGATCCAAATGCCAGACCGCACCGGCCAGGTAGACCAGTAGAGCGCCCAACGACAGAAGCAGAAAAATGGCGCGCGGGCGTTTCACGGCCTTACCCGGCACACGCCGCGGCTTCGAGCAGGTCGGCCACGCGCGCGGCGGCATCCTGGGGCGCGCACTTCCGGCCGGCGGCGCTCATGCGCGCCAGCGTCTCCGGCTGGGCGCTCCGGTTGGCCACATACTCACGCAGCCAGTCCGCCGTCAGATCACGTTCCAACACCACGTCCGCCGCGTCGGCCTTCTCGAGCGCGCGGGCATTGGCGGTTTGATGATCATTGCTGGCGTGGGGATAGGGGATCAACAACGCGGGCAGGCCGAAGGCGGCCAACTCCGCGCAGGTGGCGGCGCCGGCACGGCACAGCGCCAGTTGGGCGTGACGATAGACCGCCGCCATATCCGCATGGAAGGCGCGCACAAAATGCGGCAGCCCGGCTTGCTCATAGGCGGCTTGCACCCAGGCCGCATCCGCCGGCCCGGTGAGGTGGATGACGCCCAGCCCGCTCCCGGCGGAGCCCAGGGCGCCCAGGGCCTCGCAGGCGGCGCGGTTCAGGGCCTGCGCGCCGCCGCTGCCTCCCATCACCAGGACGATGAAGCGCGCGGTCTCCAATCCCGGCAAGCGCTGTCCGGGATCAGGCGCCTCGAGCCCCGGCCGCAGGGGCATGCCGGTGACGACCACAGGCCGTCCCTGCAAGTAGTAGCGGGACTCCTCGAAGCTGGCCGCAATGGTGTGTGCGCCGCGCGCCAGCAGGCGCACGGCCCGGCCGGGCAGCACGTTGGCTTCGTGCAGCACCAGGGGCACCCCCAGGCGCCGGGCGGCCAGGGCGGGCCCGAAACAGGCGTAGCTGCCCATGGCCAGCAGCGCCGCCGGGGGCGCGTCCCGCATCCGGCGCGTACTGGCCCAAACGGCGCCGCCCAACCGCCAGGCCGCGCGCACGGTCTTCCAAGATGCGCCATACTGAAATCCATCCGACGGGATGTGAATCCGCGGCCCCGACCAGTCCCGCGCGACGTCCGCTTCTATGGCCCGGTCCGTCAGCCACAACGTGGTCTCGTGGCCGCGCTGACGCAAGACCTGCGCCACCGCCAGCCCGGGGAGCACGTGACCGCCCGTCCCGCCACAGGCAATGGCAAAGGCACTCATGACGCCCCCCTGGCCGGCGCGCGGAATACCAGCGCCTCCGGTTGACGGGCCAGGATCGCGCCGGCCAGGTAGAGCGACCCGGCGATGACCAGCATCGCGCCCGTCCGGGTGGCCTCCTCGACGCCGCGCGTCCACGCCGCGGCCAGCGGCAGGCCCTCCACCGGCCACCCCCGCACCCGGGCGCGCGCCGCCAACTGGTCCCGCGGCAATCCGCGCTCGTTGGGCACATCCGTGGCCAGCGCCAGGCCCACGGACAACCCCTGCCAGGCGCGCAAAATGCCGTCCACATCCTTGTCGGCCAGCACCCCCAGCAACAACACGACCGGACGCTTGCCCGCAATGTCCCGCAGGGTCTGGGCCAAAGCCCGCGCCCCGGAGGGATTATGCGCGCCATCGAGCAAAACCGGGGGCGCATGGCCAAGCCATTGGCAGCGGGCCGGCCAGCGCACCCGCTCCAAGCCCTCGCGAATGGCCTCTTCGGGCACCTCGAGCCCCTGGGCCGCAAGCGCTTCGAGCGCCGTCAGCACCACGGCGCAATTGGCCGCCTGGTAGCGCCCCAGCAGAGCCAGCCGCAGCGTTCCCAGTCGGCGCCCCGGCGTCTCCGCCTCCAGCCGCAGACCGGCCTCCGTCTGGTCCCGGAGGCGCACGGTGACCCCGTCGGGCGCGCGCAGGGGCCTCACCCCCGCCGCGCGGGCGGCCGCAGTGACAACCTCATCGGCCTCCGGCGGCAAGGCGCCCAGGACCACCGGACGCCCCGGCTTGATAATGCCCGCCTTCTCGCCGGCAATGGACGCCAAATCCGGCCCCAGGTATTCCTGGTGGTCCAGGTCAATCTGGGTAATCACACTCACCAGCGAACGGACAATATTGGTGGCATCCCAGCGGCCGCCCATCCCGGTTTCAATGACCGCAATCTGGACCGCCTGTTCGCGAAAACCATAGAAAGCCATGGCGGTGGCCAGCTCGAAGAAAGTGGCCGGCCGCCGCCCGGCCGCCACGCCCGCGCCATCGGCGGCTTCGACGGCCGCCAGCCAGCGCCCCAACACGTCATCCGCCACCGGCTGACCATCGAGCAGGAAGCGCTCATTGAAACGGACCAGGTGCGGCGAGGTATAGAGCCCGGTCCGCAAACCGGCGGAGGTCAGTATGGCCGCCAGCATGGCCGCCACGGAGCCCTTGCCATTGGTGCCCGCCACATGAATGACGGCGAACGCATGCTGGGGATCGCCCAGCCGCGCGGCCAGGTCACGGATGATGTCCAGGCCCGGCTGAATGCCCGCGGTCCGCCGCTGGAACATCCGCTCAATGGCCTCCGCCAGCGCGCTGCTCGGCCCCCGGTCCGGCGCGGACTTCACTGCATGAAACTCAACAACTGAACCAGCGTGGCCTTGAGCTCGCCGCGAGGCGTGACCCGGTCCAGCAGGCCATGCTTGAGCAAAAACTCCGAGCGCTGGAAGCCCTCGGGCAAGTCCTGCTGGGTGGTTTCCTTGATGACCCGCGGGCCGGCAAAACCGATCAGGGCGCCCGGCTCGGCGATGATGACGTCGCCCAGGGTGGCAAAACTGGCCATGACGCCCGCCGTGGTGGGGTGCGTCAACACCGGGATGTACGCCAGCCCCGCCTGATTATGCCGCGCAATCGCCGCGCTGGTCTTGGCCATCTGCATCAGACTGAACAGGCCCTCGTACATGCGCGCGCCCCCGCTGGCGCAAACCAGCACCACCGGCCAACCGGCCGCAGTCGCCCGCTCGAACAACCGGGTGACCTTCTCCCCCACGACGGATCCCATGCTCGCCCCCAAAAAATCGAAATCCATCACGCCGAAACCCACGGCATGGGGGCCCATCAAGCCCTGCCCGATGCTGATCGCATCCTTGTAGCCGGTCTTCTTCATGGCCCCCTCGAGCTTGGACTGATAGGAGGCTTTGCCCGTGAAGTTCAGAATGTCCCGACTGGCCAGCGCCGCATCCCATTCCTGAAAACTGTCCGGCTCGAGCAGCAGGCGCAGCCGCTCGGCGCGGCCCAGGGGGAAGTGATGCCCGCATTTGGGGCACAAACCGAACAATTGCTCGACCTCGCGCCGGAATATGATCTCGTTGCAGGAGGGGCACTTGAGCCACAACCCCTCGGGCACGTCCCGCTTGCGGGCCTGCAAAATCGTCGTTTTCCTTCTACTGAAAAAAGCCATATGCACCTCTTCACCCGCCCCGCGCCGCGGTCAACACAAACACCCGCGCCGCGCCGGCCTGTTTCAATGCCCGCGCGCAGGCATCCACGGTCGCGCCGGTCGTCATGACATCATCCACCAGCAGCACGCGCCGCCCCTGCACCCAGCGGGCTTCACGAACCGCAAACGCAGCTTCCACATTATGGCGACGAGCGGCGGCTGTCAAATGCGTTTGCGTCTCGGTGGGGCGCACCCGGCGGAGCAATCGCGGCGCATGGGGCAGCCCGAGCGCCCGGGCCACCGACCGGGCCAGTAGTTCCGACTGATTATAGGACCGTTCCCGCCGCCGCACCGGATGCAACGGCACGGGCGCCACCGTTTCGAGACGCTCAAGGGGCAAGTGAGTCTGCGCGGCCGCCGCCAGCCACTCCCCGAGCATGGGTGCCAGCCAGACGCCCCCCTGGTACTTCAACTGCCGCACCAACTCGCCCCCCGCGCTATAACGAAACAGCGAGCGGGCCACGTCAAAGGCTGGCGGCCGGGCGGTACAGGCCAGACACGTATAGGCCCGCTCGAAATGCCCCGCCACCGGATCGCCGCACACCCGGCAGAACGGCGGCGCTATAAACTCGAGCTGATGACGACACAGGTCACACAAATGACTGGCCGCGCCGGGCGCCCCGTCGCCGCATACGGCACAACGCCGGGGATACAACAGCTCCTGCACCGTCTCCAGCCCCCCCCGCCAGGCCGCGGCCCCGCACCCCACAAGCCGCGCGCATCCCAACCGCCTGCTCTCCATATGTCCTGCCAACGCCAGCCTCCCTCCCCGCACCAGGTTCTGCCACCCCCACAGCATGCCCCCCAACCACCCCGTTGGCAAGCCGCCGACGCAACCCCCTG
>JAIPIQ010000005.1 GCA_021734645.1 Fidelibacterota bacterium | reverse complement strand
GGCGCCGCCCTCGCCGATACCCTGCGCATGATCTATATCCATCCCGCCCTGCCCGAGCTGTTGCGCGACGCCGCCCGCGGTGCCGCCACGCACCGGCCGCCCAATCCACTCCCACCCGCTTGAACCCCGCCATGCCCCTGCTGCCCCCCCTTACCCTCGGACCAAACCTGCTGCTCGATCCGCCCCTGGTGCTGGCCCCCATGGCCGGCTATACCGACTTGCCCTTTCGCCGCCTGTGCCGCCGGTACGGCGCAACGCTGGTCTATACGGAAGTCATCATGGCCGATGCCATCGCCCGGCGCATTCCCCAGGCGCTGCACTACCTGACCACCACCGCCGCCGAACAACCCGTGGTGGCCCACTTCTATGGCAAAGATCCCGCCGCGTTCGCCACCGCCGCCCAAGTCGCCCTCGAACACGCCCCCTTCGCCGCCATAGACATCAACTGCGGCTGCCCGATCCGCAAAATCCGCAACAAGGGCTGCGGCGTCGCCCTGTTGCAACATCCCGATCTGGTGGGCGAAATCGTTCAAGCCGTCCGCGCCGTCGTCCCCGTGCCCGTAACCGTCAAAACCCGCATCGGCCTGACGCCCGATCACCTCGAGGGCCTGGCCCTGGCCCGGGCCGCCGAAGCCGCCGGCGCCGCCGCCGTCACGATCCATGCCCGCCCCGCCAGCGTCGGCCACTCCGGCCCGCCCAACTGGGCCGCCCTGCGCGCCATCCGCGAGGCCCTCACGATTCCCGTGCTGGGCAATGGCGGCCTGCGAACCCTCGAGGACGTCGCGGTCATGCTGCGCGAAACCGGCTGCGCTGGCGCCATGATCGGCCGCGGCGCCGTGGGCAAACCCTGGATTTTCGCCGAGCTGCGCGCAGCCCTGGCGGGGCAGACCTATCCGGCGCCGGAAGGTCCCGCCCTGGTCGCCCTGGTGCGAGAGCACCTCGAAGCCCTCACCGCCCATATGACCGCCGGGGACCGCACCCGGCGCCTGCGGCGACATGGCACCGAGTTCGCCGCCTGCGGCAAGTTCCGCTCCCACCTCGTGCGCTATGTGGCCGGCTTCCCAGGCCGCCGCGAATTCCTGCGCGGACTCGAAAACCTGCGGGACCAGGAAACCCTGCTCGCCGCGTTCGCGCGCCTGGCCGATCCCCCCGAACAGCCCCGATAGAGCCCCGGCCCCTATTCCCCTCTCTTCGACTCACTCGATTCACTCGATTCTTTCGATTCAGGGTTGCGGCCAAACCATCCCGGCGCTATAGTGCTTGCTCAATTGACAAAAAACGGGGAGGCCGGCGCAACGCCGGAACGACAGGAGATCAGTATGGCAACGGAATTACAGGCTTTGATTGACACGATTCAGACCGAGGCCGTCGCAAAGGCCGAGACGGAGGCGGCCGCAAAGCCCGACACGGCCGCCGCGGAGACCACGGCGGCGGCCAAAAAGAAGGCGGCGGGATTGGTCCAGCAGGCCGAGGCGGACGCCAAAGCCAAGCTGGCGGCCGCGGACCAGGAGGCCCAGGCCTTTGCCGAGCGCAGTCGCCGCACCTTGGAACAGGCGGCCCGCGATCTGATTTTGACCGTGGGCCAGGGCGTGACCGAAATGGTCGAGCGCCTGATCAAGGATGCCGTGGACCAAACTCTGCAGCCGGAATTGATCGGCGAGATGCTGCTGAAAATGGCGGCGACCACCAACCAGGACCAACCCTTGGAAGTGGTCGTGCCGGAGAAAGACCGGGCCGCCCTCGAAACCATCGTCCGCGAGCGGCTGGCCGAAGCCTTCAAGGGCGGCGTAACCCTGACGGTGGACAATGAGCTGTTCAGCGGTTTCCGGGTCGTGGTGGCCGACGCGCACGTCGAACATGATTTCACCGGCCCGGCCGTGGCCGCGGCCCTGGCACAATTCGTGCGGCCCCATCTGGCCGAAATCGTCCGCGCCGCCGCCCAGCACGCGGCGCAACCCCCCACTGAGAAATAAACCACCGAACGATATGGCGCCCCGGTACCCCGACTGAATGTTCAGCCCATGCGCGAGTATTTCTACTTCATGGCCAGTTTGCCGACCCTGACGCCGGGTGAGCCCCCGGCCCTGGACGCCGCCGAGTTTCTGCGGCGCGCCACCGGCGTGCTCGCACCCGATGACCTCGCCGGCGCCGCCGACCTGCTCGCCGGCCGCTGGGACAGCGCCCCCCACCCCTTCGCCCGCCGCTGGCGCCCGCTCGAAACCCAACTGCGCAATGCGATCGCCCGCACCCGCACCGCCCAACGGCCCGCCGAAACCGCCTTCACCCCCCACCCCCACGAAGGGTTCGACGCCGCGCTCGAACGTGAAGCCGCCGAAGCCCTCCAACGCAAGAATCCGCTCGAACGCGAACAGGCCCTGGACCGCCTGCGCTGGCGCCTGGTGGACGAACTCGTGGGCGTGGAACGGCCCTTCAGCGTCGAGGCCGTCATGGCCTATGCCCTGCGCCTGGGCTGGGCCGCCCGCCAGGCCGCCTGGCAACCGGCCGCCGGACGCGAACAATTTACCGCCGCGCGCGATGCGGCCCTCCCGCCCGATTTTGCCGCGGCGGTGGGCGCCGAATCGCCGCCGCCAGCCGAACAGGACGGAACAGTATGAGCAATCATGTCGGACAGATTACCGGGGTCAGCGGCAACCTGCTGCGGGTGCGCTTCCACGAACCGGTGGTGCAGAATGAAGTCGCCTATGCCCACTTGGGCGAGGTCACCCTCAAGAGCGAGGTCATCCGCATTCGGGGCGACGAGGCCGAACTGCAGGTCTTCGAGGATACCCGCGGCCTGCAAATCGGCGGCGAAGTCGAGTTCACCGGCGAGCTGCTGGCCGTTGAATTGGGACCCGGCCTGCTGACCCAGGTGTTCGACGGCCTGCAGAATCCCCTCCCCCGCCTGGCCGAGCAGTGCGGCTTCTTCCTCCAGCGCGGCACCTACCTCCAAGCCCTCGAACGCGACAAGGAATGGGCCTTCACCCCCGCCGTCAAGGTCGGCGATACGGTCACCGCCGGCGCCACCCTGGGCACCGTGCCCGAGGGCATTTTCAAGCACCGGATCATGGTCCCCTTCGGCTGGCGCGGCAAATTCGAGGTCCTGGAAGTGGCCGAGGCCGGCAATTATACCCTCGATGAGTCCATCGCCCGGCTGAAATCCGAAACCGGCCGCGAGGCCCAGGTGACGTTGGTCCAGCGCTGGCCCGTCAAAGTCCCCATCCAAGCCTATGCCGAACGCCTGCGCCCCACCGAACCCCTGACCACCAAGGTCCGGATCATTGACACGTTCTATCCGGTGGCCCGCGGCGGCGCCTACTGCATTCCCGGCCCCTTCGGCGCCGGCAAAACCGTCCTGCAGCAGATCATCAGCCGCCACGCTGATGTGGATATCGTGATCGTGGCCGCCTGCGGCGAACGCGCCGGCGAAGTGGTCGAGACCCTGCGCGAGTTCCCCGAGCTCGAAGATCCGCGCACGGGCCGCAGCCTCATGGAGCGCACCCTGATCATCTGCAACACCAGCTCGATGCCCGTGGCCGCCCGCGAAGCCTCCGTGTATACGGCCGTGACCATCGCCGAGTACTACCGGCAAATGGGCCTGCATGTCATGCTGCTGGCGGACTCGACCTCCCGCTGGGCTCAGGCCCTGCGCGAGGTCTCGGGCCGCCTCGAGGAGATCCCCGGCGAAGAGGCCTTCCCCGCCTATCTCGAATCCGTGATTGCCGCTTTCTACGAGCGCGGCGGCGTGGTGCGGCTGCACGACGGCGGCATCGGCAGCGTGACCATCGGCGGCACCGTCAGCCCCGCCGGCGGCAATTTCGAGGAGCCGGTGACCCAGAGCACGCTCAAGGTGGTCGGCGCCTTCCTGGGCCTCTCCCGCGAGCGCTCGGACCAACGGCGCTATCCGGCCATCCATCCCCTCGAAAGCTGGAGCAAGTATCCCGGCGTGGTGCCCGAAGAAGCCGCGCGCCGGGCGCGGACGATCCTGCGCCAGGGCAACGAAGTCAACCAGATGATGAAGGTGGTTGGCGAGGAGGGCACCTCGATCGAGGACTTTGTGGTCTATCTCAAGGCCGAGTACCTGGATGCCGTCTACCTGCAACAGGATGCGTTCCACGAAGTGGACGCGGCCACCGGCGCCGAACGCCAGAGCTATGTCTTTGAACGCCTCGGCCACATCCTGGACGCCCCCCTGAAATTCCCGGACAAGGATGCGGCCCGCGCCTTCTTCCAGCAGTTGACCCAGACCACTAAGGACTGGAATCGGGTGCTCCAGGACGACCCGGAGTTTGCAAAGATTGAACAGACCATGACGAAAATGGTCGCGGAGGTCAGCGCGGATGAATAACAAGGTCTATCACCGCATCGAGGAAGTCGCCGGCAACGTCATTACCCTGCGGGCCGACGGCGTGCGCTATCAGGAACTGGCGGAGGTCGAGTCGCCCCAGGGCGCCAGCCTGGCCCAGGTTATTCGGCTGGCGGGCGACCGGGTGTCCCTCCAGGTGTTCGCGGGCGGCCGGGGCATCCCCACGGACGCCAAGGTTCGCTTCCTGGGGCACCCCATGGAAACCTCCTTCTCCGAGGCGCTGCTCGGGCGGGTCTTCACCGGCAGCGGCCAGCCCCGCGACCGCGGCCCGCGCCTGACCGAAAACATGATCGAAATCGGCGGCCCGTCCGTTAATCCCGCCAAGCGCATCATCCCCCGGAACATGGTGCGCACGGGCATTCCCATGATTGACATCTTCAATACCCTCGTGGAATCCCAGAAATTGCCCATCTTCTCCGTGGCCGGCGAGCCCTACAACCCCCTCCTGGCCCGCATCGCCCTCCAAGCCGAAGTGGATGTGATCATCCTCGGCGGCATGGGACTCAAACATGATGACTACCTGTACTTCCGCGAAACCCTCGAAGAACAGGGCGCCCTGGCCCGCTCGGTCCTCTTCGTCCATACCGCCGCCGATCCCACAGTCGAATGCCTGATGGTGCCCGATATCTGCCTGGCCGTGGCTGAACAGTTCGCCCTCAAGAACGAGCGCGTCCTGGTGCTGCTGACGGACATGACCAACTTCGCCGACGCCATGAAGGAAATCGCCATCACCATGGAGCAGATTCCCTCGAACCGCGGCTATCCCGGCGACCTCTACAGCCAGTTGGCCGCCCGCTACGAAAAGGCCGTGGACTTCGATTCGGCCGGATCCATCACGATCCTGGCCGCCACAACCATGCCCGGCGATGATGTGACCCACCCCGTCCCCGACAATACCGGCTACATCACCGAAGGTCAGTTCTACCTGCGCAACGGCCGCATCGAACCCTTCGGCTCCCTGAGCCGCCTCAAACAGCAGGTCAATGGCGCCACCCGCGACGACCACCGCACAATCATGAATACCATGATCCAGCTCTACGCCGGCTACAAGGAAACCCTCGAAAAACAGTCCATGGGCTTCCGCATGAGCGCCTGGGACAGCAAACTACTGGTCTACGGCGAACGCTTCGAACAGGAAATGATGGACCTGAGCGTCAATATCCCCCTCGAGACCGCCCTGGACCGCGGCTGGGCCATGCTGGCCGACTGCTTCGAACCCGCCGAAACCGGCATCGCCTCAAAATTGATCAACCAGTTCTGGCCCAAGGCGCATGCGGAAACGCCCGATAACGGCCGGCAGGAAGAACGTAATCACCTCGAGGCCGTTGCCAGCTCGGATTAACCACCTTTTTATTCTTTTCATGGCCAAGATCAAACATACCAAGAACGAGCTGAAAGCCCAGCGGGATGCCCTGGCGCGCTTCGAACGCTATCTGCCCACCCTGACTCTCAAGAAGCAGCAGCTCCAAATGGAAGTCCGCCAACTCGAGGCCAAGCTCCGCGCCCAGCAAGAGGAGGCCGACCAGTTCGAGGCGGGACTGGATTCCTGGATCGGGCTCTTTACCGAGGCGTTCGACTGGGCGCCCCTGCTGGAGCCCGCCCGCCTCGACATCGAGGAGGGCAACGTGGCCGGCGTCAATATCCCCATCTTGCAGGCGGTGGAATTCGGCGGCGCCTGGCCCGATGCGTTTGACTCCGCCGCGTGGCTCGATGACGGCATCGCCGCCCTGCGGCATGCCGTCAGCCTCCAATTGACCCGCCTGGTCCTCGAGGAAGCCCTGCGCCGCCTGCGCGAGGAGCTGCGCGTGACGACCCAGCGCGTGAATCTTTTCGAGAAGGTCAAAATCCCCGAGTGCCGTGAGCATATTCGCGTGATCCGGATTTTCCTGGGGGATCAGCAGACCGCCGATGTGGTCCGCGGCAAGATTGCCAAGAAGAAAACAGTGACCCGGGAGAGCGCGGCATGATTGTCCCGATGCAGAAGGCGACGATCATCTGCCTGGCGGCGCACGCAGCCCCGGCGCTCGAGCGCCTGCGCGCGCTGGGTGTGCTGCACCTCGATCCCCTCGAACCACCGACCGGCGCCGCCCTCGAGACCGCCCGTACGCGCCTGCGGGACGTGACGCGAGCCCTCGATATCCTGCCGCCGGAAAGCCCCCCCGCGGACGCCCCCGCCCCCGCCGACAGCGAAACCGTGCTGGCCGAGCTGCTCGCCGGCCTGGCCCGTGAAGCCGAATGCCGCGAAGCACTCCACGCCGACGCGCTCGAGATCGCCCGCCTCGAACCCCTCGGCGATTTCGACCCCGCGGCCCAGGCCCGCCTCGAAGCGCACAATCTCTTTCTGCGATTATACGTGGTCCCCCCCAAAGCGCCCCTCGTGACGCCCGAAGGCGCGGCGCTGTCCATCCTCGCCCGCCGCAAGGAGGGGCTCTACGTGGCCGTACTCAGCCGGGGCGCGCCCGCGCCCTTCACCGGCGAACCGGTCCGCTGGCCCGCCGAAAGCCTGGCCGCCCTCGAGGCCCGCGTCGCCCAATGGCGCGCCGAATTGACCCGGATTGACGACCGCCGCCGCGCCCTGACCGCCGCCCGCGGCCAACTGACCGCCGCCCGCGCGGCCGCCCGGCCCCAGGTCGAGTTCCTCGAAGCCCGCGCCGGCATGCAGGCCCACGGGGCCTTGACCGCCCTGCAAGGCTACCTGCCAACCGAAGCCGCCCCCCGCCTCCAGGCCGCCGCCGCCGAAGCGGGCTGGGGCCTCGCCCTGGATGAACCCGGCGAACAGGAACAACCCCCCACCCTCGTGCGCAATCCCGTCTGGCTCCGGCCCATCCGCTCGATTTTCCTGCTGACCGGCCTCGTGCCCGGCTACCGGGAAGTGGATATCAGCCTGCCCTTCCTGATCTTCCTCAGCCTGTTCTTCGCCATGCTCATCGGCGACGCCGGCTATGGCCTGCTCTTTATCGGCCTGACCGCCTGGGCCCGCCATAAAATGCCCCGCGCCCCCGCCTATCCCTTCCACCTGCTCTATCTCATGAGCGGCTGTACCGTCATCTGGGGTGTGCTCACCGGAACCTACTTCGGCATCGGCCGCGAAGCCCTGCCCCTGCCCTATAGCCACTGGCTGCAGGACCAATCCAATCTCATGGGCCTGTGCTTCCTCATCGGCGCGCTCCACCTCACCGTCGCCCACGCGTGGAATGCCTGGCGCCTGCGGGCCTCCACCGAAGCCCTCGGCCACCTGGGATGGATCGGCTCGACCTGGGTGATGTATTTTGTCGCCCGCCGCTTCGTCCTCAACGAAGATCTCCCCGGCTGGGTCCTCGGGCTCCTGGCCATCGCCCTGCTGCTGATTATCCTCTTCATGACCCCCCGCCGCCGCTTCAAGGCCGAATGGTTCAACCATGCCATGCTGCCCCTGACCGTCATCAGCAATTTCACCGATGTGGTTTCCTACCTGCGCCTCTTCGCCGTCGGCACCGCCTCCTTCGCCGTGGCCAACGCCTTCAATACCATGCTCGCCCCCATGTTCGGCTCCCTCATCGGCAGCCTCGCCGCCGCCCTCCTGCTCTTCCTCGGCCACGCCCTCAATATCGCCCTCTGCGGCCTCGGCATCCTGGTCCACGGCGTGCGCCTCAATACCCTCGAATTTTCGTCGCACCTGGGCATGCAGTGGACCGGCCGGCCCTACCGGCCCTTCACCGCCCCCACCGAATCGCCAACAATAATCAAGCCGCCGGACGCCTGAAGCCGCCGGCCGACAAACCGTAACCAACAGAAAGAAAAGAGGAACAGCAAATGACAGCCGAAGTAATGCAAGCGTGGGGTGGATTTGGCGGCGCGGCCGCCTTGTGTCTGGCAGCCATCGGTTCGGCCCTCGGCGCCGGCGCCGCCGGTCCGGCCGCCATCGGCCCCTGGAAAAAAGCCATAATCGCCGGCAAGGCGCCCAACTTCACCCTGGTCGCCTTCGTGGGCGCGCCCCTGTCCCAGACCATCTACGGCATGATCCTCATGAATGCCATTCGCGACGCGGCCTCCGCCGCGCCCGCCACCTGGCCCCTGCTCATCGCCGCTGGCGTCTTCGGCGGCCTCGCCATGGGCTTCTCCGCCTGGTATCAGGGCCGCTGCGGCGCCGCCGGCGCCGACGCCCTCAGCGAAACCGGCCAGGGCTTCGGCAACTACCTGATGGTCCTCGGCATCGTCGAAACCGTCGCCCTCTTCGTCATGGTCTTCGCCATGATCGCCGTCGCCCCCGCCGAAGCCGCCGCCGCGGTCGAAACCACCGCCGCCCTCATCAGCGGCTGACCCCAAACCCCATTCCAGCGGCTGGAACGGAAAATCCCCGCCGTTACAGCCGCTGGAACGAAAAGACAACGCCATTACAGCCGCTGGAACGCGCCAAGGTCTCTGAGTGCCGCCCGACGCGCGACGCCCGACGCCCAGCGGGGAAGGCCGGAGATAGGTGATTCTCCGGGCGTCGGCCTCGTCGTCCCTATACGTGCTCAGGGTCCGAAGCGCAGGCCGATGGCGGCTTCGGCGCGGTAGCCTTCGAGATCGAGGGTGACGGTCTCGAGTCCGGCAGCGAAGGAGTATTCCTCGATCCAGTCGTAGCCGCCGAGGACGCTGAGGGTAAGGTTGGCTGTGACTTCGAGTTGGAGGCCGCCGCTGACGGAGGCGCCCCACCGTTCGGCGCGGTCAGTGTGGCGTTCCTGCCAGGCTTTGATTTCGTGGCCGTTGCGCCAGCCGAAGGTTTCGTGGCGGACGATATCGGTTTCGAGGGCGTAGAGGGTGACGGTCGGCTGGATGATCAGGGCCAGGCGGGGGATGGGCCGCAGACGCAGGCGGGGTCCCAGGGCCAGGACGTTGGCTGTTGTATTCAAGCGAAAGTCCACATGGCTTTCGGCGCGGCGGCGGGCGGTGTTGATCAGTTCATCGGTTTGAGTGACGCGCTGGCGGGACTCAGTGACGGTGGGGGTATCGCGGATGAAAGGGCCGATGCCGTCGGGTTCGGTCATTTCGTAGGGGGCGTCGGGGAAGAAGGGGTTCCCGAGGGTGTCGTAGGAATAGGTGACGGATTCCTCGCGGGAGCGGGTCGAGCGATAGGTCCGGGTGGTGACTTCCTGGGTGAAGACCCGTTGGCGGTCGAAGCGCGCGTCAATGCCTTCGAGGCGGCCGGCCTGGAGTTGGGCGGCGATTTCCCAGCGGGGCCGGGTGACGAAGGCGTAGCCGAGGGTCATGAGCAGGCCATCGGCCGAGGTGCGGTGGCGTCCGCCCCAGTCATAGGCGCGGCTGCGCACGCTGGTCGTTTGGCGCGTGGCGCTGGTTTCAGCCCGGAAGCTGCGTTCGAAGCTCAGGGTGCTGGTGGCGGGGTCGTAGGCGCTCTGGCGGTCATAGCCCCAGTACTGGGTGTAGCCCTCCTCGCGCGCCCAGTCCCAACCGGACAGTCCCACGAAACCGTCGTCGAAGCGGCGTTCGCGCTGTTCGGTTCCGTCGTCGTCGAGCAGCGGCCCGATGGGTTCGGCCATCCCGCCCACCGTCCCCGAACGCGCCGCGCGCACGCCCTCGAGCGCCGCGCGCGAACCGCCTTCAACGGCGATGTCAATATCCCCGCGCCACCAGGGCCCGGCCTCGAAATACCAGCCCGCCGAACAACTCGCCGCAACCCAGCACAGCATCAGCCATAAAGTCCGCATAGCGCCTCTCCTTCTATTCCTGCACCTGCTTGACGCGATAGATCCGCACGCCGCTGGGGGGCAGCGTCGCCGGCGGCCCCGAATCAATCCACTGGGTCCGGTTGGCGCCGGCCTTCAAGCGCATGACCACCTGCCGCCACGCGCCCTCGGGGAAGTCATTCATATACTCAATGGCATAGTACAGCCCCGGCACACTGTCGAACTCGAGTACGATGCGGCCATCCGGCAGCACCCCCTGGATATCAACCCAGGTTCCCCCGCCCGGCAGCGGCGGCCGCCAGGCCGGCAGAATGTACTGCAGCTCGATCGTCGGCGGGTATTTATCCACCGTATATTTGCCCGTGCACAGGTAAACGATATCGAGGCTCATGCTCGCCCCCGCCGGGAAGGGCGCTTCCATCTCGATCATGGGCCGCCCATCCCAGGCCGTACCGGTCTGGTTCTCGACGGTGATCCCCGGCATCAGGTTGCTGAAGAGTACCCGCGTGCCGATGGCCTCGAGGCCGGAATCGTTGCGCACCACCAGGGTCTGGGTGAAGCGCGGATTCCAGGGCTCGCGCGGCTTGAAGGCCTGGCTGACCAGCGTCGGCCGCCCGATGACCTCGATGGTGAAGCGATAGGTCGCGGTATAGCCCGTAGCGGGGTTGGTCGCCCGCAGGGTGATCTCGGCCGTCCCCGGCCCCACCGGCGTCAACCGCAGCACGCCGCCCGCGGTGACCTCCGCGGCCACCACGCCCGGATCGCTCGATTGTACGCTATAGACCAGCCCCGCCCCATGGAACATGTTGTTCAGGGGATGCTCCATGACCGCGCCCTGGGAGACCGGACCGGATTGCGGCGGGTGCGTTTCATAGGGCGTGTTGGTCGTCGCGGGAATCCAGACCGTGCGCGAGGGCCAGCTCAAGCCGTGCTGATTCCAGGCAAACTCCCGCAGCGCGTACCACGTGCCGTCCGTCAGCCCCGCCACCGGGTACTGCCGCGCCAGCGCCACATCCACCCAGTCGTACTCCGCCAGGTGTGCCGTGTAATTGGTGTCCAGCCCCACTTCGAGATAGTGCCGGGTCGCCGCCGGCACCGTGTCCCAGCGCGCCACCAGGCTCGAGGACGTGACATCCACCGGATCGTGTTGCACCGGCGCAGCCAGCCACAGATACTCGAAGGCGTTGCTCAGCACCATCTCCCCGCCGGTGGCCGAGACCACGACGACATCGCCCGTCGCCACCCCCGGCGCCCGTCCGGCCCGCACCGTGACCTCATGTACGTTCTGCGAGATGACGGTCGCCCGCACCGCCGCCAGCCGTACCGTCGCAATGTTCACGCCGTCGCCCAGCCAGAGGCCCTGCACCAGGACATCCAGCCCGCCACCGACATTCGCCGCCCCCGGCGTGACGTTGGTGATCAAGCCCCCGACCCGCCAGATATGCGTCACCGGCGCGGCCGCGTTCCAGTTGGCGTTGCCGACCTGCGTCGCCCGCACCTGCGCCACGCCCGGATTCGTGAAGGTGATATCCGGGGCCACCAGCAAGGCGATATCCGGCGTCAGGTTCTCGAAGGCCACCGGCAATTCACTGCGCACCTGGGCGCTGACCGTGGTCGCGGAGCCGAAGATGAAGTGCGCGCCATCCGGCGGCAGGTAATTGGTGATCACCTGGTCGGCCTTGGCCACGGTCAAGGCCACGGCGAAGGCCTGGGGCGAGTTGGTCGCCCCGGGCGCGCTGAAGGTGTTGGTCGCGTAGTAGGTGCCCGCATTGAGCCCGGCGAGGCTCACCGCCGCGGCCAGCTCCGCCGCGCTTTGTTTCAGCAGGTTCCCATCGGTCGGGGTCACCGTCAGCCAATCGGTCGCGCCGACCCCGTACGTGATCACATTTGTCCAGTTGATCGCGCTCGACCCGCTGTTGGTCAGCATCAAGGTCTGGTTGACCGGATCAGCGCCGACGTACGTCCCGCTGAAGCTCAGCCCGTTCGACGTAAACCCGAGCGCCCCGCCGTACCCAAAGCCCGCCATGTTTACCTGGTAAGGCGCGTTCGTGCCGTCGAACGTGAAGACCAGGCTCGCCCGGTTGGTCTCCCCCGCCTGCGGATCAAACGCGACCGAAAACTCGACCGCGCCATTCATGGGTACCGCCGTCGGCGGATTCAGGATCGCGAACGACCCGGCCTGCGGTCCGTTGGTGACAATGCCCAGGACCGTCGCCTCGGCTGTGCCCGCGTTGGTGATCGCGAAGACATGGGTCACCGTCTCGAGCCCGATCCGCGCCGAACCGAAGTCCGTGCCGTCCGGCAAGGCAGCGACGTTGTCATGAACAACCACCACCCCGTTGGTGCCCAGGACCGTGAATTGCGGTCCGAGCGCGTTGAACGTGTTGGTCACCGTCACCGCCGCGTTCCAGTTCGTGTCGCCCGCCTGGGAGGCCGCCACCCGCACCGCGCCGTACCCATCCATCGTCAACGTCGTCGGACTGGTCGGATCCGTCAGGCTCGCCGGTCCGCTGACCACTTCCAGGCTCACGGCCAACCCGCTGTCGGCCGTGGCCGCGACATCCACTACGTTCGTCCAGAATACATCGCTCAGCGCGTCGAATGTGATCGCCTGATCCGCCTTGGTGATGTCGGCGGACAGCGTAGGCTGAGTGAGTGTGTAATTAGCAACCTGATCGCCACTGATGGTCATGTGGGTGTGGACGGTTACGCCTGTACCTGCGTTGGCATTTGCAAATGTGCCAGTAGTGTGGTTGCCCAACGTGATCACGTCGCTGCCCTGCACGCCGGACAGTCCCGCACCGGTGATCGCGGCGGCCTTGGTGCCGTCGTACACCTTGCTCTGCGCCATCGCGCCGGTGACCGTCAACTCACGCGCAGTGATGTCGGCGGACAGTCCGGTCGGTTGCCGCAGATGATACTGTGGGGCGTGTGTGCCTGTGAGGGTCATGTGCGTGGTGACGCCGATGGCTGTGCCGGTTGTCGCCTGCGCGAACGTGCCGGTGGCGGCATTGGCGAGCGTGACCTCATCGCCGGGAACGGCGCCCTGGAGCGTCGCGCCGCTGAGCCAGGCTGTGGCCGTGGCATCGTAGACCTTGTTCGAGGCCACGGCGCCGGTTACGCTCAGCTCCTTCCTCGTGACGGCCAGGTTGTTGGTGATGCTCGGCGCGGCATGGTAGAAACTGTTCCCCGCCTGTGAAGCGACGATGTCGCACACGCCGGTGCCGGTGATGTAGATATCGTGCACAGACACGGTGGCCACATTCGCATCCGAACTACTGTAGCTGACGGCAAGGCCGGAACTGGCCGTCGCGCCCGGATCAAAAGCCGCATCGCCGTACGTCTTGGCCGCGATGGGATCGAACGTGATCGCCTGCGCCTCTTTGGTGTATTCAAAGGCGTTGGATCTGGTCGTCGTGCCGAAGCTGGTGGAAGAGACAACCACATCGCCGGTCAGCGCGCCGGCGCCGGACGCTGCGGCCACGATCCAGACCCGCTCGGTGGCCTGACTGCTGATCGTCGCCGCCACGCCGCACAGGGTCACGTTGGTGATATCCGCGCCGTTGCCCAGATTCGATCCCTCAATCACCAGCGGGACGGCGCCGGTCCACGAACCCAAGGCCGGCGATACGTTCGTAATGATGCCCGCGGGATTGTACGTGTAGGCATTGTACAGGAAGGTGTCGCCGTTGTCGGAGGTTTGGATGATGATGTCGACCGGGCCTGCCGCGCCCAGCGCGGGCATGACCACAGTGACCCAATTGACCCCACTGTCCACAAGGTCAATGACGTCAACAAGGTCCACCAGCACATTAGTAATGGCACCGAAATGGCCGTTCGTGATCGTGATGGTGTTGCCGCCGGCGAAAGGTCCAATGTTTGTGGAGAGCGCATAGCACGCTCCCGCCAGATTGACTGTGAACGGACTGTCCGGCGCGCTATTGCTGATGATCACGGCCGCCGCATGAGATCCAACGGCCATCGGCGCATAGACCACATTGAAGTTGCTCACACCGCCCGCGGGCAAGGTGGCCGGAATGCCGGCCATGGAGAAATTCGCCTGCTCGGTCAGATGGGACGACTGAATCGTCAGCGTGGCGATTCCCCCATTGGTGATGCTGAAGGTATTGGTCACCGTCCTACCCCAATGCACATGCCCGAAGTCCGTCCCCGTCACGGGACTGGGCGCTGCGGCACTGGCGATTACCGCGCCGTTCGTCCCCAGCACGCTGATGCCGGGAAGGCCGCTGATGTGCAGGTTCAATGCGCCGCTTTGGCCCAGGACCCAGCCGGTCGCGGGCGCCACATCGAACAGACTGTAGTCGCTGTTCGCCGCCCCCGACACAATCACAAGCTGGTCCGGCGCCACGCCGCCCGCGCACGATGTGACCACCCTGGCCGCCCCGGACACCCGGCCCGCCACCGACAACAGATCCGCGGCATCGAAGGCCGCCACATGGCACGCAAACTGCCCGCCGTCAAACGTGAGCGCATCGGTGAACGACAGCGTGCCGACATCGGCCGGGCCGCGCCCCGGCGACACCTCACCGCGAATCGTCGCCGCCATATGCACCGTGCCGGTTCCACTCAGGCGCCCGGCGGCCTCGACAACCAAATTCGTACCCCTGAGATGCGAAGCCGCCTGCCACGTTCCACCGGCGATGCGGATGGTTGCGCCGGGCGCGAGTTGCGCGGCCGCCAGCAAGAGCGGCGCAACCCGGCAACCGATACATTTCAGGAACTGCATGGCGCCGCGGCCTCAGTTACCGTTCAAGGTGTTGACCACGCGACGCTCCTGTTCAATCTGCCCCGAAGGCAGATCGCGCTTCATCTGCTCGACCGGCCGGTTCTTCAAATCGTTCAGCAACGCCTCGTCATTCCGCAGCACCTGGATGGCCCAACTGACCCGCACATCGTGCGTCCCCGCAATCTCGAAGGTATTGCCGGCCACCGGGCGTAACACCTTGACCTGCGGGAACAAGGTCGCGGCGCCGTCCACCACCGTCAGATGGTACACCTCAGATCCCTCCCGGTTGAGCGCCCCGTAGTAGTCCGGAAGTTCAACCACCGCTCGCCCCTTGACCAGAAGGACGTTCCCCGCATACACATTCCAGACCTCCGGCCCCTCCAGGCAGTAGTGCCGCAGCACTTTGTGCTCCGGATCAAGCGGGTGATCAATCGTGAACGCCTTGGCGGTCCAAGCTCCAACGCCAAAAGAAGCTCGATACAGGACACCCGTGCCGCCATCCAGGTACAGCGTGCCCCGCATGGCAACCGAATCATTCCGGCGGTTCGTAATTGAGCGGCCGATGGCAACGCGATCGTATCCGGAATAGGCGCTGGACGCATATCCAATTGCGATATTGCTGTACTGGCCGTCGGCCATATATCCGATGGCGATGCCGTTGTAATCGCCGTCCGCGCCCATCCCGAGCGCCACGCCGCTGGTGCGATAGCGCGCCGTCGCGTTGCGGCCAATGGCCACACTGCCCGATGTGGAAGAATAAGCGAACGCGCTGTTCCCCACCGCGACATTCAGACCGCTGAAATTGACCCCACTCTCCCCCACGTTGGTGATTGACTGCCCGTTCATATTGAGCCGCCCGGTCATCGGCACGGATCCATCGGCCCGGAAATCACCATTGCCGGAACCCACATAGGCCCAAGTCGGCGAGGCGGTCGCGCTGGTGTTGTAATACAGTCCCTGCACATCGTCGGTCTGATACACCAGCAGGCCCTGCGCCGCGCCTCCGCGCAATTGGCCGCCATCGTTCAACAAGCCGCCGGCCAGCGCGCTGTCCGCACTGGTCCGTTGACTCAATGTAACCCGGGGCATCAACAGCCTCTTGCCATCACCCGTCGGCGGCGACTGCACGTCCAGCATGGCGTTCGAATTCACCGCTTGCCCATCCACACTGATGGACACGCCCACGGTCTGCCCCTCCGCGATCACCAACCAGCCCGCCCCGATAAACAAGCATGCCGATAACCTGAACAATCCGCTCTTCATCATCACGCCTCCTCCGTCGGACTTCATTGCCAATCACAACGCAACCCCTTTTTACAAAAGAAAACGGCCGCTGTCGAGTCCGCTGATCGGTTCAATCATGCCGGGCATGTCCGCGGCAACGACGCCCGACGCGCGACGCCCGACGCCCAGCGGGGAAGGCCGGAAACAGGTATTTCTCCCGGCGTCGAGCGTCCGGCGTCGAGCGTCATTACCGCGCGCCCGCATTTCTTGGCGCGCGCTGGGTTCTTTGCGGCTCCACTTCTATCAGCCGCGGACAGTTTCCTCGGCCGGGGGTTCAGTCCGCCCAGGCGGCACGCACGAGGCGGACCCATTGCGCGAGTCGGCCAGGATCGTCCTCGACGGTTTCGATATCCTTGAGGCTGAGATCCACGACGCAGCCGTTGGCCCGGCAGGTCGCGCGGCCGGCGCGCACGATGCGGCGGATCCGGTCGGCGTCGAAGCCGGCGCAGACCATGTCGGTCGGGTTGGGCCGCCAGGAGATCACGTAGTCGCGGCCGATCTGTTCGGCGCAGCGCGCCAGGTCGGCGCTGGGGGTCACGGCGATGCGCCGCAGGTTGGGGATGGTCCGCAGCAGGTCAATCTTGGCGGTCAGGTTTTCGCAGCAGCCGTAGTGCGTCAGGCCGTAGGGCGCCATGATGGGGCGCTGGTAACGCAGCAGGAACTCCTCGTGCATCCGCGGTGAAATCAGGGTGAATTCCTGGGCGGCCATGAAGCCCCAGAGTTGGCGGCGCGCGCGCGGCCCGCTGTTGGGCCGGGGATCTTCCAGTTCCCGGCTGTAGGGCATGCCCTGGTTATCGTGGCAGGTCAGGCTGTAGTCGCCGGCGTCCTCCGCCTGCTGCTGCGCGCGCAGGATGCCGTCGCGCATGAACGCCAGGAGGCCATGCAGCCATTCCGGGTTCTCGTACATATCCAGCATCGTCTGCTCGAGCCCGCGCAACTGGGCCAGTCGCGTCGAGATATCGCCGTTGAAATGGCCGTAGGCGGAACCGCGGGTCCGGTCCAGCGTGATCAGGTCCCCGACCGCATCCTCGAGCCGCCCGAGGCGCGCGGCAGTGGCCGCTTCATCAATCCGGTGTTGCGGAACCGTCAGCCGCGCGACGTCCTCGAGCGCCTTGAGGGGCGGATCCATGGCAAATGCGCCGCCCTCCCCGCCGCTGGCGACGCGGCCCTCGCGCAGGCCCCACAAACCGTCCGGCGGCAGGACGTGAACGGCCCCGACCGACCACCAGGGCTCGAAGACCGTGTCGTCATCCAGGGTAGCGGCGAAAAGCTTCAGGCGCAGGCCGCGCTCCATGTTCCGCAGCGTCGGGTCGCTACAGCGGCATTGGGCTTCGATGAATGCGCGGCACCAGACGTTGTAGAGACCGAACTGGACCAGCACGGGTGGCGGGCCATCGTCCGGCTCGAGACTGTTATGGCCGCGCCATTTCTCCCGCACGGTTTCCTGGCGGGGATGCCGGGCAATCTCAAGGTACCGGCGCACCAGGTCGCGCAGGATATCACGCTCACCACTCGATTTCATGCCTCTCTCCCGGGGATCGGCTCTTTCCGCTTCAAGATCATATCCCCGCGCAGCTCACCACGCCACCTCCCGGAAGTCAAGGCCCTCGATGACGGCGGCGGTCTCGCCGGTCAGTCTGAACAGGACCCGGGCGCCGGCGCCCTCGCAGCGGAACAGCAGCGTGAGCGGATACGATTCGCCTTCCAGGTACTGGCTACCCAGCTCCTGGAAACGCGCGTGGCCGCCCGGGGCTTCGGTTTCGAGGATTTGCAGGCGCAGGCCCTGGCGCACGTTCACGGAGCAGTACGGCGGGTTCCGGGGTTCGAGGCGCACGTGGGCGGTCAGGAGATAATCCCGGCCGGGTTCGGCATCGAGGTTGAATGACAGCAGCGTTTCGCCGTCGTCGCCGCCGGACTCGAGCCGGAGCCCTTCTGGCCCAACCTGGGCCGGGCCGGCTACGGACCCCCGGTGCGGCAGGGCCGCCAGGTTCCAGTCGGCCGCGCGCGGCGCGGCGAACAGGTTTTCGCCCACGGGCCGGGGAATGTCCGGCAGGGCGTCCTCGGGACTGAAGGGTTCGCGGGAGAGCGCCAGGTAGCGGTAGCCCTCCGGCAGGAAGGTCAGATCAAGCGCCCCGTCTTCGAGGACCAGCGGCCGCCAGGGTTCGACGATGTCCATGACGTGAACCGTTTCGCCGCCGAACCCGAGCGCGTCGAGATCGAGGGTCACGCGGGCGCGACGGGCCTGGCGGTCGAGGTTGAGCGCCGTCAGCAGCAGCTTCTGGCCCGGCCGGTTCACCAGGGTGATTTTGACGCTGTCCGGTTCGCTTGAGCGGACCACGTGTTCATTGTTCCAGTACCCGAGCAGTTGCCGCTGCCGGGGCTGGTGGGCCTCGAACCATTCGAGGCTTTTCCAGACATTGGCGACGGTTCCGGGGCTCAGCCCCCGGCCATAGTTGCTGCCGGCATAGAGCACATTGCCCGGCAGGGAGCGCGGGATGGTGTTGTGCAGCAGCGCCAGGCCATAGATGCTGTTGTAGCCGAGGTTGGGAATCTTCCCCGCGTAGATGACCCAGGTCCCGTGCTGCTCGCTCATGACCCGGGCGCGCCAGTAGGCCAGGGGCCAGTCCCGAAGGGTCAGCACCACCCGCTCCGGCCCCTCGACATTAAGAAAGAAGTCGCAGTGCGACGCGCGCGGATCGGGCAGGCCGAAATTGTGGTGATGCCCGCACAGGCCGCCTTTGCGCTCGAGCCCGTGGAAAAGGCTGTAGGTCCGTTTGGACGCCTCGCGGGCGGCGAACATCCCGTAACTCGGCTGGACCTTGCCGTCGTCGTCAATCCAGCCGCACTCCGAGCCGTGCCCCCGGTGTTCGAGGCTCGCGCAGCGAGTCGGTTCGAAACTGGCGTCCAGGCGATACCCGTCCACCCCGGTATCGTGAATGCGCTGCTTCCAGAGATGGGTCCAGATCTCGGTGTACGGCGTGTTGTAACAGCAATACAGGGTGTTGAGACCGCCCGGAGTGATCGGCTGGGCGATCATTTCCATCCCGAAGTCCTGAAAGACGGCGGCATCGCGCGGCATCCACCACCCGGCGTAGGCGATGACCCGGCCGCCCAGCGCATGGATGATATCCCCGCGGCGGCGGTGCTGGGCGATCTGTTCCGGATCCGTCATTTCGGGCCAGCCCTTGGGCTGCACGCCGAAATAATCGAAGAAGCAGAAGGTGTTCACGCGCGCCTCCTGCTCCATCCGTTTTTCCCGCGCGGCAAACTGCTCGTCGGAAATCGGTTCCGTGAACGCGGCGACGTTACGCTGATACTTGCGGATCAGTTCCGGGTACAGGGGCGACGGCGGGGTGAACATGATCCCGAACGTGATTTCCCTGGGCGCGTCGAGGCGCAGCGGAGCTTGCCCCTTCACCAGGTGGATCCGCAGATCGGCGCCGGCGGCGCCGGGCGCCAGTTCGATGGCCTCGTCGCGAGAGGCCGGGTCGAGCCGCCAGCCTTTGACATTCTCGGCGAACCAGATCAGGCCGCGCTGTTCGTTGCCGATCCAGGACGTGTTCGTCCACGGGTGCCGCAGCCCTTCGGCGGGCACCTCGCCGGCCACCAGGAACCCGTCGGGACCGTCCATGACCTTGCCGCGGGAATAGAGACGCGAGAATTCCGGCTGCATCGGGATTTCGAAGAACAGCGCCTCGAGGTCCACGGGCTCGTCGGGATTCCGCGGCGCCAGCGTGAGATCGAAACGGATGAACCCGTCGTATTCCACGGTAGTGCGTCCGCGGAGGGCCAGATTATTGGCGAAGGACTCCGTCGTGATGACGACGCGCCCCTCGTGCTCGCGCTGCATGTCGAAAGACGCCGGTTCCCAGGCGAGCTCGGCGTGGTCGGCGCGCCCGCGCAGGGCCGGCGCCCGGCGGGTCAGGGATTTCTCCGCAGCCTCCTCGATGGCCTGCACGTCAATGCTTTCCGGGAAGGGGCCCTCGGCGAAGGTATAGGAGCCCATGAGCAGGGACAGCCGGCGGCCGTCGAGCGCGATCGGCGTCCAGGGCTCGGGGATGAAGGGCGCCGCCGCCACGGGGTCACGGAACCAGTCGGGCGTTTCGGGCAGCTCGATCGTCCGTTCCCGGGCGATGAGCGTTTGGCCCGCGGCATTGGCGGCGACCACGCGCAGGGTCTGGGGGCCGGGCGGTGTATCCGCCAGGGGGATGGAAAAGCGCTGGGTGCGGGTGTCATTCGAGATTGCGGGCCACTGCTGCTCGAAGACGGTTCCGCCGGGGCCGGACAGGGTGGCGCTCAGCACGCCGGGCTCCCGGAACCCGGGGACATACCGCAGGTCCACTTCCACGTCGAGCCGCCGGGACACGAGCGGCAACAAGGTCGTCTTCACCGCCATCGGATCGGGAACCTCGTACTGGAGCGGCGCACCGGCGATCAACCGGCCGGTGTCGGCGCAGCGCACTTCGTGGATGACCAGGTACTGCGCCGGCTCAGTTGATTCCGTGACGAGCTCCCGCGCGAGCCGGGCGCCCGGCGCGAGCGTCACGGTCTCGTGGATCGTCTGGACCACGTCGTAGTACTCGGCGCGAATCTGCGCCGAGAGCTGGTCGTCGGGGATATACAGGTCAATGACGCCCGCCTGGGCGGTGCCGGGCTTGTCGCGGGTCTGTTCGAACTCGCGCAGGTAGCTCGTGCCGGCCGGCGCATCGTCCTTGCGGCGATACAGATCCGCCTGGAGCGTCACCCGCCGTTCGGCGTCCGCGGGATTGACCAGTTCGAACAGCAGGCCGCTGGCGCCCGGGCGGTCGGCCAGCAGGCCGCTGTCAACGATGCGGGTATAGACGCCGTCCGCCGGGGCGAAGATCAGGCGGGCGTAATCCCGCGTGGTGTGGGCGGGCCGCCCGTAGGGCCAGGAGAATAACTCGAGCCGGGGGTACGGGGTCAGGCGGTTATGGAAGAAGAATACCCGCCAGGCTTCGCCCGACGCGGGCGGATCCACGTCCGGAAAAATGTCGAACGGGAAGAACGCTTCGCCCTCCCAGCCGGGTTCGTAGGCTTCGTTGCTGGCCACCTGCCACTCGGGCAGCCAGGGCTGGAGCACCTGCGGATACATCATACGGCCCCAGCGGGTGCCGGCAAAATTCCACATGAAGTAGTAGTCCCGCGCGTCGGGGTTCGCCTTGACGGCATCAATCTGCAATTCGAAAATATCGTCGCTGCGCCATAAGGAGCCCACGCCGCCCTGGGCGGCGCCTTCGCGCGCCAGGACAGTGGCCACGGGCCGTTCGTAACCGTCGGGGCGTTCCATGCGCCAGGCCAGGTACAGCCCCCTGCCCGTATAACTGAAGTAGGTCTGCATCCGGGCCGAGGTCAGCCGGTCTTCCGGCGCATCATCGCGGCCGGGAATCGTGAAACGCGGGCCCATGGCGGCCTGCTCGAGCATGTGCGGATCAATCGCGCCGTCAATGACCGGTTCCTGCGCCAGTTTCGGCAGGCTGATCGTCAGGTAGCGGTACGGAGGGGCGTCCTCGGCCTCCGCGGCGGCGGCCGCCTGTGCGCCGACCAGCATCCAGATCAACGCGGTTCCAATGGACAGGGTGTGCAGGGCAGTTTTCATGTTTTGAGTTCCTGGGGTCGTTAGGGGCTAGGGGTTAGGGGTTAGGGGTTAGGGGCTAGCCCCTGCCCTCTACTATCCGCGCGGCGAAGCGTTGCGACTGCTCCGGGCCGAGGCGACTGACGAGGGCCTGGACAATTTCCGGTGCGCTTTTGCCGCCGTACCACTCGTGCCGCCGGCGGGCCTGGTCGGCAAAGGCCGCCTCGTGGACTTGTTCGGGATTGACCAGAGCCAGCAGGTGGCGGTGCAGCTCCTCGCGGAGGGGCGCGGTCTCGGGATCCTCGGCGCGGTTGTTTTGTTCCCAGGGGTCGTCGCGCAGGTTGAACAACTGCGGGGGGTAATCCACGTAGTAATTGTATTTCCATTCGTCGCGGACCAAGGTGAAGACGCCTGTGATCAGCCCTTCGGTATTGAGTTCCATGTAGGCCGGCGGATGGTCGTGCCGGTCGCCGCGCGCCAGCGGCAGGAGAGACTGGCCGCGGGCGGACGAATCCGGCGGCGCGCCGACCAAATCGAGCAGCGTGGCGCAGACGTCCACCTGGGAGACGGGGTTCGCGACGGTGCGACCCGCGGGGATGCCGGGCCCGGCCACCACCAGCGGCACGCGGGCCGCCGGGTCGTAGGGCGCGTTCTTGTGCCAGAGCCCCTGCTCGCCGAGCATGTCGCCGTGGTCCGAGGTGAAAAGGATGATCGTGTTTTCGCGCTGACCGGTTTCTTCGAGGGCGCGGAGCAAATCGCCGACCAGGGCGTCCACTTCCGTGATCATGGCGTAGTAGCAGGCGCGCGCCAGCCGGAGGGCGGCGGGTTCCGCCTGGCGCGCCCCGCGGCCGTGAAACCGCCGCAGGTGCATGACCGGGTGCTCGTGTTCGCACCAGTCCGGCGCCAGGTGCGGCAGCTCGACCGCCTCCAGCGGGATCTGCTCGAGCATGGCCCGGGAGGCCCGGTACGGATTGTGGGGATAGCCCCAGCCGGTATAGGCCAGCCAGGGCCGCCCAGGCTCGGCCGCCCGCTCACGGATGAACCGCAACGTCCGGTCGGCGGTCGCCCGGTCCTGCCACGGTTCGTCGTCTGCCCGGATCCGGCCGCCCTGCTGCAGACGGGCGTCTTCCCGGTAGCAGAGCGGGTTCCGGAACAGCGCGGTGATATCGGGGCTGACGTCGTGGCCGTGAAAGACCACGTCCTCTTCGAACCCGTAATCCTTCCCCGTCCAGAAATCCAGCTTGCCGGACGCCCGGCAGAGATAGCCCTGCGCGCGCGCGGCCTGGGCAAAGGTCGGCACCTGGCCCTGGAACGGGGCCGCGTTGTCGTAGGCGCCGACCTCGTGCGGGAAGCGCCCCGTGAAAAGCGCGGCGCGCGCGGCGACACAGACCGGGCTGTTCGAGTAACAGGTCCGGAAGTTCGTGCCCGCGGCGGCCAGGGCATCGAGGTGCGGCGTACGCGCCAGGGGATGCCCCTGGAACCCGCAACAGAGCCCCGAATGCTGGTCGTCGCAGATCACCAGGAGATTCGGTCGGCGGACGGAAGTCTGTGGATTCATGGGGTTTCCTTCCTTCTTCGCAGCAGCAGCAGGCGCACTTCCTCGCGGGGGGCGGTCAAGCGCAGGTTATCGTAGGCCAGCACTTCGCGGGTATACACGTCCCGGACTGCCGTGTTTTCGGCCCGAAAGCCGAAGGCCTCCAGGTCGAAGCGGAGCGTGACCTCCCGGTCCTCGTTGGCCAGGTTGCCGAGCACCGCCAGGATCTGCTCCCCATCCGGATGCAGGAACAGGTTCACTCGCAGGTACCGGGCGGCATAGTCGTCCTCCGGCAGGATGCGCGCGTACACTTCGGGTTCCCAGAACCCGAGCATACGGCTGCCGGCGAAATCGCTGAACGCGGGATAATACAACAGCTCCGTGCCGCGTCCGGGGCCGCCGGCTCCGGCCGTGTCCGGGGTTCTGAACGGCGCGAGCTGCCCGTCGCGGATGAGCGCAAAGACCCGCCCCATGCGGGAGGCATTGGCATCTGTGCCGTCGCCCATCAACAGGGGCCAGACGGCGGGGACATCCTTGGTGCGCAGCGGCACACCCGTCGTGCGTTCACTGTAAAACGCCAGGTACCGGTCCCAGGACAACCAGTCCCCGATCTGCCCCTCGCGGCGGATGAAGTTCTCCATTTCGCCGCCGACCACGTAGTCCGCCATGCCGATCGCCGCATAGGGCATGCCATCGGAATTGTGAATCTTGAGCGTGCCGGTGCGGTCCGGCCGACCGTGAATCAGGCGATATAAGCGCCAGTACATCCGCCGATGGGCCAGCATGGGGAAGGTGGTCCGGATCTCGCCGCTCTCGTCCTGCCAGCCGCAGCCGTGGCCGACATGGTTGCAGGGCCAGACGTTGCCATAGTCCATGTGTACGCCGCCGGCGCCGTACCGATTGAGCATCTGCGCCGTGGCCCAGACAAAGTAATCCTCGCCGGGGCCGTTCGGGCACAGCACGAAGTTATTGATGCTGGGCCGCAACGGGCTCAGGGCCAGTTCGGCGCCGTAGTCATCCCAGTAGGGATCCTCGGGGGAAATGAGCTTGCCGAAATAGAACTTCGAGCGCGCGCCGGCGTCGTCAACGGACCGGGCCCAGGCGGTGGCCGCGGCATCGAGGGCCGGGCCCTGCGGCGCCCAGAGCGCGTGGAATCGGTCAATATGCCGGCCGTAGAACGTCTGCGCACCCAGGGCCTGGTTGATCTCGAAAAGCGTCCGTTCCCGGGTGGTGGAAAGCCGGAGCGCCCCACCGAAGGGCCCCGGCACGAATTCGGCCCAGAGGTCCACCCAGCCGCCCGTTTCCGCGCTGGCGCCGGAGGTTACCTCGGCGCGGGTCTGGCGGTAGTCGTTGGGCGTGAACCCGCCGGTGAAGCGGTCGAGCAGCAGGGTTTCCGCGTCCCGGGCGGGCGGGCGGTCCAGTTCCCAGGCCGACCGGGGCCGCGCGGAAATCCGCAGCTCGGCGAAGGCGGCCCGGGTATTTCCGCCCAGGAACAGGCGCCGGTCGCGCGGATTCCCGGCGGCCGGATCGAGCGCGGTCGTGCCTTCGGCCAGCAGTCGGCCCTCGCCGTACAGCTTCAGGCGCGTCCGGTCAGCCTCGCGCTCCCAGGTCAACGCCAGGTGGCGGAAGATTCCGGGTTCCCACGCTGGCGTCTGGGCGGTCCAGATCACGGGTTCCCGGCCGGGCGCTTCGTAGGCCGCCAGCCGCAGGGCGCGCCCGGGCGCCGCCCAGTCCGCGCTGCCCCAGGCCATGTGAAGCCCCTGGCCCGGCCCCAGATCCAGCCACATCAGGTCCAGCTCCCCCGGCGCGCAATCCGCCTCCTCGCGAACCCGAAACTCGATGGTTCCCGCGCGGGGGTCGAAATTTTCGAGGAGGGGATAGACCGCGACCACGCCGCGGGCGAAATGCGCGGGCGCGGGACGGCCATAGTACCAGAACCCCAGGTCGCGCCCGCCGGGGGCGGAAGGACTTTCCCGTTCCCCCGCCACAAACCGTCTTTCCCAATCACCGCTCGCATGAAACTTGCCGCAGCCCACCTCGGCGATATCCCGGTAGTAGTTCAGGGCCGTGCGGTTGTCGCGCATCGGGGTGGGCGTCAGGCCGAAGGCATACTCGAGCGGTTCGGCGCTCTCCACCGGCACATCCACAAACCGGATGCGCAGGAGCGTGATGCCGGGTTCCCGGAGGATTTCGATGGCGTGCGTTTCGTGCTCCCGGTTATGCCAGTTGCGGTTGGATTCGGTGAGCCACTCGAGGCCGCCGCCGGGCGCCCCGACCCACACCGCGGCGCAGAATCCCAAGCGCATCCCCTCCTCCGGAATTGCGCCCGCCCAGACCCGCTCTTCCCAGGCATACTTTCCAACCGGCCGCGGGAGCCCCTCATACAACTTGGTATAGAATCGGCCCACCTCCGCCCGCAGGGGAATCTCGAGCGTGAATTCCCGCAGGGTCCCGGCCGGTTCGAGCGCCAGTTCGACCCAGGTAAAACCGTCGAACTCGACTTGGACCTTCGCGGAGATGCGGGTGGCCTGGTCGGCGACCTGGCTGGTATAGACCGCCCGGCCCGGGCCTTGTTCGCGCACGGCAAGGGCGCCGGCGTTCAGCGCGCGACGGCCGCCGGCGTCATCCACGACCAGGCGGATCGGCGCCGCCAGCAGGGCCTGGTCAAAGACCCGGATGGCCGAAGGCAGCGGCAGGCCGCCCGCAAAATCCAGCGCCTTGAAGCCGGCGGTCACGCGCCGGCCATCGTCGGAAAGTTCGAGCGGGGTCCAGGGCGGCGGCACCGTTGCGGGGTCCAGTCCCAGGGGATTCCCCAGCCAGACCGGTGGTTCGGGCAACCGCAGGGGCACACGTTCCTCGCCCCGCGCGCCGGCGATGGCCAGCGTATAGTCACCGGGCGCGTAGGCTTCCACGTTCAGGGTGAAAACCACGTCTTCGGGGCCAACCGTCCGGGTCTGCGCATCGAGCACCCGGCCGTCCTGTTCAAGCACCAGCCGGATTTCCTTTTCCCCGGTCAGCGCCCCCCGCCGCAGCGTGACCCGGACCTGCCCCTCGGTGATCAGGGCCTTGGCGATCTCGACCGGATAAAGGGATACCCGCGGGTTCCGGAAGAGCACCGTGCCGGCCGCCAGCCGCTGGTCGTCCGCTTCGAGCGCGTACTCGAAAATTCCGGCGACGCCGGGACGGATCGGCTGGCTGACCACCGTCCGCACACGGCTGCCCGGCGGCAGCGGGATTTCCTGCGCGCCGCGCCGGTAGTCCTCGATAAACAGGGTTTCTTCTTCGAAAGCCATGCCCGCGCGGAAGTCCGGCAGGCGCAACCGGTGCGGGCTTTCCTGCCCCAGCCGCCCGGTGCCCGTCTCGAGGCGGAGCGTATGGGCGCGCTCACCCTTGTTCACCCACTCGAAGACCGCGCCGAACCGGTTGCGGACGAGGCCGCCCAGGCGTTCAATCCGCACCGCCAGTCCCTCGGTGAAGACGATCCGGCCGTACGTCTCGGGCCGCTGTTCCCCATCGCCGAGATAGCTCCAGCCGCTGCGCGCGGTCTTCGGATTCCGTCGCCCCACCGCCAACGGCCAGCTTTCGCCGGCCTGCGGTGGCGCTATTCCCAGGCGCGCCAGGTCCAGGCGCAGCTCACCACTCCAGGTTTCGTCGAGCGCCTGCGTGCGGTATTCCCCCACCTCGGCGGCGCCCGGTGCGGCCGACGCGCGACTGTCAGCGGAAACAACCCGGTGGCGCAGGCGCCCCGAACGGTCGGCAGTCAGGGCATGGTTATCCCCGCCGGGCGCGAGCCAACACAATTCAAAAAGGTCCGCGTCGTCCGGGAACGGCCCGGCGAATTGGAACCCGACGTTTAGAAAAGCCCCATCGCTCTTCAGCCAGATCCGGTGCTCGCCGGGCATGAGAAAGACATCCCGCCCGCCGGTTTCGCTGTACAAGGCCGCCTGGACAAAGCCGCTCACGAGCGAGGCATCGGCCCACTCGTCCTCCTCGATCACACCATCCAGCCGAATTGCCGCGGAGTTCGCCGGCACCGCGAGCAGCGGTTGCTCGAACTGCCGGAGGCCCGCGAATGCTTCGGGCGTCTGGCGGACGGGCGCCGCCTCCGCCGTCGGCGGTTCGGGCGCCGCATCGGCCGCCCCAGGCTCGCGGTACAGTTGCAAGGCCCGCCCACCGAAAGGACCCGCGACGCTGACCCAGTCCGTGCCCGATAGCCGACCGCCGGTCTCGCCCGAGAACCCGGCAATCATCTCGGCCTGGGTTTCCAGCCCCTCGGCCGTGGCGAAGCGGTCCAGTAGCAGCGTATGCTCGTCCACAACCGCCGGACCGGCCGGCCGCGCGCGCAGGTCGTCCGCCGAACGCGCAATGCCCGACACGACGAGATTCGCCACCGCGATCCGGCTCTCGCCGGTGCCGATGCGCAGCGTGCCGGCATCGGTCAGGACCATGGGCGCGCTGGCGGCGGTGTAGGCCACCCGCTCGCCGTTGAAATAAATCGCCAGTTCGTTGCCCTGCCAGGTGACTGCGACGTGATGCCAGCGGCCCGGCGCGAGGGCGTCGGTCGTGCCGGCGCGCACCCAGGTGCGTACGACCGGACGCATCGCGGGCGTATTGAGCACCGCCTCGCCCGCCCGGCTGGCCGAGACGCGATACCCGAGGCTGTGACTCCAGAACAGGGACAATGCCGAACCGTCGTCGCACCGCACTGAAACCGGGTAGTGTACATAAAACCGGCCGGGATCCTCGAGGGCATCCACATCCGGCCGGACCCACAGCTCAATCGTCCCCTGCCCCGGATCGAGATTGCCCGCCAGGGGATACTGCAGCTCGACGGCCCGCAACGGATCCGCCGCCAGACCCGCCAGCAGCGCCAGGCCCGCCCACACACGCCGGGACCTGTCAACTCCACGGAACAACCGCTTCATGTCCCGGCACCCGTGGACGGGCCGACCGGCGTATCCCCCACTTCCCGCTGCAAACGCTCGAGTGCGGCCGTCAGCTCCCGCACCACCGCCGCATAGGCCGGGTCGTGGTAGACGTTGTTCAGCTCGCGCGGATCGGTGCGCAAGTCGAACAATTCCCACTCCGGCGGGGTCGGCTCGCCGTTGGCATCGGGCAGATCGCTGCCGACGCCGTAATAATAGATCAGTTTGAATGCCCGGGTGCGGATGCCGTAATGCGCATGGACGTGATGACTCGGGGTGTTGTGCGCCCAGTACCGGTAGTACATCGCTTGCGGCCAGTCCGCTGGCGTCTCGCCCCGCAGGAGCGGACGGAAACTCCGACCCTGCATCCCGGCCGGCGCCGGGATCCCGGCCAAATCCAGGAACAGCGGCGCAAAATCCACGTTCGTGACAATATCGCCGTTGACCGTCCCCGCCGCCACCTCGCGCGGATAGCGCACCAGAAACGGCATCCGCAGCGATTCCTCGTACATGAAGCGCTTGTCGTACCAGCCGTGGTCGCCCAGGAAAAACCCCTGGTCCGAGCTGTAGACCACCACCGTGTCTTCCGCCAACCCCGCCTCATCCAGGTAATCCAGCAGCCGGCCGACATTGTCGTCCACGCTGGCCACCACCCGCAGGTAGTCCTTGATATAACGCTGATACGCAAAACGCCGCAGCTCGTCCTCGGGAAACTCGACCGGCACCTCGCACTTGAGATCGCGCATGGTCATGTGCACGCCCACCCGCATGTGCGCCGCCGCCGCCGCCGCACCCCGGTTCCGGTAGTCGTCCAGCAACGTCTCCGGCTCGGGCACCGTTTCGTCCAGGTACAGGTGCGCATGGCGCTCGTCCGGCAGCCAGGGCCGGTGCGGCGCCTTGTGATGCACCAGCAGACAGAATGGCTGCTGCGCGTCCCGCCCCCGCAGCCAGTCCAGCGCCAGGTCCGTGATCACGTCCGTCACGTACCCGCGCTTCACCCCCCGCGTCTCCTCCCCGTCCGCCCCCGGCTCCAGAAAAATCGGATTGAAATAACGCCCCTGCCCCGGCAGCACCGCCCAGTCATCAAAACCCGTCGGCCGGTGCTCCGGCCCCTCGCCCAGATGCCACTTCCCAAACAACGCCGTCCGGTAACCATGCCGTTGCAGCACCTTCGGAAAGGTCTCCAACCGATTGTCAAAAGGCGGACAGAGAGTCGTCACTCCATGCACGTGCGGATACGTGCCCGTCAGGATGGACGCCCGGCTCGGCGCGCAGATCGAATTCGTGCAGAAACAGTTGTCGAAGCGCATCCCCCCCGCCGCGATCCGGTCCAGGTGGGGGGTCGTATTGATTCGGCTGCCGTAGCAGCTCAAGGCGTGCGCGGCATGATCATCCGTCAGGATCATCAAAACATTCGGGCGACGTGCGGGCATCATCTCTACTCCTGCTTCCTGCGTGCTTTCATCTGTCTCATGCTCCTGTCCCAATCGGGGCCTCAAGCCCCCCCCTGCCTGTTTAACTGTCCAGCGGCAGCTTGCGCTCTCCCGCGAAACTTGTCAAGCGGCATTTTAAAAAAATGGACTGCGCAATTCGCGCCTTTTTGTCCTCCCGCCTCCACGGGGGATTCCAGATATTGCAACCCGTCACAACCGACGATTTATGAGGTGTACGCTGGCGCACATGCGGTATCGGGCCGCAATGGGGAAAGCGCCGTCGCCGCTGCGTTCTGCCGGCGCACTCCATATGCGTCGCGGGTTAATAGGGGCCATTTGGAAACGCCCCCCCACCCTTTGACCGGCAGCAAACCCCGCACCGGGTCACTGAACGGTCTGAGGCGTTATGGGAGCCTGTTCTGCTACGAGCCAGTTCCTCAGCTTCTCGGTGTTCTTCTTAAGGACAGCGCGAATCACGCCCCCGCGACCCACCGCCGACGCCAGCCCCAGAAGCCCAGCGCGCCCAACGCCAGCAGCCCCAGGGTCCCCGGTTCCGGGATCACCAGCACGATGGCATCCGGATTGGTCGCCGTGCCTGCGTACTCGATGGACCAGCCCTCATCCAGCCCCGTGACGGAGGCAAACGCCGTGCCCGTGTACTGGCCGCCAAAGGAATAGTCCGCCAGGACGTACTCGGTTTGCGTCTGCAGACCGCTCAGATTCAGCTTGAGATTCAGATCCGCCAGTTCCAAGCGGCTGTCCGTATAGATGTCTATCCGGTCTGCGGTGTCCCCGGCGATGTTGAAGTTCAGCAAGCCCCGGTTGTCCGCGTCCAACCCCTGCAGCACCCCGGCGTTTTCCAACGTGATTTTGCTGTTGGCCAGAGAGCCACTCAGGACCACACGGAATTCGTTGGTCACCGACGTGTTTACGCGTCCTGCAATGGTCGCAGCCCCACCATAGGTGTTGGTCGCCGTGAGGTACAAGTCGCAGCCCCCGACACTTGTTGTGCTCAATATATCTGTTCGCAGCGCCGTTGTGGCGCCAAAGATCGGCGCGGCGACGGTCAGATCACACCCATAACGAAACGAAAAGTACAGATCGTCTCCAGTAAGCGGAACGTCCATCTGAGCGTTGCTGGGATTGATCACGTTGATGTCGCGGAGTGTGCCGGTATTGAAGTTCATGGAATAGAGATAATTGCCGTCCACGTCCTTGGGACTGGTAATCGTGCAGGAAGTGCGGATGGTCATATACCCATTATCCGTGAATTCAATGTCATCCCCGAGGGTGACCGTCACGGTTCCGGCCTCGAACCGCGCCCGCTGATCCGAACGCCAGGTGAAGAACGTCTCAGCCCCCGTCGTGGTGCCTTCACTCGTCCAGTTCAAAGTGGTCGTGTCCCAGACGCCATCGCCCGCCCGGCCATTCGCGACCCCCGGATCCGACCACCAGTAATCGTCGGCGTGACTCTGCCCCGCGCCCAGCCCCAACAACAACATGCCCGCCAACCCGATCCGCGCCATTCGCCCTGCCTTCATCCTCGTGCTCCTTTCTCTGTGAGGCCCGTTTCGCCCCATCTGATTAACTGTTCAACGCGACTTTGACCCTTTGCGTCAATTTTGTCAAGCGTTTTTTTTAAAAATATTCTCCTTGGGCAAGTGCCCTCGCCGCAGGGGTTCGCGGGCGCCGGGTGTCAGGCTCGTCTTCGGTCGCCGCGCTGCCAGTTACTGGTACCCTCCCCGCCAGAAGGGATCGTCGCTGTTTTCCGCGAATTTCAGGACCTCGGCGGCCGTGACGCCGCTGACATGCGCGTCCATGAAGCAGATATTGATCCGGCCCGTGTGAAGGTAGCGCTCGGGGTAGTCGGCGGTCTGGCGGGCGAAGTCAACCAGGCGGGTACCGGAGTAGTAATAGTAGCCGGCGCCGGCCGCAGGGAACGCCACGAAGTGGACGCTGTCGGCCACGAAGAACATCCGGGAAGGCGCCCTGATGGAGTGGAAGAAGTTGGGGGGCAGCGCGTTCTTTTGGTTCTTGGGATCCGTCGCCGACTTGGTTGGATCGCTTTGGGTCCAGCGGTAGCCGTAATAATTGATTGCGCGCGTCCGGCCGTAGCCTCGGTAATTGGGCCAGCGGGCGTACATCTGCTTGCAGGTGAATACGGTCGGGTCATTGGTGGGGCGGGAGATGCCCAGGTAGGGCGTCAGGCTGTACTTTTCCGCATAGCCGGGATCGGCGGCGTAGAAGAACCGTCCAGGCAGCGAGCCGCCCTTGTCGGTGGCGAAATGCTGGGCGGCCACGCCAATCTCGCGTAGTTCCGCCATGCAGCGGACCGATTCCGCGCTCTCCCGTGCTGATTTGAGCGCCGGCGCCAGCAGGGAGATCAGCAACCCGATGATCGCGATGACCACCAGCAATTCGACGAGCGTGAAGGCGCGGGCGCCATCCGTCCCGTTCAGGGCGTGCGCCGCGTGACCGTCGGTCATGATCGGCGGCCGGTTGGACTGGGGAGTCTTCATCTGTCATTCCTTTCATTGAGTAGATCGCCGTCGCGCACGCGACGCGCGATAATTTGCGGCGCGCCGGAGTCCCGCCCCGGCGCCGCGAACCAGAGCGTGAATTCGCCGGGCCAGGGCGAGCACACGCGGGCGGCGACCGTGTTGTCGCCCGCGCGCCAGTCGGCGAGCTCGACGCCGCCCATGGAAAAATGCCGGTCCGTGCCCAGCAGCGCAAGCGACCGGCCGGCCCACGCGGCGATGCGCAGCAGTCGTGTCCCATGGGCCGGGACCGCGACCGGCAGCGAATCCCCGCGCTGAAACAGGCCGACGAAGCGCTGTTCGAAGAACTCCCAGACCAGCAGGCGTTCCCCGGCCTCCGGGGGGATGGGCACCGTGAGCACGCGCTCATGGTCCTCCCAGTTGATGACGGCCACCGTGATCCACGGGTCGAGTCCCGACGCCCGGGGCGTCACGCGCGTGACATGCACGGCGGGGATGCGTTCGTCGCCAAAGAGATCGGCCGGTTGCGAAGCGACGCCGAGACTGGGG